>CANJJS010000015.1 GCA_947474705.1 Acetobacteraceae bacterium | reverse complement strand
GTCAGGGTTGCATGCTATACGATCTCATCCCAACCATGCCCGAGAAGCGCCTGCTGCCACTGGCCGAACGGTTCGCCGCGATGCTCGCCGAAGTGCCGGTTTTCGCCAATACTTTCGGGGCGATCTGAAAATGAGGGGAGTCGTGAGCGCCGGCATAGTGAATATCCACGGTTTCCTGGGCGTTGGAGCCGTCGATCAACGCATCGATCAACCACAATGTTTCGGCGCAACCAATGCGGCGTGCGAGGGCCTGCTTCAGGATCGCGTGATCGATCGCCGGGAAATACCGGTAAATGTCGCAACGCAGGACATGCGCGTTACGGTCGCGCCAGCGTTCGTACTGGTCGATCGCCCGGTGCGTGCCCTTTTCGATGCGGTTGGCGTAGCTGTTGGCGATGAATCCGCGCTCGAAAATCGGCGATATGACAGCGAACAACGCGTGATGCACGACACGGTCACGGAACGGCGCCGCCGAAACCAGCCGAGGCTTCGGATCGCGCACCTGAATTTCCGTGTAACGGCCGGGACGCCATGTTTTATCGCGCAACTGGCGTTCCAAACGTAACAAATTGGGTTCCAGATTCGCCGCGAAGGCCGCCGCGCCGGGCGCGTGGCGCTTGCCTTTCACCGCCCGCCGATACGCGGCCAGCAAAGCCTGGAAGTTCGCGATGTCCTTGAACAGATCGTCATGCTGTTTGGGCATGATGCGCTTTCTTCCAGCCGCCGATCATGCGTCCCACATCGTCCAGTCCGCGCGCCGCGTGTTCGTAACGCCGAAGGTCGATCAGTCCGAGTTCTTCCGACAGACGTAACAAAAACCGCAGGCGATCTATACCAAGATTGGCGCCGGCGAGCGCGGCATCGCGGTTCCGGGTGAACGTGGCCGAAATCAAATGGTCCAGCACATCCAAAGCCGCGACTTCTATCCGATCGCCAAGCACGAATTTCCGTTTGCGCGGGAAACCGTCGATGGTCGGAACAAGCCAGACCAGAAATTGATACATCGCTTCCAAGGCTGGGCCGGTGCGCCGCGCGTTGCTGGGGACATCGTTCATAAATCACGCTCGCGCCGCGGCGTTCGAGTCGCGCAAGGAAATTCGGTACCAAAGCCAGAAAGCGAAAAAAATCGACCGGCTCCGCCGGACGACAGCAAGGAAGCAAGAACAAAAGAGTCAAAGAGTCTAAGATTCAAGAGGCGCAAGCGCCCTGGCCACTCGGAAGCCAATGTAGTTGTACCGGTACCGGGGATCGTTCCTGTTCCGGGTGCCCGAACGGAGGCCCCTGGGGACGCCGTCCCGGGACCCGCCGCGCAGGACGCGCGAATCAGGATTATCTGGGGTTGCATTTTCTGTCCCATTATTGGGTGAATTCACGTAATTTGGCGTGTACCAGTCCCGGCACCACTCCAAAACATTGCCCAACATATCGAACAAACCAAACGGATTGGCCTTGAACGCGCCCACAGGGGACGTAAACGCGAATCCATCGTCATGCGAAAAAAAACGATTCTCCTGGGCTGGGTCTTCTTTCGTGGCCAATGCGAGACTCCGGTCCGCGCCATTGGCGTACTCCACCGCGCCCTCTCTTCCATCCCCCCAGAACCGGGCGGTCCGCGTACCCGCGCGGCAGGCGTATTCCCATTCCACCTCCGTCGGCAGGCGATACTCCCGCCTGGTTTCCTCGCTGAGCCAATCGACATAGGCGGTGGCGTCTTCGTGGCTGACACAGGTCACGGGGTGACGGTCGTCCTGGGGGAAGCCCGGGTTGGCCCAATCGACTTCGTCATTCTGACCCCAGCCTTTGCCCTCGGTCCAGGTCCAGGCGCCCTTGGGCATCTTCCGATTGGTTTCGGCGACGAAGCGGCGGAACTCGCCGACGGTGACGGGCGTGCGGCCCAGGAAGAAGCCGCGGGGGATGGTCACCTCGTGGACGGGGCGTTCGTCGTCGGTGTCGGAGAGTTTGTCGTACTCGCGTCCGCCCTCGGCTTCGGGGGTGCCCATGAGGAAGCGTCCCGGGGGGATGTAGAGGAGGGTGCCGGGGCGGTGAGTGTTGGCGGGCCAGCGTGTCGAGGCGTCTTCGAGGACGCCGGTCAGGTTGGCCTGGGCGAGGCCTTTCGCCTCCCCGAAGTTAACGCCTCGGACATCCGCGCCCGTCAGGTCCGCGCCTTCGAAATGTGCCGCGTTGAAGTCGAATCCCGACAGGATTTCGTTACTCAAATTGGTACGCCGTAAATTCGCGCGCCGGAAATCGCGCGCCCGAACGAGCCCCGCGGCGTCCACCAGATCGGTGAAGCGGTCTGAATTCGACTCCAGAACGCGAGCGATCGCCGCCCGGCCGTCAACGTTTGACATCGGACCGTGGCCGGTACGTCATCGCGGCCCCCGCGAGAATGACGAATCCATCGTCCGTCATTCCGGTTTCCTTGGCCAAAATCGCGGCGAGAACCGCCTTGCGATTTGGATTGGCACCATCTCCGCGCACCAACCGCTCCGTTCCGTCCGCGGCCTTCTGCGAAACGACCAATTCGTCCTGATCGACGACAACAATAAGTTCGATTTTACCGATCTCCCCGGTTTGACTGGGCTGCATGTCCGCCACGCTCTTCTCGCGGGCCGGATTATCCGTTGGGTCACGAAGCGGATCGCCGATGACTCTGCCAAGTGTATCGGGCAAGGGTTTGATGCGCGCGCTCCGCGTGCCGGACGTCGCGAAATTGGTATGAGGTAAGGCGTCGTCCCCGATCATCGCGGAGACTGTGTGCGTGTCGGAGAGAATGCGGAGTTCCGGCGCGCGTACACCAATCAGATATCGGGGTCCGTCCTCTTTCCGATAAGGTGTAAGTCCAAAATATAATTTCGCGTTGACCTTCACCTCGCCGGGTTGGTTACCTTTGAAAGGACGCAACAATTCGATCTGAACGCCGGACAAAACACCCGGCCGCTGAGTGCGTTCATCCCAGTCCAGGGAAATCTGTGGCGGTTCGTCCGAATCGCGCGCGCGGCGCGCGGCGCCCTGCCCAACATCGAAATAATATTTCAATTTATCGGCGACTTCCGTATCCCATTTCGCCACGGCCGCGACCACGGGTTCGATGACGCGCGGAAAACTGGTTCCGTTGGCCCATTCTTGAACCGCCTTGTCGCTTATCTCGAAGTCATCGTTTGCGCCCGCGTCGCGCAGCGTCCGCGCAAGTTGCGCCGCGCTGTATCGGACCCGCCGATGGCCCCTGTAGTACCCGCGGGCAAACACCCCCTTCAAGGTGAGCCCGAATTGTTCGCGAGCCCAGTCCTTGTCCTCCTGGGGGGGCGGAAGCGCGTTCGCCATTCGGGTTTCCTTCGCATTGCTTCGCTTTCCCGCGGGATGCCGCGGTTCCGAAAAAATCCTGACAGACAAAGCGCGCGTTTCCAAGGGGTTGAACTTCCGTGTGGCGGTAACGCGGGGATTTCCGCTTCGGTTGGCCTCGCCCCCATGCGTCCCGGCGTGGCGCGGCGAGTCACCGTTGGAGATATTTGGACGGTCACCCGAAACCGAAAGAGGTGACCATGTTTACCGCGATTTATTTTCTGACGCTCCTCGCCCGCCAGGACCGCATCGCCGCCGCCTATTTCCTCCAGGCCCTGACCACCGCGAGTCTGTCCGTTCTGGCCCTGATCGGCGAGCACCCGGTCCTGGCCTGTGTCCTGCATCTCGCGTCGTCGTCGATTTATGGCGCGATTGCCCTCGCGCATCGCGGGGATGGCGGCAGGGGCGGGGATGACCGGCGGGACACGCCGTGACTGGCGTGTCGGGCCGGTTCCGCCGCGTGGCTCCAGTGCCCGGCAGCCGGGCGCGGGGGTTTCCGGGCGCACATCCGGCAGCTCCCGCCCCAGGCCCACGGTCCGGGCTCGCGCGAGCGCCCGATTTTACCGCGGATAAAGGAAGGCGATAAGAAAGGATGCACGCAGATGATTTCTAACACGAGGCACTTCCCGTGCCCCAAAAAGAACATCCGCGTGCATCTTTTCTTATCGCCTTTTCTTATCCGCGGTAAAAAACCACACCGCCAACGGCGCGAACACGCGTCAATCCTCGAAAAACGCCTCCAGCGGCACGCCGTATTCCGCGATCCAGTCATTATAAGAAGCTATGGCCTCGCGATTGTCCTTCAGCCATTGTCGCTCGCGCACCGACAAAGAGGACGGGCCGGGCGGCGGTGCTTCGTCGTTCGTCATTTCCCAGTCCTTCCCAAAACTATGACCCAACACGACCACCTGCGAATACTCCCAAACCGCGCCCGATCCAAACGCGCCGCCCAGGAACCCACCCAACGGCCTCTGGCCAAAATCGCCACGAAATGGGAAGCCTCCCGCCGAACCACAGGAGACACGCCCCCCATGCCCCAGACCCCCAATCCCATCGCCACCCTGGGCTTTATCGGCCTTGGCGTCATGGGCGAGCCCATGTGCGGTCACCTCGCCCGCCGCTCCGGCAAACCGATCCTCGCGTTCGACCTCCGCCCCGAGCCCCTCGAACGCCTCGCCTCCAACGCCGTCACTGCCGCCACGATGGAACAAATCGCCGCCAAAGCCGACGTCATCCTGATGTCGCTGCCCGACGGCAAAGCCATGGCGAGCGTCGTCGCCGCGCTCGAACCGCATTTGAAGCCCGGCCAGTGCGTGGTCGATACCAGCACCTCGTCGGTCGCGTTGACCAGGGAAATCGCCGCGCGCCTGACCGCGAAAGGCATCCTGTTCGCCGACGCGCCCGTCGCCCGCACCCGGGAGGCGGCCTCACGCGGCGAACTCTCGATCATGGTCGGCGCCACGGACGAAACCTTCGCCCATGTCCGCGCGATCCTGGAAACCATGGGCACGGATGTCACCCATTGCGGGCCGGCCGGCTGCGGCCAGGTGGTCAAAATCCTCAATAACATGTTGGTCTTCCAGCATTGCGCGGCGCTGGCCGAGGCCATCGCGATCGGCCGGCGCAACGGCGTCCCGGCCGACGTCCTGCTGCCAACCATGGCGATGGGCTCGGGCGACAGTTTCGTGCTGCGCAATCACGGCATGAAAGCCATGCTGCCGCGCGAATTCCCGCTGAAAGCCTTCTCGACCCGCTACGCGATGAAGGACCTGTCCTACGCCCTGGAAATGGCGGAAGCCTCCGGCCTCGACATGAAAGCGGCGAAACTGACGATGGAACGTCTGAAAGAAACCGAAGCGGCCGGCTTCGGCGACGAATACCACCCCGTCGTGCTGAACACGATCGACCCGCAATGACCGCGTTTCCAGACATCGTCGCGTGGCGCGCCGCCTGCGCCACCGACCCCGTCATCGCCGCATGGGCCGGCGACTGGGCTTGCTGCTTCGGGATCGCCGTCGATGGCGCGGTCTCGACCTTCGAGTTCATCGCGGGCGCGGCCCAGCCAGGCGAGGGCACGCCGTCCTTCACCCTGTCGGCGCCGGCCGGGATCTGGTCGAAATTCCTCGAACCGATCCCGCCACGGCATCACCACGGCATGTTCGCGATGATGTACCGGCTGCCGGACTTCCGGATCGAAGGAAGCACATTGTCCTTCATGCAATTCGCGCATCTGGCGCGGCGCGTGCTCGACATCGGCAAGTGGCTGGCGTTGGGGAACGCCAGCCCCGCGCCGGTCAGCCTGGCCCCGCGCGGCGGCCCGAGAAAAACACCGAAGGTCGCCGGCGGATACGTGCCCGTGACCGTCGGCGGCACGACCTATCAGATCTATTACGAGACCGCGGGCACCGGGCAGGACATCCTGTGCATGCACACCGCGGGCGCCGACGGGCGACAGTTCCACGGGCTGATGGCCGATCCAAGGATTGTCGAAAACCATCGGCTCGTCTCCTTCGATCTGCCCTTTCACGGCAAATCGCCGCCGCCCGAGGGCGCGATCCCCGGCTCCTGGCGCCTGAACACCGATCTCTATGTCGAACTCATCATGGGTTTCGTGGCCGCCGCCGGCCTCGATAAACCCATTGCTCTCGGCGCCTCCATGTCCGGGGAAATCTGCCTGGAACTGGCCTACCGGCACCCCGAATCCTTCTCCGCCATCGTCGCCTGCGAAGCCTGCGAGCAGGTCCGTCAACGCCAAAACCCTTGGGCCGCACACCCCGCCGTGAACCAGGCGCTGTTCGTGCCCGAATGGATCCGAAGTCTGTCGGCGCCGCAAAGCCCGGCGGAATGGCAGGAGCAAATCACCTGGCAGTACGGCCAGGGCGGGCCCTCGGTGTTTTACGGCGATATCGCGTTTTACTCGGGCGACTGGGACGCGCGGGACCGGGTCGGAAAAATCGATACCAACCGCTGCCGGCTGTTCATGCTGACCGGCGAATACGATTATTCCTGCACGGTGGAGATGTCGGAAGCGACGGCGGCGAAAATCCCCGGCGTGAAATTCCAGGCGATGAAAGGCATCGGTCACTTCCCGTTCGCGGAAAACCCGGAAGGATTCGCCGAATACCTCCTGCCGATTCTGCGCGAGTTACGCACGGGCTGACGCCACGGCGCCGGCATCATTCTTGTGCCGGCGTCTTCTCCTTACAAAGACACCACGCCACCGCCGGACACCGCCAGCACTCCGGCTTCCGGGCCTTGCAAATATAACGCCCGTGCAGAATCAACCAGTTGTGCGAATGCCGTAGCAAGTCCGGCGGAATGCGCTTCACCAGCCCGTCCTCGACCGCGCGCGTGGTCGTGCCGGGCGCGATCCCCGTGCGATTGCCGATGCGAAATATATGCGTATCGACCGCCATCGCGGACTCCCCGAACGCGACGTTTAGAACGACACTGGCGGTCTTGCGGCCCACGCCGGGCAAAGCTTCCAGCGCGGCGCGATCGTGGGGCACCTCGCCATTGTGCTTTTCCACCAAAATCCGAGACAATTCGACGACATTGCGGGCCTTCGCCTGCCACAGACCGATCGAACGGATATGGCGCGCGACCCCCTCCACACCCAGCGCGACCATGGCGGCGGGCGTGGCGGCCTCGGCGTAAAGCTTGCGGGTAACCTTGTTGACGGAGACATCCGTCGCCTGCGCCGACATGACGACGGCGCAAAGCAGCGTGTAGGGATCGGTGTATTCCAGCTCGCTTTCCGGCTCCGGATTGGCGCCGGAAATCGCCTCGATGAACCCGCGCACGGCGGCGCGGGTCATCTGTTTCGGCTTCGGCGGTTTTCGCGCCGGCGGTTTTTCAGTCGAAGCCAAGGAAACCCTCCGCCTCCCGGATCGGGCGAGCGGCTTTCAGCCGGGTCAGATCGGGCACCGGCCGCGCGGTGCGGGAATCGCCCGCCAGCAATTTTTCAAGCGCATGCGCCACCGCCAGAACCTTCGCATCCCCGCCCCTTGGCCCGACGATCTGGAGCCCAAACGGCATGCCATTCCGGTCCAGGCCAACGGGCAACGACACCGCCGGATGCCCGACGATCGTGACGGCATACGCCATCGCGAGCCAATGGAAATACGTCCGTGTCGGCTTGCCGTCGATCTCGGCCGGGTAAAGCTCCCGCCAGGAACGCGGGGAAATGGTCATGGTCGGCGTGACAATGACATCGTGGTGCCGGAAGAACGACTGCCATCTGCGAAAAATCTGGGTCTGCGCGGTCATCGCGCGGGCCACGTCGAGCGCGGAATAGCGAAGCCCTTCCTCCACATTGGCGCGCACGTTCGGGCCGACATCGTTCGGGCGGTCGCGGACTTTGTCCACGTGGGAACCGAGGAAGGTCAAAGCGCGCAGAACCTCGAACGCCTCGTCGGTACCGGAACAATCCGGGGTGGCATCTTCCGCCCGGGCGAACATGTGCCGGAACAATCCCGTCTTTTCCGCGAAAACCTCCGAAATATGCTTTTCCACTGGCGCGAAACCGAAATCCGGGGTGAAGGCGACGCGCAACCGGGAAAGATCGATTTCGGCGGGCGGGTAAAAACCGCCCGGCGTCCGGACGGCGGCGCCGTCGATGGAATAAGCCAGAGGGTCGGACGTATCGTCCGAGGCAATGGAGCCCAGCAGCAAACACGTGTCGGCCACCGTCCGCGCCATCGGCCCCAGTACCGGCAGCGGCGTCCAGCCGATGCCTCGCTTGTCCGACGGCACCAGGCCCGGCGAGGGCCGGAACCCGACAATGCCGCTGAACGCCGCCGGATTGCGCAACGACCCGCCAGTGTCGGACCCCGTGCAGATCGGCGCCATGCCGGTGGCGAGCGCCACGGCGGAACCGCCCGAGGACCCGGCCGCCGATTTCTCGACATCGAACGGATTGACCGTGACGCCATAGACGGCATTGCGGGTATTGGCGCCGGCACCGAACTCGGGCGTGTTGGTCTTGCCGATGACGATGGCCCCGGCGGCGCGCGCGGCGGCGACAATCCGCTCGTCCTCTGCGGGGATATAATTTCGAAAAATCGGGCTGCCATGGGTGGTGACCAGGCCGCCGGTTTCCTCCAGGTCCTTGATGCCGATGGGCAGACCGTGCAGCGGCGGCAGGTCGCGGCCCATGGCGACGGCGTCGTCCGCCGCCTTGGCGGCCAGGCGGGCGCGGGCGAAATCGCGCGCGGGGATGGCGTTGACGGCGTGGTCGATCGCCTCGATCCGCGCGATGCAACTTTCCAGCAGTTCGCTGGGGGCGAGGCGTTTGGCGCCGATCAGGCGGCGCGCCTCCACGGCTGTCAGGTCGCAGGGGTCGGTCATGGGCGCCACTCCGGTTTGTCGGTGGGCCGTCGGTAACGCATGGGCCTGGCGGTGCCAAGGGCGTGTCAACGCCGCCCCGGAAACGAGAGAAAATCGGACGGCGACAAAATCGGGATACCGCGCCAGGGATGCATCGATAGCAGATGGCGAATATCGCTGCTGACCAGAACATCCGCGCCCCCGCCGGCGGCGAGTGCGGGGTATTTGTCGTCCTTCGGGTCGAGGCATTCCCGCACCGTGTCCCGTGGTTCGACCCTGCGCGCCGCGACGATCGCGAGGTCCAGAACCAGGCGCCTCCGCTCCAGAGACACGAAGCGATCGAATTTTGGACGGAAGAGGACCTCTCGGTATTCGTCCTCGACCGCGCACGACAGGATCAGCCGGTTCGGCCAGGCAACGGCGCGAAGCAGGGCGCGTTCCGGGATGCTGTCGGCCTTGAGGGCGGCGGAAACAAACGACGAGGCGTCGAAAACGACGATCAAGCCGTGTCCTCGTTCCGCCATGCCGCGAGTTCGGCGTCGATGTCCGCGTCCGTCAGGTTGGTCTCGCGCGCTTCTCGCTTCGCGGCGGCGATGGCCGCGGCGAGCGCGGTCCGGGTGTGCCCATCGCGCAATAAGGCGCTGAGAATGCGACCGGCGGCGTCCCGCTGCGGTTGGGTATCGAGACCGCGCGCGACGCCCGCGTCGAGCGGAATGGCAACATCGACGGTGTCGCTCATTGGGATCGCCTCCTGAAGTGGCTTTGAGAATACATGGTTCGGACGCGGATCGCCACTGACTTGTCGAACGCGCTGGCTTCCCAATGTCGCGCGGCCCGTGAGGCCTCGTCAAACGGAACCGGGCGAAAAATACTCGATCGACGGCATTTTCAAACATGCGGCCGGAGCGAGTGTCCGCTCTCGGGGCGTAGCGAACCCCGGCACGCGCGTTACCGTTCGATTTAGCGAGAAATTATTTGTGCCGACAGAGAACGAAATGTTGTACGGTGGTAGACTCAAATTGGGATAATGGACATGCAACAGGCGGCGTTGTGTCTTTCGTTTATTACTTTCACCGTGCTTAGTGGGTCTGCGCCGCCGCAACCCGCCTCCGCGACGGTTAGGCAATTCCTGGCGCAAGGCGGAATTAAGTTAAGTAAACCCAAGACAATCGCGCTGTACTCGAACACAACCGTCAGCGGCCTCCAGCCCGGGAGGCAGGACACAACATTTCAGGTAAACTATCGGGCCGACGGGTCCGCGTCCGGAAGTTTTACCTTTCCAAGAGGTATGGGGAGGGTTTCGGGGACCTGGACAATGGATGATTCTGGCCGAATGTGGTAAAATTTGATAAATTCCGGCGGCGGGAGGGTCTCTGGGTGCGACTTCGTGTTCAGGTTGAGAGATCGATATTATAATGCCACGAGCGATTTGCTGGCCGAGACAGCACGCGAACGGTCGTTCGCCAGAAAATAGGCGCATGGCGAATCCCAGTGGCGGGACGAACACGCGGCCTTTGACGCCGGTGCGCATCCATTGTCTGTTGTTCCGAACTTTGGAGGTCCTGGAATGATTCTCAACGGCAAGGTCGCGCTCGTCACCGGCGCGGCATCGGGCATTGGCGCGGCCTGCGCGCGGATGCTGGCGGAGGCGGGGGCCAACGTGGTCGCCGCCGATATCAACGCCGCGGGCGCCCAGACAACGGCGGACCAGATAACCGCGTTCCAGCGTAAAGCGGTGGCGGTCGCGGCGGATGTCGGCGATCTCGGCCAGATCGACGCGATGGTGAAGCAGGCGCTCGCGGCGTTCGGGCAGATCGACATTCTCGTGAACAACGCCGGTGTTACCCGCCGCGCCGATATCATGGACCTGACCGAGGCCGACTGGGACCGCATCCATCGGGTCAACGCGAAGGGCGTCTTTTTCTGTTTGCAGCGCGTCGCCCGCGAAATGATTCCCCACCGTTCCGGCCGCATTATCAACATCGCCTCGATCGCCGGCAAGGGTTACGCCGGCACATCGAACGCGGCCTATGCCGCGTCCAAGGGCGCGGTGATCAGCCTGACGCGGACGGCCTCGCAACAACTCGCGAAATATGACATAAACGTGAATTCCGTGTGTCCCGGGGTGACGAAAACAGCGTTATCGGAGGCAAACCTGTCGGTGCGAGCCCAGGAGCAGGGGATTTCGGTGGCGGAGATGGAGAAGAAACGAGCGGAGGCGATCCCGCTGGGGCGCGCCAACGACCCCGAGGATATCGCGGCGCTGGCGGTGTTTCTGGCCACGCCGGGCGCGCGGAACATCACCGGGCAGAATTACAACGTCGATGGCGGGATCATTCCGCAATAGGACTGGGCTGGAGCGGTCCGCCCGTTACGCGGCGGCCACCGCTCCCACCCGAATTGTTCGCGGGCGCGGGCTTAACCGGTGCACCGCCACGGCCAGCACGGCGAGGCTCGCGGCCGGACCGAGCGGCACCGCCCAGGCCGCGCCGGCGGCGTAATCCAGCAGCGACGTCAGATAGACGGAGATCAGCAAGATCTTCTCCCGGCCGGAGAACCCGTCCGTTCGCGCCTGGCGCGCCAGCCACGCCATGGCCACCAGCAGCAACATTTTGTCGTAAAGAATCGCCATCGGCACCGCCAGCATCGTGGCGGCCAGCAACAGCGCCACGCGCGCCGGAAAGGCCTCGGTCCGCCGCCACCCCCAAACCACCAGACCCGCCGCGATCAGACTCGCGCAGATCTGAACGGGGTAGGCGACGGACGGCGCGAACCCCATCAGGCGCGCGGCCCCGAACACCGAGATCATGCCGGCGTAATCGATCCGGCCCGTGGCGTAGACCGAATCCGCCTCCGCGAACGCCAAAAGATAGGCCCGCCAGGTTTCCACGCCGAATAGCCCCGCGGAAAGCCCCACCAGGCCCACGACCGTCGCCCCGGCGGCGAAGAAAGCGCGCCAATGGCCGCCACAGAGCAGAGCGATCGGCACCAGCAACCCGAAATGCGGCTTATAACAAACCAGCCCCAATAATCCGCCCGCCACCCCTGGGCGTTCGCGCAGCGCCAGCGTGAACCCCCCGAACAAGGCGGCGGTCAGAAAGGCGTTTTGCCCGAGACCAATAGTCCAAAAGATCGCCGGAAACGCCAGCACCGCGCCGATCCAGGTCCGGTCCGCTGTCCCCACGATCCGCCGCGCGACCCACAGGAACGCGGCGAAGGTCGCGGCCTCGAAGCCAAAAAACGCCACGCCATAGGGCAACGCCGCGATCGGCGCGAACAGCAGCAGGAAAACCGGCGGGTAGAAGAAAAACTGATACGGCGCGCCCGCCGGGGCGAAATGTTGCTCCATCGCGTAATGCGCGGCCTGGTCGTACGCCAATGCGGGTGTTCCCGCGAGCGCGAGCTTTCCGGCGGCGTAAAAGCTAACGAAGTCGCTGGCGGTCGGGGATTCCGCTGTTCCCGGCAACAACCCGTGCTGAAACAACGCCAGCAGCACCAGCAGCGTGGCCTGTGCCAACGCGGCGGCCTGCCCGATTGCCGCCGCGCGCGGGGCGGATAACCAGTCTCCCAATCGCCGGGGAACGCTGAAGCGGCTGACGTGCATGCGAATCCGTCAAGACATGAAGTACGCCACCTTGCCCCCCGCCCGCTTGTCGCATGGTTACAAAGCGAACGATGCGCCCCCCATATTCACACGATTGCCATCGTTCGCGCGGTTGCGGCGACTCGGGCAGCGTGCCATGCTTCCCTCATAGATCGACGACGCGGCCACGAAACGGGTCGAGTTTGAGTGACCCAGACGAGGTTCGCGCCCGAACGCAAAGGACAGGCGCTTGCTCGACGGCGGACAGAATTTTCCCGCGCTTGTGCTCAATGCGGACTTCCGTCCGTTGTCCTATTTTCCGTTGTCGCTCTGGTCCTGGCAGGACGCCGTGAAGGCGGTGTTCATGGACCGGGTCTCGGTTCTCAGCGAATACGACAACGAGGTCCACTCCCCCAGCATGTCGATGC
Organism: Acetobacteraceae bacterium; assembly: GCA_947474705.1. GTDB lineage: Bacteria > Pseudomonadota > Alphaproteobacteria > Acetobacterales > Acetobacteraceae > Rhodopila. The sequence goes on along the minus strand of CANJJS010000015.1, from coordinate 58,116 downwards.
GGCTGCCGAGCGTGATCGCGTTGAAGGATTACATCCCCTCCGCGCGGCGTCCGGCCTTCACCCGGTTCAACGTGTTCCTGCGCGATGCGTTCCACTGCCAGTATTGCGGCGGCCGCTTCCCGACCCCCGATCTGACCTTCGATCACGTGATCCCGCGCAGCCGCGGAGGGCGCACGACGTGGGAAAACGTGGTAACCGCCTGCGGCGGCTGCAATCTGCGTAAGGCGTCCTATCTGCCGCGGGAATGCCGGATGTTCCCCAAAAAGGCCCCCAGACAACCCACCACCTGGGAGTTGCAGGATAACGGCCGCGCCTTCCCGCCGAATTACCTGCACACGAGCTGGCGCGATTATCTCTACTGGGACAGCGTGCTGGACAGCTAAGACGGGCCGGAGGCGCGAACCCCCGGCCCTTTCGCCTCAGGCCTTGTCGAGCCAGAACGTGTCGAAGCGAACCACGTCGTAAATCCCGAAATAATCCTTCGGATTGTGGCCCTTCACGTAGTTGTAGTAAATATCGAGAATGTTCTCCCACGAGATCGGCAGCACCGGCGGGTCCTGCTCCATGATCTCTTCCGCCGCGCGAATGAACGCCAGACGCTTCGCCGGATCCACTTCGGCATCGATCTGGTTGGCCAGCGCGTCGAACTTCGGATTGACCCAGTTCGAGTAGTTCTGCGACCCGCCCGAGCGATACCAGGCGTTGAAGTAATCCGACGGATCGAGCAACGTCGACACCACGGCGCCGATCGCGAGATCGAAGTTGCCGGATTTCACATCGTCGAACCAAACGGACTCGACGACCGTGCGCAACTGGCACTCGATGCCGAGACCTTCCTGCAACATCGCCTGAATCGCCTGCGCCCAGACCTTGAAGCTGGCGACGTCGCGCACCAGGAAGTCGACCTTCTTGATGCCGCTTCCGAACCCGGCGGCGGTCATCAACGCCTTCGCCTCTTTCAACGCAGCGGTCGTATCGTCCTGATATCCAACCTTCTTACGCAGTTGATCCAACGGAGTCGCGAACTCGGAGAACGGATAAATAAACCCGCCCACCATCATCGGCGTGATGTCCTTCACCGCGTCGACCAGAGTCGGCTTGTCGAACGCCAGATGCATCGCGCGCCGGACCCGGGGATCTTCGTACGGCTTCTTCTTGTTGTTCACCCACACGCCCTGAATCACGCTCTGATAGAAGCGCGCCGCGCTCATGCCCGGCGTCGCGGCGGCCTTGCGCGCGGACACGGGATCGCAGATGCGGGCGTAATCGGTGCGGCCCGCGAGAACCGATGAGCCGAGCTCCGTCGAAAACGGAATCTGGCTGTAGAACTCGATCCCATCCAGGTACGGCAGGCCCTTGTTCCAGTAATCCTTGTTGGCCTCCATGACCCACAACTCGTTCTCGACCCGGCGCTTGCTCTTATAAGGACCGGTGCCCGGAATGTCGGAGACCTTGCGCAGATTATAGGCGTTGTCTTCCAGCGTCTTGCGCCGGACGATCGTGTTCCAGCCGCTGGCGAAGGACGACATCATGAAGTTGACGGACCGCGCGGCGCCCAGCTTGAACTGAACCGTGTGCTTGTCGGGCGTGGCGATCTCGTCGACCGTCGCGAACAGCGTGGAACGGGGAATGCTGACACCGGCGGGCGGCTTGCGAATGCGGTCGAAGGTCGCCTTGACGTCGTCGGACGTCAGTTCGGCGCCGTCGTGGAAACGCACGTCCTTGCGCAGGTGGAACGTGAACGTCTTACCGTCCTTGGCGATTTCCCAGCTATGCGCGAGATCGGGCACGATCGTCTTGCCGGAATCCCGCGGGTCGCGCCGGATCAAATTGTCGTACATGCAGCCCTGCGCGCCCAGCGAGTTGATGGTGCCGGACTGGTGCATGTCGAAATGCGGGAGACGATTGGTGATCCCGTACCGCAACACCCCGCCACGCTTCGGTGTCGCCTCTGGCGCCGCCATCTGGAATTTCGACCCATCGTATTCCAGCGGAATCTCCGCCTTGGCCCATTCAGGGTGAAATCCATAAGCCGCGGCGACGGCGGCCGCGCCACCCTTCATCATACCGCGCCGCGTGGGCTTTCCAAATGTACTGGCCATGTTATTCGTATCTCCCTGCCGGTTCGATTTTGTCGCGGCCGGACGTTTATGCCGTGCCGGCCCGCCGTAACGCGGGTCGTTTACACGGCGAATCACAGGGAGTCACGCTTGAGTTCCGGGCAGGCATTGCTGGAGGTCGATGACCTCCAAACCCATTTCTTCACCCCTGACGGCGTGATTCGCGCGGTCAACGGCGTATCGTACCACCTGAAAGCAGGCGAAACACTGGGCGTGGTCGGCGAGTCCGGCTGCGGCAAAAGCGTGACCGCTCTGTCCATCCTCCGCCTGGTCTCCAGCCCGCCCGGACGAATCGTCGGCGGCCAGATCCGGTTCGAAGGCCGCGACCTGCTGTCGCTGTCCGACACGGAGATGGAACAAATCCGCGGCAACGACATCTCCATGATCTTCCAGGAGCCGATGACCTCGCTGAACCCCATCTACACGGTGGGCGGACAGATCGCCGAGGCCATCGCCCTGCATCAAGGCCTGTCGAAGAAAGACTCGATGGCCGCGGCCGTCGAGATGCTGCGCAAGGTCTCCATTCCGGAACCGGAAAAACGCGCCCATGCCTACCCGCATCAACTTTCCGGCGGCATGCGCCAGCGCGTGATGATCGCGATGGCCCTGTCCTGCAATCCGAAAGTCCTCATCGCCGACGAACCCACGACCGCCCTCGACGTCACCATCCAGGCCCAAATCCTCGACCTGATCCGCGATCTGCGCGAGCGCCTTGGCACCGCCGTCGTGCTGATCACCCACGACCTCGGCGTCGTCGCCGAAAACGCCGACCGCGTCGTCGTGATGTACGCCGGACGCAAAGTCGAGGAAGCCCCGGTCGACGAACTCTTCGACCACCCCGGTCACCCCTACACCAAAGGCCTCCTTGGCTCCATTCCCCAGCTCGACTCCGCCGCCTGGGCCACCTCCGAACGCCCCCGCCTGACGGAAATCAAAGGCATGGTCCCCTCCCTGGCGCGCCTCCCCGCGGGATGCTCCTTCGCCCCACGCTGCGGCTTCGCCTCCGACCAATGCCGCCAGGCCGTGCCGCCGCTGGAAATGCACCGGCCCGAACACTGGATCGCCTGCTGGAACGCCGAACAAATCCTGGGTGCAAGCACATGACCGCCCTGATCGAGGTCCAGGACCTCAAAAAACATTTCCCCGTGCAAAAAAGCTCGTTCTCGCGCGTGTCCGGCCAGGTCCGCGCCGTCGACGGGGTGTCCTTCCACATAAACGCCGGCGAAACCCTCGGCCTGGTCGGGGAAAGCGGCTGCGGCAAATCCACCGCCGGGCGCACACTTCTTAAATTGCTGGAACCGACGGGCGGATCGATCAAGGTCTCCGGCACGGACATCACCAACCTCGACCGGGAAGCCATGCGCCCCTACCGGCGGCGCATGCAAATGATCTACCAGGACCCCTACGCCTCGCTAAACCCCCGCATGTCCGTGGGCGATATCGTGAGCGAACCGCTGGTGATTCACGGCGACACCTCCAGCCGCGCGGAACGCCGGGAGAAAGTCGCGACATTGTTCGAACGCGTCGGACTCCGCCCCCGGCTGATGGACTCCTACCCCCACGAATTCTCCGGCGGCCAACGCCAACGCATCGGCATCGCCCGCGCCTTGGCGCTGGGCCCCGAACTGATCGTCGGCGACGAACCCGTTTCCGCGCTGGACGTGTCGATTCAGGCCCAAATCGTCAACCTGATGATGGACCTGCAAGAAGAGTTCAACCTCTCCTATTTGTTCGTCGCGCACGACCTGGCCGTCGTCGAACACATCAGCCATCGCGTCGCGGTGATGTACCTGGGACGGATCGTGGAGATGACGGACAAGACGTCGCTCTTCGAAATGCCTCTGCATCCCTACACCGAGGCACTGCTCTCCGCCGCCCCGATCGCCCGGTCCGGGGCACGCAACCGGCGCCGGATTATTCTCACCGGAGACGTGCCCAGCCCGATCAGCCCGCCAACCGGCTGCCATTTCCACACCCGCTGCCCCTACGCCACGGCACGCTGCAAAGCGGAAGCCCCGGCCCTGCGGGAAGTCGCGCCCGGCCACGTCGCGGCATGCCACCTGCACGACAACGGCGTGGCGTTTCCACTGGGACAGGCGGCGTAAAAAACACCGGGAACGCCGCCCCAAAACCGCGCGAGGACCAACGCCCCTTGCGCGGTCGCGGCGTTATAAGCGGCCCGGATTCGAAGACCCGATCGTCGCCCCCGCGGCTCGCTAGGCGTGGGACCGCCACTATCGTCTGGGCCATCGGTCCCGGCGACGGCCCCTGGCGGCGCCCCTACGGTGGCCATACATCCACGGAATGAAAATTCGAAGTCAAGCACAACATCTCCTCGTCATCCCCCGACTCGATCGGGGGACCGGGAGCGGCACAACCCCGCCTTTCTGGCACTCCCGGTGGCCCGACCAGGTCGGGCCATGACGAGGAGAGTGCGTGCCAGACGGCGGATTTTCATTCGGCGGATGTACGGCCACCGTAGGGCGGCGAGGCTACGGTGGCGAACAGCGAATATTCGTCCGCCACCCGCCAGAGACCTCCACGCGACGATCGAAACACGCGACCCCGCGGAGACCGCGGCCAATTCAAGCCAACCGCCCATCCCGTCACTTCGCCGGTACGATATCCGCCACCCGCGTCTGATCGTCCGAACGGCCCGAATAAATAAGCTCCCGCCGCATCGCCCATGTGGTCTTTTGCAAATGCAGCGGAATATTGGCGACATCGTTCGTGCCAATAACCATCGCCCGGCGCAGCACCTGCTCCCGCGCCCCGTTATCGGCGATGGTCGCCGCGCGCAGCACCAGCGCGTCGAGCTCCCTGTTCGAATATCTCCCCCAGTTGAACCCGCCCCACCCGTTCGGCGGATCGTAACTGCCCATCGCGCTCCGCAACACCTGCGAACTCTCGCTGGTCACGGCCGCGACGGCGCCGATCATGATCGAATACTCGCCTTTGTGCACGCGGGTCGCGTAGGTGCTCCAAGGCTGCAATTCGATGGCGGTCTGCACCCCGATCCGCTGCCACATCTGCGCGACCGCCTGCACCACCTTCGTGTCGTTGACATAACGGCCCTTGGTCGAGTGGATCGTGATCCGCAACCCGTTCGGATACCCCGCCTCCGCCAACAATTTTTTCGCGAGGTCCGGATCGAAGACCGGCACGGGGATCTCCGGCGTCCAGCCAAAACCACCTTCCGGCATCATCTGCCCGGTTGCGGTGGCGACCCCCTCCATGACACGATCGACCATCGCGGTCCGGTTAATGGCGATCGACAGCGCGCGGCGAACACGAACATCCTTCAGCGGATTCTTGTCCAAAATCTCGCCATTCGGGCCCGTCACGAACGGCGACGGCCCCTCCGCGCGCTGGTCCATCGCCAGATAAATATAACGCAGCCCCAAGCGGGCCGAGACCACCCGAATCTTGCTGTTCGCCCGCAATTGCACCAGCGCATCGCTCGGCACCAGGTCGACGACCTGCATATCCCCCGCCAGCAGCGAGGCGACGCGCGCCGCCCCATCCGGAATGATCCGGAACGACGCCTTTTCCCAGTGCGGCTTCGCCCCCCAATAGTGTTCGTTACGCGCGAGTTCCACGCCCGTACCCGGCGTATAGGACACGAACCGCATCGGCCCGGTCCCGATCGCCGCCTTGCCGTTATTGAAATCCTCCGTCGGCGCCGCGCCTTTCGACGCCTGGATAATACGAATTTGCACCGCCTCGTTCGGCAATATCGGGTCCAGCCCCTCGGTGATCATATGCACCGTCAGCGGATCGATCGCCCGGACCTCCTTCACCAGCCGAATATAGGTGGTGAAGGGCTGCGGCGCGTTGGGCACGCGCGGCACCCGCATATACGACGCCCGGACATCCTCCGCCGTGACCGGCGAACCATCGTGGAACTTCGCGCCAGGCCGGAGCTTAAACTCCCAGGTCGTGTCGTTCAGAAGCTTCCAGGACACGGCCAAAGACGGAAGAATCCCGATCGTGTCGTCCGCGTCCGTCAATGCGTCGAAAACGTTGCAAATGACATTTTTGTTGGTCGGCGAGTTCAGATAATGCGGATCGATGCTGGTGACCGCGTCGCCAATGCCAATCGTCAAGGTTTGCGCCACGGCGGCCCCTTGCGCCAACAGCCCCGCCAGCGCCGCGAACACAAAACGCGCCTTCATCGTTGTCCTCCGTTTCGACCCTCCGGACAATGGAGCACGGCCGGGCCGCCAGGGCAACGGGACGGAGGAATTTAAGCCCCTGGGCTTCGCCCCGGACCCCGCGAGGGGCTTTGCCCCTTCGAACCCCACCAGGGCGGGGGCCCTGGACCCATTTAATTGGGGCAGAGGAAGAAGGGGGCCATCCATGACGTTTCAACATCCATGTAGCCCCCCTTCTTCCTCTGCCCCAAAAGATGGCATCCAAGGCCCTGCCTTGGCGGGGGTTGAGGGGGCAGCGCCCCCCACGGGGTCCGGGGCGGAGCCCAGGGGCTTAAATTCCTCACCCGGCGGCCGCGGCGGCGCGCATGATCGCGACGGCTTCGTCCACCATGGCGGCGGTGACGTCCAGATGCAGGCAGGCCCGTGCCCGCCAGGTATCGGACACCGAGACCGACACGCCCAGCCCGCGCAGTTTCGCCGCGAACGCCGCCGCCGTCATGCCGGTGCCCTTGGTGTCGAAGAACACCAAATTGGTTTCCGGGTCCTCAACCGCGATGCCCGGGATCGCTCCCATGCCCCGCGCCAGCGCGGCGGCGTTGACATGGTCCTCGGCCAGCTTCTCGACATGATGGTCCAGCGCATAGGTGCACGCCGCCGCGTTCATCCCGCCCTGCCGCATCGACCCGCCCAGCCGCTGCTTCCAGCGCCAGGCCTCGCCGATGAAGTCCGAACTCCCCGCCAGCACCGCCCCCAACGGAGCGCCCAGCCCCTTGGTGAAATCCAGCCACACCGAATCGCAGTTTTTCGAGATCTCCGCGGCGCTCCGATCCAACGCGACCGCCGCGTTCAACAACCGCGCCCCGTCCATGTGGACCACCATGCCATGCCGATGCGCGACCTCCGCCACCGCGTCCAGCCCCTCCACGGACCAGCACGTGCCGCCGCCCTTGTTCGCGGTCTGCTCGACCTCGACAAGCGTCTGAGGAGGCGAATAGCGCGACACCGGCCGGATCGCCTCCTCCAGCGTTTCCGCCGAGTACACCCCGCGCGCGCCAGCGAGGCCTTTCACCATCACCCCGGCAATCGCGCCGGGGCCGCCGCCTTCGGTCCCCTGGATATGCGCGTCCTCATGCGCCAAAATCTCGTCGCCGGGCCGGCAATGCGTCGCCAGCGCGACCTGGTTGCACATGGTGCCGCTGGGCAAAAACATCGCGGCCTCCTTGCCCAACAGCGCCGCCACCCGATCGCACAACTCCCACACGCTCGGATCCGACCCCGCCTGCTCGTCGCCGACCTCGGCCCGCATCATCGCCTCTTTCATCCCGGGCGTCGGTTTCGTCTGCGTATCGGAGGACAGGTGAATCCGCACGGGAACGGAAAAATCGAAACGCTTCGGCGCATGGCTCATGGATCGGGCTCTCCGGGCAGCGGACTGAGCCGCCAATACAAGGGATTCGGCGTTCCTTGACAACCGCCCGGCCCTCCCGCAGTCCTGACCGCATGAGCCTGCTGACGGAGTACACAACCCACGCCGACGCGCTGCGCCATTTCGACGGCGCCGCGCTGTGGAATCTGTTCGACGGCGATCGCGCGCATCTGAACATTTCTCACGAATGCATCGACCGCTGGGCCGGCGATCCCGCCCGCGCCGCGATCCGGATCGCCCATGCCGACGGGCGCGACGAGGTTCTTTCCTTCGCGGATCTCTCCGTCTGGGCCGCCCGCTTCGCCCACTGGCTGGCGCGGGAAGGAGTCCAACCCGGCGACCGCGTCGCGATCATGCTGGACCCCTCGCTGGCCTTCTACGCGGCCTTGTTCGGCACGATGAAATACGGCGCCGTCGCGGTGCCCCTGTTCACGTTGTTCGGCCCCGACGGCGTGCGCCTGCGCGTCGACGACTGCCTTCCCGTGCTGCTGCTGACTGAGGCCGGCATCGGTCCGTTGCCCGCCACACGGGTCGTGACCCCGGACGACGCTTTCCTGCGCGCCCTGACCGCGTTCCCGGGCGAATACACCGCCACGACCTCCGCCGATGCCATGGCGCTCTATCAATACACCTCCGGCACGACCCGAGACCTGCCGGAAGCCGTGAAACACACCCACCGCGCCGTCGTCGTGGTCTGCGCCGCCGCGCTCTACGGCACCGGCGTGCGGCCCGGCGACCGGTTCTTTTGCCCCTCCTCCCCCGCCTGGGGCCACGGCCTCTGGCACGGCACCCTCGCGCCTTTGGCCCTGGGCGTCTCCACCGGAACGATGTCGGGCCGTTTCGATCCGGAGCGCTTGTTACGCGCCCTGTCCGAATACAAAATCGACAACCTCTCCGCCGCCGCCACGCATTACCGCATGATGAAAAACAGCGGCGCCGCGAACCGTTACCCAACAACACTGAAAAAAATGAGCTTCACCGGCGAACCCGTCGACAGCGAAACCCTGGCATTCGCCGAGGCGCATTTCGGCGCGCGCCTGTGCAGCATGTACGGGACCACGGAAATCGGCGTTATCCTGGCCGATTTCCCCGGCGCCGCCGACCACACCCCCAAACCCGGCGCCCTGGGAAAACCCATCCCCGGTCTGCGACTTCGCGTCGAAGCGCCCGACGGCACCGAATGCCCCCCAGACCAAACCGGCGAGATCAAAGTCTGGCGCCACGGCACATGGCTCCCCACGAAAGACCGAGGACGCGTCGACCCAGACGGGTATTTCTGGCACGCGGGCCGCGCCGACGACGTCATCATCTCCGCCGGCTGGACCATCGGCCCGGCGGAAGTCGAAGACGCCATCATGAAACATCCCGCCGTCGCCGAAGCCGCCGTTATCGGCGTGCCGGACCCATTGCGCGGCCAGATCGTCAAAGCCTTCGTCGTCGCCAAAGCCATCGCCACCCCCGGCCTGGCGGAAGAAATACAGGCGCTGGTCCGTTCGCGGCTCAGCCAACACGAATATCCCCGCGCGATCGAATTCGTCGACTCGTTGCCGAAAACCCCGGCCGGTAAGGTCAATCGCAAAATCCTGCGAGAGAGAACATGAGCGAACGCCAGTTTCCCACCATCACCGACCAAGGCCTCGACGATCTGCGCCGCCGCATCGGCGTCAAAATCGAAAACACCCTCGAACCCTGGTGCCACGAAGCCACCCGAGACAATATCCGCCATTACGCACACGGGATCGGCGACGACAACCCGCTGTGGTGCGACCCCGCCTACGGACCGAAGACCCGTTGGGGCGGGATGGTCGCGCCGCCCAGTTTCCTGTTCGCGACCAGCCGCATCGTCTCCGGCTATGTCGGTGGCCTGCCCGGAATACACGCGATGTGGGCGGGCGCCGACTGGTCCTGGCACAAACCCGTCCTGCGCAACGACGAAATCACGACCGAAGCCTGGCTGAAAGACCTCATTGTTCACGAAACCCGCTTCGCCGGCCGCGCCGTCCAACAAATCTACCACGTCCGTTTCTTCAACCAGCACGGCGACCTCGTCTCCGAAGCCGATAGCTGGTGTTTCCGCACGGGCCGCGACGCCGCGCGCGAGGAAGGCACCAAATACACCGAGCTAAAAGACAAACCCATCCGCAAATACACCGAAGCCGAACTCGCCGAGGCGTTCCGGCATTACCATGACGAGGAAATCCGCGGCGCCACACCCCGCTTCTGGGAGTCCGTGAAACCAGGCGACGCGCTGCCGACGATGGTGAAGGGTCCAATGACCGTCACCGGTTTCATCGCCTACGCGCAGGGCTGGGGCGGATTGTATATCCGCGCCAACAAGCTCGCCTGGAAGCAAATCCACGCCCACCCGGGCCTGGGCATTCCCAATCGTTTCAACATCCCCGATTGCCCGGAACGCGTGCATTGGGAACCGGAGTTCGCCCTGATGGTCGGCGCCCCCGGCGCCTACGATTACGGCCCCGAACGCTGCTCCTGGCTGACACATCACCTCACGAACTGGATTGGCGACGACGGATTTTTGCGAAAAGCCACCAGCAAAATCCGCCGCCACAATCCCGAAGGCGATATCCTGTTCATCAAAGGCAAAGTCACCCGCGTCTTCGAGGAAAACGGCCGTTCCCTCGTCGAAATCGAACAGGAAGCCCGCAACCAGGACAACGAACTGTCCGTCATCGGCACCGGTATCGTCGAACTCCCGAAAGGCCCCTGACATGCGCGTTTCGAATTTTCTTTTCCCGCAGGCCACCACCGCCGCCGACGACGCCCGCGTCATCGCCGAAACCCTCGCCGAAGCCAAACTGACCGACGAACTCGGCTACGACGTCATTTGGCTTGCGGAACATCACTTCGACGGCATTTGCGCCTATGTCGATCCCGTCGCCTTCGCCGCCGCCTTGGCCGCCGCGACGACGAACGCGAAAATCGGCTTCGCGGTCGCGCAAATGGCCCTGCACCACCCGATCCGCATGGCCGAACAGGTCTCCCTCATCGACCATCTCTCAAAAGGACGCCTCATCGTCGGCCTCGGCCGCGGCACCGCCTATAACATCTACGACTACCAAGGATTCGGCATCGACCACACCGAGGCACAGGAACGTTTCGAAGAGTCGGAAACCATCATGTTCCAGGCCTGGAAAGGCGAGGCTTTCGAACACAAGGGCAAATTCTTCGACCTGAAATTGCCGGCCTTCCGCCCCATCCCCTACACGAAACCGCACCCGCCGGTGATCCGCGCCGCCGCCACCGAACACGGCATGCTCGACATCGCCCGCCGCGGCCAGCCCTTCATGATGAACGTCCAAAGCAACGCCGTGACAGCGCAACGCATGGATTTGTTTCGCGACACACTCCGCGGTCTGGGCATGGACGAAGCCACGGTCGCCGCCAAAGCCGATGAATGCTGGGCCTGGCGCAACGTCTTCGTCGCCGAAACCGACGCGGAAGCCGAACGTCTGGCCCCGCCCGCCTTTATCGAAATGCACGAACACCGCACGGCCATGCGCCTGAAAGTGTTCCGCGAACAGGGCCTCTCCATCCTGCCCATGCCCGCGCCCGGCGCCACCCCACCCGCGCACACGACGCTGGAACACTCGCTCGTTTGCGGCTCCCCCGCCACCGTGCTCGAAAAACTCTCCGCCGTCGGCGCCACCGGCATTGGCGGTCTGATCATGCAGTTCCGTCTCGGCGCTTTGTCTTACGAGGACACCGCCAAAAGCCTGACCTTGTTCCGCGACAAGGTCATGCCGCACCTCTGATCCGGTCGATCAGCGCCAGCGGATTGTCCGGCACCGCATCGCCCCGCCAGGCGATGTGCTGGTCCGGCCGCGACAGCACGAGTTTTTTCCGATAAACCGCGTCCGGCGGCACATCCAGCACCCGCATGGGCACCCCACGTAACGCCGCCGCCCGTGTCAGCCGGCCTGTATCCACCGCGCGATCGAAACGCAACAGGCAAAAATCCGCGCCCATCGCGTCGTAAAGCGACACATTGCCGTCCAGCCACACATGCGGCGTCCGGCATCCCGGCACCGTCGAGGGCGTGAAACTGTCCATCGTATACGGCGGCGCCGCCTCCCCATCGTACACGACAACGGGAAAGTTTTCGTAAAACGACCCGAAATTCAGCCCCCCGCAACAAAACTGCGGCGTATGCATTTTCAGCATCGTCTCCCCAAGCGCCGCGCGGGTCGCCTCGCTGGTCTCGATATCCGCGGGCACCTCCGCCCGCGCCCGCGCCAAAGCCAGCGCCGTGCCCATCGCGAATTTAGACACCTGTTCCGTGATCGGCCACCGCTCCGCCTCATGCGCCGCCAGGATGCTTTCGTCCGCCCACCCGTTCAGCACCCCCGCCAGCATCCAGGACAAATTCATCGCATCCTCGATCCCCGCGTTCATCCCATAACCCGCGTATGGCACCCAAAGATGCGCCGCGTCCCCGCAAATAAACGCCCGCCGGTCCCGAAACCGGTCCGCGAGCATTCGCCGCCCAATCCAATTCTCCCTCGTAACAACCTGATACGGATGGTCCGTGCCCAAAATCGCGCGAATGCAGGCGTCCCCGTCGATATCGGAAAAATCCATCTCCTCGGCGCGAAGATAATTATGGATCAGCCATGTCTCGCGCCCATCGACCGCGAACATATTCGCGCTGCGCCGAGGATTCATCGCCTGCGTCGACCACGCCGGCGCGGCTTGCATCCGCGCGGCGAGACCGGGAGCCCGAATATACGTCGATTGGGTCCGGCCAATCACAGCATCGCCGGTCAGACGCGCGCCGATCTGGCCACGAATTTTCGACGCGGGCCCATCGCATCCCACGAGATAATCCGCGTGGATTTTCTCTCCGCCATCCACGGTCTCCGCGACAATCCCATCCGCGTTCTGGACGAACCCGGCGATTTCGCATTCGTTCCGATAGCGAATATTCGGATGCGCCCGGGCGAAATCGGCGAGCAGCGGATCGAGAAAAATCTGATTGATCCGATGCGGCGGCTCCGGCGTCGGCCACCACCCGTCAGGCCCGCCCTTGTCAGTATAACGATCCCGGCGGCAAGGGATTTTTATCCGCGCGAACTCAACGCCCACCGCCGACGCGCGAAACGCGACATCGTTGGGATGATCCGCCGGCAATCCGCTGTCCCGGATTTTCTCCACGATCCCCAGCCGCCGGAAAATCTCCATCGTGCGGGCCGCGACATGGTTGCATTTCACCCCAGGCGCCGTGCCCGCCGGGTTTCGTTCCGCCACCAACACATCCACCCCGCGCGACGCGAGGTCCAGCGCCAGCGTCGAACCGACCGGCCCTCCCCCAACAATCGCCACCTGGGCTTTTATCACGGCGGGCAAATCACATTCACCAAAGCCTGCTGCCCCGACCGCACCGCCGCCACCGCGCGCTCCAACGCCCCCGGCAAATCGCCCGGACGATCCACCCGCTCCCCATGCCCGTCATGCGCCGCGACAATCTTCTCGAACGCCGGCGCCGGCAAATCGGCGAGCAACCGCCCATCCCCCTCCGCGGCCATCCCCCGCCCATACATGTCCAACGTCGCCCGCCGCACCGCGCCATACAACGCGTTATTGTAGATCACCGTCAAAACCGGCAATTTCTGCATTTGCGAGACATAATGACAGGCCGTCGGATTGGCGAACATATAGGCACCGTCCCCCAAAACCGACAGCACCAGCTTCCCCGGCGCCGCCAGCTTCGCCCCCAGCGAGGCCGGAAATCCCCATCCCAGACCACCCGCCGAACTCAGCGCGAACAGGCTCCCCGGCGTCTCCAACGGGCAATATTCCTGCCGGAACGAATACTCGCTGATCACCAGCGTCTCCGCGTCGACAATACCGCGCAAACAATGATTGAGCCACGGCAGGGAAATCGTGTTCGCCCTCCCCGCGCGCGCCACCTCCTCGGCCCACCCCGCGTGCAACGCCTCCGATCGCGCCGTCAACCGCGCCAAACGCGCCGCGACATGCGGCACCGGCCGGCCCTCCAACGCTGACTCCAACGCCTCCAACACCGACAACGACGTCGCCGCGATCGTCAAATCGGACGGAAATCCGCGCATCGGCAACCGCGCATGCAGCGGATCCTCCCCGATTTGCACGACTTTCGCGCCATCCGGCGGCGCCTCCTTGCTCGGCAGCCACGGCACATCGGCCTCGAACACGATGACCAGATCGGCGTTTTTCAGCAACGGTCCCGGCGCCGAGCCCTGAAACATCGGATGCCTGGCCGGCAAAGCGAAATACCGCGTATTATACGGAATCACCGGCAGCGCGTATTTCGCCGCCAACCGACCCAGCACCACACTGTCCCGCGGATCGCGCCCCAGCATCCCCGTGATAATCACCGGATTTTTCGCCGCCGCGATCCATTCCGCGAGAAGGTCGATATCCCGCGCCGCCGCCTCCGGCGCCCGGGGAACCGCCCGATGCGCCCGATTGCTACCCGCCGGCCCAACCGTCTCCCCCAAAACCTCGCGCGGCAAACTCAGATAAACCGGTCCGCGCGGCGAGGCATTCGCCATCTCCATCGCGCGATCGACGACATGACCGGCCTGATCGCCGCGTTTCATTTCGTAATCCCACTTAACCATTTCCCGCAACATGCCGGCCTGGTCGTACATCTCCTGCGCCCAGTGAATATGCGCGCTGCGAGACCCCTCCGCGCCACTCTCGGTGAACGGCGTCCGTCCCGACGTGAGAAGCATCGGAATCCGGTCCCGGCTGGCGTCGATCAGCATGTTGATCGAATTCGCCGTGCCGACATTGGTGTGCAACATCACCGCCTGCGCCCGGCCCGTGACCATGGTGTAGCCATGCGCCATGCCCACCGCCGCGTTCTCGTGCGGCACCACCATCGGACGCGGCACCGGCCGGTTCGTCCGTGCCGCCCGGGCATAAGCCTCGACAATCGGGGCGAAATCCGTGCCGGGATTGACGAACAGATGCTCGATCCCATGCGCCGACAGCGCATCCAGATATTCTTCCGCGGCGAGCCTTGTCATGCCCCGATTTCCTTCTTTTTCGCATCCTGTATCGCGCGCCAAACCCGCTCCGGCGTCGCCGGCATGTCGATATGCACGACCCCCAATGGAGCCAACGCGTCGAGTATCGCCGCGATCGCCGTCTGCGGCGCCGCCATCGCCCCCGCCTGCCCCGCGCCCTTAACCCCCAACGGATTTGCCTTCGTCGGCGTCCCGTTCAACAAAATCTCCAGATCCGGCAAATCTCCCGCCCTTGGCAAGGCATAATCCATCAACGACCCACTGAGCAATTGTCCGGAATTCTCGTCGTAAACCGTGTGTTCGAACAGCGCCTGCCCAATCCCTTGCGCCAACCCGCCATGCACCTGGCCCAACGTCAGCATGGGATTGATTAACGTTCCGTAATCGTCCACCCCGTGGTAACGGTCGAGCCTGACAAACCCCGTTTCCGGATCGACCTCCACCTCCGCGATATGACACCCATTCGGAAAGGTAATGACGTCGAGCAAATTCCAGACATACGTGTCGAGCGACACCTCCCGCGCGACATCCAGCAGCGCCACGCTCCGCCCATCCGCGATATAATGTCCGGCCTCGAAACGGATTTCCTCCGCCCCCGCCTGCAACAGCCGCGCGGCAACCTCAATCCCCTTGGCGATCGCCTCGCGCGCCGCCTTCGTCAGCGCCGCGCCGCCCATATGCATGGACCGCGCCCCGCCATGCCCGTTGCCCGCCCTGACATCGAACGTATCGGCCTGAATATAGCGAAAAGCCCCCGGCGGCAGCCCCAAAAGATCGGCGGCGATTTGCGGGTAGGTGGTTTCATGCCCCTGCCCGTTCGACTGCGTGCCGACACGAATCTCCACCTGTCCGCCAGCCAAAAATCGCAGTTCCGCGCCCTCGTTCGGCGCCCCCCGCGCCGTTTCCAAAAAGCAACACAACCCGATACCGCGCAGTAAGCCAAGATTTTCCGACGCCGCCCGCCGCGCCGCGAACCCGGAACGATCCGCTAGCGCCTCGGCATCGTCCACCGCCAGAGCGAACCGCCCGCCATCGACAACGGACCCCAAAGCCTTGGTATAGGGAAACACCGAAATCATGTTGCGCCGCCGGAGATCCGCCGGATCGAACCCATGCCGCCGCGCCGCGAGATCGATCAGACGCTCCAGCAAATAATTCGCCTCCGGCTTCCCCGCGCCGCGATACGCGTCAATCGGCACCGTGTTGGTGTAGACCGCCCGCACATCCATCGCGATCGCGGGAATGACGTAACCGCTGCCCATCGCATTGGCCGGCGCGTTCGTCGAACTCCCCGGTCCGCCTCCCGACATATAAGCCCCGAGATTGGCGACCGTCGAAACATCCAGCGCCAAAAACCGCCCGTCCTCGTCCAGCCCCAGCCGCGCCGTCGTGATATTGTCGCGCCCCTGCGCGGTACTGACAAAATCCTCGGCGCGTTCCTCAACCCATTTGACCGGCCGCCCCAGCTTTCGCGCCGCCCACAGCAACAACACCCATTCCGGATAAAGACAGTTCTTAATGCCAAACCCGCCGCCGACATCGGGCGCGGACACCCGCACTTGATCGGTTGGCACCCGAAAAATCGCCTTGGCCAATTGGTCCCGAATCGCATGCACACTGGCGGCGGTTACAAAAAGATCGAAAACCCCGTCCTCGTAACGGCCGATCGCCGCGCGAGTCTCCGTTGGCGCGATAATCAGCCGATTATTGATCAGCTCCAGTTCCACCACATGCGCCGCGCCAGCCAGCGCCGCCCGCACCGCGCCCACATCGCCTTTTTGAAATCGAAACGACAAATTTCCCGGCACATCGTCCCACAACAACGGCGCCCTGGGCGCCAGAGCCGCCACCGCGTCGACCACCGGCGGTAACGGACGATATGCGACCACCACCCGCTCCGCCGCGTCGCGCGCCGCCGCGCGGCTTTCCGCGACCACGAAGGCGACGGGATCGCCCACATGACGCACCCGCCCCCGCGCCAAAGCCGGACGCGCGGGCACCTTCATCGGCGCCTCCATCGCCACCGCGGTCGCGCAGGGCAGCAAACCGATATCCTCAATGTCGGCGTAGGTGAAAACCATCCCGCCGCCGGTCTCGATGCTCAGAATCTCCGCATGGGCGTGCGGCGAACGCACGACATGCGCCCAAAGCTGGCCCGGCGCATCGACATCCTCGACAAAAATACCCAGCCCGGTGAGGAACCGTTCGTCCTCGACCCGGCGCGCCGATTGCCCGATAAAGGTCACGGCGCGGCCCGCGCGCCACGCACCAATCGTCCGGGCAACGCGCCCGTCGCCTGCCCGCCGCGATAAACCGTCACACCCGATACGATCGTCGCGTCGTAGCCATCGGCGCGCTGGACCAGGCGGCGTCCACCCGACGGCAAATCGTAAACCACCTCCGGGACACGCACGCTCAACCGATCGTAATCCAAGATATTCAGATCGGCCTTATATCCCCGCGCGACCACCCCGCGATCGTCCAAACCAATCGCCACGGCGGAATCCCTGGAGATGCGTTTCACGGCCCATGGCAAGGAAAACCGGGGCCCCCGCCGATCGCGAGTCCAATGCGTCAACATCGTGCTCAACGCGCTGGCATCCGAAAGAATCCCGACATGCGCGCCACCGTCGCCGAGACCGACAATGGTTGACTCATGAGCCAGCATGTCGTGCACCGTCCCAAGATCGCCATAAGTGTAATTCGACAAAGGCCGGTACATCAGCGTCCGGCCCTGGTTTTCCAGCAACAGATCGTAAGCGAGATCGGCCGCGTCCCGCCCCATGCGCGCCGCCAACGCCGCGACGCTGTCCTCCGGCGAAGGCTCGTAATTCGGCGGGTCCGCCATCGGGAAAATCCGGTCCCAACGCGACACCCGGCGGCGCAGGACCTCGTCCGCGCAGGTTTCCGACAAAACCCGCGCGCGCAGTTCCGGATCGCGCAACGCCGCCAGCCGCTCCGGAAACGGAAGATCGGCGATCGCGTCGTAAGAGGGACGCCCCAAAAACGGATTCTGGGAAATTTCGAAGCCAAGAATAATGCCGGTGGGGCGGGTGAGAACCTGGCCCAACATCGGCACACCGGCGCGGCTGGCCTCCGCGATCCAACCGGCGATCTGGCGCCATTCCTCCGGCTTCGCGTCGCGTTGCAAGATGGTGATGGCCATCTTCCGGCCGGACACCTCCACCAGCCGCCGCAACATCGCGAATTCCGGCCCGGCGTCGTTAAAATCCGAAATCACCTGCAACCATCCGCCCGGCAAGGCGCGCGCGATGGTGGAGAGTTCCGCCTCGTCCGCGTCCAAAGTCGGGATATGGGCACCGTCCCTGGTCTTGTGGTTGATCGTCCGCGACGTCGAAAACCCCAGAGCCCCCGCGCGAATTCCCTCCGCCGCCAAAGCCGCCATCGCCGCCGCTTCCGCCGGAGTCGCCGGTTCGCGATCGACGCCGCGCTTGCCCATGACATGCACGCGAAGCGCCGCGTGCGGCACCTGCGTGGCGATATCGAGGTCGTAAGGACGCGCCGCCAGCGCATCCAAATACGACGGAAACCCGCGCCAGTTCCAGGGCAGACCCTCGGTCAGAACGGGCTCGGGAATATCCTCCACCCCCTCCATCAATTTGACCAAAAGTCCCTGGTTTTCGGGGTCGCAGGGCGCGAATCCGACGCCGCAATTGCCAATCAGCGTCGTCGTCACCCCGTGCCACGCGCTCGGCACGATCCGGCTGCTCCACGTCGCCTGCGCGTCGTAATGCGAGTGCGGATCGACGAAACCGGGCGTTACGATTTTCCCCTTGGCGTCGATTTCCTCAACGCCCCTGGCGGAAACCTTGCCAACCTCGACAATGACGCCGCCGGCGACGGCGACATCGGCTTCGAAAGGATCGCCGCCGGTGCCGTCGATGACGGTGCCGCCGCGGATGACAAGGTCCACCATGTTACACGCCTCCGGTGATCAGAAAGGAAGGTTTCCGGCGATACCGAAGCCCGCGGCCATGTCCTGGAGCCGCGTCCAGGTCGCGTCCTCGATCGGCACGCCATTGGCGCGGCGATCCTTCTCCTTCAGATATTCGACCTCGCCGGGATAATAGACTTCCTTGAAGCCTTCGGCCGGCGGCGTTGCCTTCAGGTAGTTGGCGAAATCGGTGACTTCCGCTTTGAACGTGTTCAGATCGCGGAACGCCGCGACATTGAACACGGCCATGAAGCAGCCGTCATTGTGACGTCCGGCCGGATCGACGCCGAAGCCTAGACCGGTCAAAAGGCCCGACAAAATCTCGACGATCGCGGCCAAACCCGTGCCCTTATAGCCCTCGGTGCCACCGAGTGGCAGCAACGCGCCGCCGGCCCGCAACACTTTCGGATCGGTGGAGGGTTTGCCTTCGTTGTCGATCAGCCAGCCCGCCGGCACCTGCTCGCCCCGCGCGGTCGCGACGTTGATCTTGCCGGCGGCGGCGGCGGAGGTCGCCATGTCGAACACCAGCGGCCCTTCCAGGTTGGACGGCACCGCGAAACAAATCGGGTTCGTGCCCAACCGCGCCTTGGCGCCGCCATAAGGCGCGACATGCTTTGGCGAACGGCCGGAATCGGCGGTGATCATCGCGATCATGCCTTCCTGTGCCGCCAGCAGCGGATACGACGCGAGACGGCCGATATGGCTCTGATGGAACACGGTCGCGGCGGCGACGTTCTGTTTCTTCGCCTTTTCGATCGTGTAGCGCATGGCGCGGTCGTTGACCGCGTAACCAAAGCCCCAGTTACCGTCGATGACGGTCGTCGTCGGGGTTTCCTGTGTGATAACCCAGGGCGCCTGGGGGACGATGTGGCCCGCTTTGATCCGGTCGATATATTGCGGGATCAAGATGATCCCGTGCGAGTCGTGACCCACCAGATTCGCGCCGATATTGTAACGGGCGATGACGGTGGCTTCTTCCTCGGACGCCCCCGCGGCGATGAGCAAGCCCTTCGCGATGGCGGTGAGGCGGTCGGCTGATACGTTTGGCATGTTCCCACTCCCTTGCGGACTGCCGGAGAGGTTACGCCATTCCCCCCGCACTGGCCAAGCGGGCGCGGTTTCGATAGAGTCGGAACAGAGGAACCAGAGAGGAGCGTGCCATGGCACAGTCGAATATTTACGCCGGAATCGCCGGTTACGTCGGGCGGGCCGATCAGGTCGGAAAGGTCGGCGTGTTCACGCGCGCCGCGGGTTCCGACAGTTGGACTCAGCCGATTTCCGAACACGAAACCTATGTCGTGCATGTGCACCCGACCGATTCCAATGTGGTGTTCGCGGGCACCAAGGACGGCGTTTACCGCAGCACCGACAAGGGCAAAACCTTCCAGCGCGCGAATTTCCCGCATTCGAAGCAGATCTGGTCCTTTCTGGTCGATGCCACGAACCCGAACGTGGTTTACGCCGGCGGCTCGCCGATTTCGATGTATCGCAGCGAAGACACCGGCGAATCCTGGAAGGAACTGCCCGATCCCGGTATGCCCGACCGCGCCGTGATGCCCTTCGCCTGCCGCGTCATGCGGATGGCGCAACATCCGTCCAAACCCGGCACCATCTATGCCGCGCTGGAAGTCAACGGTGTCATGAGCACCGAGAATTTCGGCGAGAGCTGGACGGATAAAAGCGCGGGGTTGATCGAGCTCGCGCAAAAGCCGCATCTGAAAAGCAAGCTGGTCAGCAACACCTATAACGAGGGCATGCTGGACGGTCACGCGATCGCGATCAATCCGGCCGATCCCGACGCCGTCATCCTTGCCGTGCGGATGGGATTGTTTCAGACGCGCGACGGCGGCGACACCTGGCAGGACATGGAAGTCGGGCGTTTCTCGCCGACGACCTATGGCCGCGACATCAAGGTCGGTGCCGACGGCAAAACGCTGTACGCGGCGTTGAGCGTCGCCGCCGCCAGCACGGATGGCGGCATTTACAGCAGCGCCGACAAAGGCGAGACCTGGACACGTTTCGACAAAGTCCAGGTTCACGGCACGATCATGTCGGTGGCTCCGCACGCGAAGGACACAAAACAAATGGTGATCGGCGCGCGCTACGCGGGCGAGGTTTACGGCACCGAGGACGGCGGCGCGAGCTGGGAAGCGCTTACGTTGCCGGCGGGCGTGAAGGATATTTATTCGCTCGCGATCGCCTGAAGCAAGCCGACGGACGGGGCCTTCAATGGCCTCGTCCCCGGCGGTTTCGGCGGCGTGGAATACACGAGGGACGCGGAGGCGCAACGCATCCGTTTCAGAATGAGATCCACGCCATAAACAAGGTAAAGCCGGAAATCGCGCAAATCGCATGACCCGCGAGCGCCAGGCCGCTCAGCCGCGGCGCGCGCCGGAACAGCAGCGGCACGATCGGACCGGCCAGCAGCGCGAGACCGAGCAAAGCCGCGGCGGCGGTGCCGAAGCCGCCGACACCCATCGCGTCGCCACGCCTCGGTCCTTGCAAAACCCACAGCAGCGCAACAAAACCCGCGAGCCCCACCGCGCCATGTAAAATGGCCAGTCGCGGCCGGCGCGGCCCCTCCCCGCGGAGACAGTGCAGCGCGAGGCCCAAGCCCAGAGCCACCGCCGCCGACAGGAAGAAAAGCGCGGCTCGGATTATGCGACGACACCCAGAGAACGGAGACGGGCGACGTCGTCGGCGGAATAGCCGGCCTCTCGCAAAACGGCTTCGTTATGCTGACCGACCGTGGGCGCGCGTCTCGGCGCGATTTTCTCGATCCCATCGATATGAAACGGAGCCGAAACGGTCAGGTTCTTGCCGTCCTCGAAGGGCACCAGCGCGCCGCAATCGCGCATTTGCTGGTCGTCCAGAACCTCGTCCACGGTGCCGACGATGCCGAATGTCACACCCACGCCGTCCAGGATCGTCCGCCAGGCCGCCAGATCGCGTTTGGCGAATTCCGCGTCCAAGATACGCCCGAGTTGCTTGACGTTCTTCGTCCGCGCGGCCGGCGTGGAAAACCGGGGATCGTCCGGCAAATCCTCGCGCCCGATGGCGGAGAAAAAGCCGCGGAGCTGCCGCTGCTCGTTATACAACGCCATGATGAACCAGCGTTTGTCCCGGGTTTGGTAATGATTCGCCAGCGCGTTCGGCGCGTCCTCGCGCACGGGACGGTGCCCCACGTGTTCGTTGAACAGCCGCGTTTGCACGGCGCAGGCGTTGGCCCAGAGACCGTTTTGCAACAGCGACGTTTTCACCAGACCGCCGCGGCCGGTTTTTTCGCGTTGGTACAGTGCCGTCACGATCGCGGCGTACATTCCTGTGGCGCTGGGGTGATCGCCCATGCCCGGCATGGAGCGCGCGGGCGGCGTATCCGCCTCGGCGCGGACCTGATCCATCAGGCCGGTGCGCGCCCAGTACGCGGTCGAATCGAACCCGGTTTTCGCGGCCTCAGCGCCCTCTTCGCCGTACGCGGTGAAGGACGCGTAAATCAGCCGCGGGTTCAACGCCATCAACTCGTCCGCCGACAATTTCAGTTTGTCGCGAACCGGTAGTGGAAAATTCGTAACGAACACATCCGCCGAGGCGACCAGCCTGTGCAGTGCCGCGATCCCGTCGGGGTGTTTCAGGTCGATGGCCAGGCTGCGTTTGTTCCGCGCCGTCAACTGCCAATAATAATCGGTGTCGCGTCCCGGAATGGGACCTCTGGCCCGCCACGGGTCGCCGACACCCGGCGGTTCGATCTTGATCACGTCGGCGCCGAAATCCGACATGATGGTCGCGGCGGCGGGACCGGCGATCCAGCTCGCGCAGTCGATGACTTTCAATCCGCTGAACAGGCTTTCCGCCATTTCCATTCCCCCACCTCACGCCCTCTGGACCGCCGAAGCGGCCCAGAGGGACACACTCAAGGCGCTTCGTTGCTGAAGATGATCGTTCCGGACGCGGCGAACATGCCGCCGACGCCGTGACAGACGGAGATTTTCGCGTTCGGCACCTGCGCCGCCGCGGTTCCCCGCATCTGCCGCACACTCTCTTGCAGCGCGTACATGCCGTACATGCCGGAGTGCATGTAGGACAGACCGCCACCGTTCGTGTTCAACGGCAGGATGCCGCCCGGCGCGGTGTTGCGGCCCGCGATGAACGCGGCCGCCTCGCCACGGGGCAGGAAGCCGAGATCTTCCAGACCGTAGATCGGCAGATGCGCGAAGGCGTCGTAAATCATCAGATGGTCGACATCCTTCACCGTCGGGCTAATCCCCGCCTGCTGGAACGCCGTCGGCCCCGCGACCCGAAAGGCGCGCGATGAGGTAAAGTCTTCCATTTGGCTGACCATCGGCGTTTCCGCGGACTCACCCGTGCCCAGAATATACACCGGCCTGGTCTTGAAGTCCTTCGCCCGCTCGGCGGAGGTCAGGATCAGCGCGCCGCCGCCATCGGTCACAAGGCAGCACATCAGCAAGCGGAACGGCCAGGCGATCATGCGGCTGTTCAGCACGTCGTCCGTCGTGATCGGCGTCTTGAATGTCGCGCGCGGATTCTTCGCCGCCCATTCGCGCTGGATAACGGAGACCTGCGCGATCTGCTCCTCGGTGACGCCATAAGTCTTCATATAGCGCATGACGGGAATCGTGAACATCGAGGGCGGGCCCATCGGACCGAAAGGCTGTTCGAACTGCCCGTTCAACGACTGCGGATCGACCCGGCGCATCGGATTGCCGATACGGGATTTGCCGGACTCGCCATGGGTAATGAGAATGGTCTTCGCCAGACCCGCCTCGATCGCCGCCGCCGCGTGGCGAACATGGATCATGAACGAGCAACCGCCGACAGCGGTCCCATCAATCCAGGTCGGCGTGATGCCGAGATATTGGGCCAGCTCGACCGGCGTCTGCCCGGCGGTAGCGATCCCGTCGATGTCCTTCGGACGCAGGCCGCAATCGGCCATGGCGTTCAGCGCGGCATCGGCGTGCAGCCCGATCTGCGACAGGTTCGGAATGACCCCGAGATCGGTGGTTTCGGCGGCGCCGACTACGGCGACAGCGTTTCTACGCATTGGTTTACCCTTTCGCCGGACGGAAGACGGGGAGCGTGATCGTATCGTTCTGCTTTTCGAACACGACCTCCAGGTCCATGTCGAGTTGCAGCGCTTCCGGCGTTTGTTCGCATTCGACGATATTGGACATCATCCGCGGGCCCTCGGCCAACTGCACCACGGCGATCGCGTAAGGCGGCTTAAATCCGGGAACGGGACGATGATGGATTACATAGCTCCACAGCACGGCTTTGCCCGACGCCTTGAACACGCTGACCTTGCGGGAACCGCAGGTGGCGCAAAAGGGTTTCGGCGGGAAATAGTTCTTGCCGCAGGAATCGCAGCGTTGCAGCCGCAGCTCGCCCGCGGCGGTGCCTTCCCAAAAGTGCTTCGTTTCAGGTGTCGGCACCGGTAAGGCGCGTCCTGGTTCAGCCATTGTCGACGTCTCCTTTTACAAAATTTTCGTTAAACAACCCGCCCGTCGCGCGTCATGCCACGGTCTGGCGGTTGGCGGGCACGCGGCGGCCCGCGACATAAGTCGCGCCCGCGGGACCGGCGGTCTCGGAATGACGGGTTCCCACCGGCATTTCGAAGGTTTCGCCGGCGTTATAGCTGCGCCGCGCCGCGTCCTCGCGGTCGATCGTCATCGTGCCCTCGACCACCAGCAAACGGGCGTCGAACGGGTGCACATGCTCCGGATTGGTCGCATCCGGCTTCATCGCGACGGAGACGATCTCGAACCCATCGCGTGTCAAAGCGGCCTCGAACGTGGCGCGATCCATTGGCTTTTCTCCTCCAGTCCCGGCGACGTTAACTGACCAGTACCGCCTTGCCAATCACCGCGCGGTCGATCACCGCCTGAAGCGCCTCGCGCGCCTGGTCCAGCCGGAAGCTGTGCGAAATGCGAGGCTTCAACTTCCCCTCCCCCGCCAGCCGCGTCAGGTCCTTCATGTTCGCGATCGCCAGCGCGGGGTTTGCCTCATTCAGCCCGCCGATCCGCACGCCAATCGCGTCGATGCCTTTAATAAGCAAATAATTGCTGCGGATATTCGTCGGCCCGCCGCCCAGAAAACCCAGAATCAGCAACCGCCCGCCCCAGGCGAGGCAGCGCAACGATTCCTCGGCCACGTTCGCGCCGATCGGATCGTAAACGATATCGACACCGCGCCCGCCGGTGATTTCCTTCACCTTGTCGGTGAATCCGCCATTATATTCGATGGCGTGGTCGGCGCCTTCTTCCAGGCAGGCGTTGCGCTTCGTCTCGCCGCTGGCCGTCGCGATCACCTTCGCGCCGAACAATTTGGCGACCTGAATCGCGGCGATGCCAATCCCACCGGCGGCGCCATGCACCAGCACCCACTCGCCCGCCGCCAGCCGGCCCCGTTGCAGCAGCGCGTGATACGCCGTGGCGTAAGCCCCCCGGAACACACCCGCCGATTCGAAACTCATCGCGTCGGGTATCAGGTCGCACAGCGCCGCCTTCGCGTTGCCCAGTTCCGCGCAGGCCCCCAGCGTATGGCGCGACATGACGCGATCGCCCACCTTGAAGCCGGCCACATCCGCCCCAACGGCCACAACCTCGCCCGCCGCCTCGCCGCCCGGAATAAACGGCGGATCCGGCCGGAACTGGTATTTCCCGGCGAGCATCAGAACGTCCACATATTGTACGCCGCGCGCGCGAATGCGAACCTGGATCTCCCCCGCGCCGGGCGGCGGCGGGTCGGGCAGATCGCGGAGCATCAACACCTCCGGACCGCCAAATGCCTCGCAAACCATGGCTTTCATCGTTGCCGCTCTCCTCCAACCAGTGGAAGCGGGCGTATGACAAACCGCGATCCCGCGCAATCCGGCGCCGCCCAATGACCCCGGAATCAGAGCGTCGGCGTTGACCATGTATCAAAGATGCGTCTATGATCGCTATGTGAAACGGCGGTTGGCCCAGGCCATGCCGCCGCGCATACAGCAGATTTCCGGGACCGGCCATGAACACCACCGCCGCCGAAACCAGCCCCCCTCGGCACGCGCCTGTCGTGCCGCGGACGCTTCCCCTCTTTGCGGGACTGGAAGAGCGCGTGTTCGTTCGCCTCGACGCCATCGCGCGCGCCATGAACTGCGCGCCCGGCACGCGCGTTCTGTCGCAGGACAATCTCGACTCGCCCTTCGTCGTGCTGGTCTCCGGCCAACTCTCTACCTTTCGCGCCGCGCCCGACGGCACCGTCACGGTCGTGGACGTCCTCAGCGGACCCGCGCACGCCGGCCTGTCCGCCATTTTGACCCAACTCCCGATCCTGCTGGGCGCCGAGGCCGTCGCCCAATCGCAAATCGTGACAATCGAGGCCGCGGGGCTGCGCGCCCTGCTCCCCGAGGAACCCGCCCTCGCGACCGCGTTGCTGCGGGCCGAGGCGATGGAATTCCGCTCTTTGGTCATGCAGGTCTGCGACCTGAAACTCCGCACCACCGCTCAGCGGCTGGGCCATTATCTGCTGCAACTGGCACCCGACGCCACCGCGACCTCCGCCTCCATGCGGCTGCCCTTCGACAAACGCCTGCTCGCCGCCCGCCTTGGCTGCCGCCAGGAAAACCTCTCCCGCGCCTTCGCCACCCTGCGCGAACTGGGCGTCGAGACCCGCGGCGCCCGCGTGGTCCTGAACGACATCCCCCGCCTGCGCGATTACGCCGTCGCGACGGACGCGGCCTGAACCCTCAGGCCGCCGTCAGTTCGGCCCAATAACGGTCTGGACCCAGCTTCGCCATGTGACGGCCCAGAAGCCGGTTCCACACGGTTTCGTTGCCGAATTCGTCGCGCCAGGACCATAGGCGTTTCGTCAGGAAATGCAGGCTGTGTTCGTGCGTGAAGCCGATCGCGCCGTGTATCTGATGCGCGATGGCGGCGCCGATTCCCGCCGCCTCCCCGCAGCGCGCTTTCCCCGCCGCGACCGCCAGAATCCGTCCGCCGTTCTCCACGCCCTCCGCCGCCATGTCGGCCGCGGCACCGGCGGCGGCGGTCTGTCCCGCCAGCACGGCGAGGTTTTGTTGCACGGCCTGGAACTTTCCGAGCGGGCGGCCGAATTGCACCCGGTCCAGCGCGTATTGGACGGTCATCTCCGTGATCCGCTCCATTGCGCCGGCGATTTGTTGGGCGCGCAGGGTGGCGCCGATGGCGCGCGCGTTGCTGGGGGCGAGGCCTGTTTCACCGATCGCGGTGAGGGTGCCGTCGAAATGGACGGTGTCGCGCGGCTCGCCTGCGACATTCGCGCCGGATTCGATGCGGCAGGCGGCCGGGGGCACCAGTGCGACGCGTCCCGCCGGGTCGATGGCCACGATCCCCAGGGGGGCGCGGGCCCAGGGGACGCGGGGGGCGTGGCCGGAGATGGCGGTGGGGGAGATTCGGATGTCTTCGCCCGACGCGAGTGTGAGCGGGCCGTCGGGCACTGGCAGGCCGGCGCGGGCGAGCAGCCAGGCCGCGGCCATGGTTTCTGGCAGGGGCACCGGCAGGGCGTGGTAACCGGCGGCGCGGACCACGACCATCGCCTCGGCGAACCCGACGCCATGCCCACCGGCGGCTTCCGGCACCAGCGCGCGCGGAAGGCCGGCGTCCTCCACCGCGGCCCACATCGTCTGGGGCCAGGTCCCGGTTTCCGCGAGGCGCAACGCCGCGGGCTGGCACAGATCGCCGAACAACCGCGTGGCGGTGTCGCGCAGCAGGTCGCGGATGGACTCCTCTTGCATTGTCTCGGTCCTCTTGGGTGCGGCGCAAGCCATCTCCCGCGGGCCGTCTGACGTCAAGCGGGCGCCGGGAGGCAATCGCCCGGCCGCCACATTCGACATTCGCGGCGACACGCCCGTAACCGCGCGAAGAATTCGTTTTTCTGGAGTCATTCTTTGATAAATGCCCGTTCCGCCGTTTTCGCGGCGTCGCTGATTCTGTGCGGCCTGGTCTCGCCGGCCCAGGCGGCGATGCTGGGGTATGACGCGTCGTTGGGCGGGCTACCTGAAACGCAGGGTTGGACGTATAACGACCAGGGGCCCGCGTCGGCGATGGCACCGCCGGCGGCAACAGCACATCGGAGTTGACGGTGCTGTCGATGTCCGAGGTTCCGGAACCCGCGTCGCTGGGACTTTTCGGTCTGGCAATCGCCGTGTCGCTCTCCCGGCGGCGGCGGGCGCGACAGGCGTAACGTTTCAGGCGCCTGCCCGTCTGTTCGTCGCGGTTCGGCCTGACCGGACCATCCACGGCCGCGCCCGATCGTCCCGTTTCACCTCGCCGCCGATCCATGCCACTCTCCCCGGATCAGCCCCGAGGCCCCCCGACGTGCCCCACGACCGTATCTTCATTTCAGCGGTATCCGGCGAGTTCAAACCCGCCCGGGAAGCGCTCGCCCATGCCTTACGCGACGGAAATCGCGAAATTTACGAATAAGCAACATTCAGCCTCGATCCCGCGAACCCCACCTTCCTCGGCAAACTCCACGACCGCGTCTCGAAAAGCACGGTCATAGCTTTGATCGGAACCCAGGCCGGAACAAAACCGCCGGCCGAGGCGGCGGAAAAATACGCCAAACTTCTGCCGCCCCAACTGGGCCAGGACAGCTACGCCAAATGGTCCTACACCCAATGGGAAATCCTCTTCGCGCTCCATCACAAACGCCCGCTGATCGGCTTCGCCCCGGACGGCGCCTTCCCACGCGGCCCCATCGCGACGGGCGCCGCCCGGTGGCGTCTCCCCGCCCTGTTCCGCCGCGCACCCTCCATCGACCCAAGCCAGGCCGAACTCCTGGCCTACCTGAAATCCCACAACCTGGACCTGACCAAAACCCCGGCGAATATCTCGGAATTCATCATCGAATCCCTCCGCGCCCTGCTGCCCCCCGGCGGCGCGACCGGCGGCGAACAACCCATCCACCCCGAACTCCATTCCATCGGCGAACTCTTCACCGGCCGCGACGGCTTCCTCGCCGATATCCACACCAGCCTCACCCAAAAACCCGGCGCCATGACCGCCATCTCCGCCGTCCGCGGCCTGGGCGGCATCGGCAAAACCCGCGCCGCCATCGAATACGCCCTCCGCCACCGCGACCACTACACCGCCCTCCTCTTCGCCCGCGCCTCCGACAACCCCGACACCGCCGAAACCAACCTCGCCGATCTGACCGGCGTCCTCCGCCTCCCCACCGCCCCCACCGCCGCCCCCAAGGAGCGGCTGGACGCCGTCCTGGACTGGATGACCGAGCACCATGGCTGGCTCCTCATCCTCGACAACGCCGACACGCCCGCCGCGCTGCGCAACGCCATGTCCCATCTTCGCGCCTTGCGAAACGGACATATTCTCATCACCTCCCGCCTCTCCCCCGCCGAGTTCCCCCAGGACATCGAGCCCCTTGGCCTGGGCCTGCTCACCCCAGAGGACGCGAAAACCTATCTTCTCAAGGCCACCGAACGTTTTCGCCGTTCCGAACCCAACCCGGACGAACAGGCCGAGAAACTCGCCGCGGCCCTGGATCACCTGACACTGGCCCTGGTCCACGCCGCCGCTTACATCAATGAAAGACAATTCACCTTCGCCCGTTACTTCGCCGCCTGGGAGTCGCACCACGCCGCAGTCCTCGACTGGGCCAGAGACTCCGTCACCGGCTACCCGGCATCGCTGACCCAGACCTGGCTGACCTCGGTCAAGGAACTGACGCCAGAGGCACGCGCTTTGCTGGAACGCCTGTCCTTCTTCGCCAACGCCCCGGTGCCGGAATCCCTGCTGGAAGTCCCGATCCAAGGCGCCGAAAAACCCCAGGGACTGGCGCCTTTACTGGTCCTGAAACGATTCTCCCTGGCGTCGGGAGACGAAACATCCGAAACCTTCACCATCCACCGCATCGTCCGAGACGTCGCCAACCGTCGCCTCGCCACCGATCCCGACGCCTACCGTCTCCGCCTGACCGAAAGCATGAGCTGGCTCAACGCCGCGTTTGTGGGCCACGCCCAGGACGCCTTCAATTGGCCCCGCCTCGACCCGATCGCCCCCCACGCGGAAACCCTGGCCGAGACCGTGGACAAAGCCGGCATCGCGGACCCGACGAGTCGGTTGATGAGCGCGCTGGAGACGCTATTCGATGCCAAAGCCCAGCACGCCCGCGCCGAACCGCTGTCCCGCCGCGCTCTGGCCATCGCCGAGACCAGCCTCGGCCCGGACCATCCGGAGGTGGCGGCCCACCTCAACAACCTCGCGACATTGCTCCAGGCCACCAACCGGCTGGCGGAGGCGGAACCGCTCACCCGAACCGCGAGAACGCCATCGCTTACTTCCGCGCCGTCTTCGCCGCCCTGGGCCGCGACACGTCGGAAACCGAGTCCGCCCTCGCCGCCGCCCGCCGCGACGCCGGCCTCCCCTGAAAGCCGCGCCCGCCACCCCACGAAGAACTCCCGTGCCCCCTCCGTGCAACCTCCGTGGCCCTCCGTGTTAAAGACTTTCCTCCCATCCCCCGGCACCCAGCCCCCCACCAGGCCCCGCCCCAACACCCCAACCGCCCAAGCCCCCCCAAAAACCCATTGACGCGAATTCCTCGATATCGGAAAAAATACCCATATCGTCGAGGACCCCAACCCATGCCCCCGGACCCGATCCCCCTCCTCCTCCGCGGCCTCATCGACGCCATCGCCAACCGCCCCAACGAGTCAGACTCCCAGCGCCAGACCCGCGCCCAAACCGCCATCGCCCAGATCGAATCCCTCGCCCCCACCGACACCGCCGAGGTCCTGTTCGCCGGCCAGATCGCCCTCTACCAGACTTTAATCCTGGATGCCGTCAACGACGCCCACGCCGCCGACTCCCCCGCCGAGGCCCACAAACACCGCCAACAGGCCATCGCCCTCGGACGCCTGCAAATCTCCACCTTCGCCGAACTCCGCCGCCACCGCGCGGACCAAAAAGCCGCCGACGAACACCCCCAACCCGAGCCCGAAAAAACCCCGGACCCGCCGCCCCCGATCCCCAAAACCCCGCCGCCAAAACACCCCGCGCCCCGGCCCTTGACCCCGCCCTCCGTTCCGTCACTCTCCCCCTTGGCGGCACACCCCAGGGGGAGAGAACCAGACACATGATCGCGCGCGAAACCCAGAATTTCCACGGGATCGAACTGGAGGTCCTGCGCGGCGGCGCCGGCCACCCCATCCTCGTTCTGCACGGCATGCACCCGCTGACCCCGGCCGCGCCCTTTTTGACCCGCCTCGCCAGCCTCGGCGCGGTGACCGCGCCTTCGTTCCCGGGTTTCGGCGATTCGCCAAAACCCAAGGATTTCGAGACAGTTTTCGACATTGTTCATTTGACCCGCGCGATCCTCGACGCCGCCGGCGGACCGGTCACGCTCGTGGGCCTGTCCTTCGGCGGCTGGATCGCCGCGGAGGTCGCGGCCCAAGGGCATCCAAATATTGGGCGTTTGGTGCTGGCCGACCCGTTGGGGATTAAAATCGGCGGCCCCGAGGATGCCGACATCTTCGACATCTACAACAACTCTCCCGCCGACACCCGCGCCGCCACCTTCCACGACCCGGAACGTTTCGGCCCCGATTTCGACGAAATGGACGATTCCGATATCATCCGTTACGCACGCGACCGCGACGCCCTCTGCCTCTATTCCTGGAACCCGTACCTGTACAACCCCCAGCTCCCCCGCTGGCTCGGCCGCATCGCCGTCCCCACGCTGGTCTGCTGGGGCGAGAGCGACGGCATCGTCACCCCGGATTACGGCCGCGCCTACGCCAAACTCATCCAAGGCGCCCGCTTCGCCACCATCGCCGGCGCCGGCCATTGTCCGGAAATAGAGCGGCCAGACGACCTCGCCGCGCTCATCGCTGCGTTCGTGGGGGGCTGACCGATGCAACTCTGGTTCCATAACGAAAATACCTATCCCTTCGTGCCCGAGAAAATCCTGGCCGAGGCCGACTCCGTCCGCGCCACCCTGCCCGGACGCCTGCTCGACCCGAAAATCGCCGCCGATTTGTTCCACGAATGCATGGACGAATCGCTGCTGTGCGACGATGTCGGCATCAATATTGTATCGATTGAGCATCATTCCGGCATCAACAGCCTCTACGGCGCCAGCCCGATCGTCCTTGGCGCCCTCGCCCGCCAAACGCGAAATGTCCGCATCCTGTCGCAGGGCACACTGATCTCCCTGCGCAAAGACCCCGTCCGCGTCGCCGAGGAATACGCCACCGCCGACGTCATGCTGCGCGGCCGCCTCGACATCGGCTTCGTCAAATCCGGCGATTCCGAGATGGTGTCGAACAATGCCAACCCCGTTGGCAATTTGGAACGATTCTGGGAAGCCATCGACCTCATCCGCAAAGCCCTGAGCAACGTCGACGGCCCCACCCGCTGGGAAGGCAAGCATTTCGCCCACCGCAGCATCAACCTCTGGCCGCGCCCCTACCAAACCCCGCACCCCCCGATGTGGACCGCCACCGGCGATCCCGACACATCCCGCGAACTCGGCCGCCGCGGCATGATCAACTCCGTCGTCCTGCGCGGCATCGACGGCACCAAACGCGCATGGGGTGCCTACCGCGAGGCCCGCGCCGAGGCCGGCCTGCCCGAACCCGCCCTCGACCGCTTCGCCTATTGCGGATTTGTTTACGTGGGCGACACGGACGAGGAAGGCGTCGCCATCGGCTCCAAACTCCTCTGGTTCCTGAACACCAGCCTGAAACAAGCCCCGCAATTCTCGAAATTTCTGCCGGGCCGCATGCCCCCGGAAATGGCCCCCCAGGTCTACCGCACCCGCCCGAAACCCGGCGAGGCCCGGATCGCCCGCCCCGCCGACGGCCTGATCGGCATGACCGCGGAACAAGCGATCCAGCGCCAGATCATGTTCGCCGGCAATCCCGATACGGTCACAAAACAAATCATGGCCGCCTACGACACCCTTGGCGGCTTCGGCCACCTGATCTTCGTGGGACGCTCCGGCTACCTGACCCACGCCGAGGCCGAAAAAAGCATCAAACTCCTGGCCAAGGAGGTGCTGCCCCGGGTCCGGGAGGAAACGCGCGCCCGGGAAAGATAAAACCGGCGCGCGCGGGCCTCCGGTCCGGCCTTACCCGCCCCCCTTGATCCGCGTCATCGCCGCCCGATATCCGCTGTGAAGAATGTCGGCATCCGACGAATACGCCAGCAACGTCGCGCCGGCATTCTTCCACCGGGTCATTTCCTCGAAACTCGCCACCAGCATCGCCGCGACCTTGCCATGCTTCCGCGCCGCCGCGAGGATCAGATCCCGCTTTTCGTCCAATGCCTTCCCCTGCTCCGGCGTCCCCGCCACCCCCATATCCTGCGCCAGATCGGCGGGGCCCACGGTCAGCGCGTCGATCCCCGGCATCGCCGCGATCTCGTCCAGATCGTCGAACGCCTTCGCGGTTTCGAACATGACCGTGACGAAAACCTGCCGGTTGGCATGCGCCCGCCGTTCCATCAGAGGCACCGAAAAATCGAAATCCGTCGCCGCGCTCAGCCCCCCATTGCCGCGTAACCCCCAGGGCGCGTACCGCGAGGCCGCGACGATCTCCCGCGCGTGCTCCGCGTTCTCCACCTGCGGACAATGCAAATTCCACACCCCGACATCCAGCAGCCGCGTGATCCACTCGCGATTGGCCTTCGGCGGGCGCACCGCGATCGGAAAATCCAGCGCCCGCGCCAGCACCGCCAGATCCGCGATATGCTCGATCGTAAGACCCGTATGCTCCATGTCGACCCGGGCGAAATCCAGCCCGGCCGATTTCATCAGCGACAAAATCGCGGGATTGCGGACCATCGTCAGCCAGGTGCCAATCTGCGCCTCGCCGCGTTCCAGCCCCGCCCGCATGGTGTTGATATGCATCGCCTCAGCCCCCCAAACGCGAGATACGGCCGGCCGTCAGCCCGCCATCGATGACCAGTTCGGACCCCGTCATATGGCTCGACATGTCGGAGGCGAGGAACAAAATCCCGTTCGCGATTTCCTCCGGCTGGCCCGGCGTGCCAATGGGCACGGACGCGGCCGCGATCTGGT
Organism: Acetobacteraceae bacterium; assembly: GCA_947474705.1. Lineage (GTDB taxonomy): Bacteria > Pseudomonadota > Alphaproteobacteria > Acetobacterales > Acetobacteraceae > Rhodopila. Next base: position 24,358 of record CANJJS010000015.1, on the reverse strand, counting down.
TCGGATCGAGCGGCGCATTGGCCCGCTCCGGCATCTTGGTCCAGATCGGCGTGGCGATAATCCCGGGATGCACCGAGTTCACCCTGATCCCATCCTTCGCCAAAGCGCATTCCAGCGCCATCGACTTGGCGAACAACCGCACCGCGCCCTTGGTCGCGCTGTACCCCGCCAGCCCCGCCGAGCCGCGCAACCCCGCGACCGAGGACAACATGATAATGGACCCGCCATGTCCCGCGCGCCGCATCGCCGGAATACAATACTTCACCGTAAGGAAGACGCCGTCCACATTGACCGCCATCTGCTTGCGCCAGTCGGCGAACGACATGTCCACCAGCGGCCCCATGATCGCGATGCCCGCGTTGGCGACAACGATGTCCAGCCGGCCCATGCCCTTTTCCGCGGCTTCCACGACGCCGGGCCAGGCCGCCTCGTCGGTCACATCGTGGTGAATGTAAACACCGCCGACTTCGCTCGCAAGCGCCAGACCCGCGGCATCGTCCAGATCGGTCAGCACCAGTCTCGCGCCTTCCCGCGCCAGCGCGCGCGCCGTGGCCGCGCCAATGCCCGAGGCCGCGCCAGTGACGATGCCAACCCGTCCGTCCAATTGTCCCATGATGTCCTCCCTGGATCGCGCCATTCGAACAGACGGAACCCCCGGCGGCAAGGCGGCCACCAACCCTGGGCCCTCCAATCAGCGCATGCTCTCCCAGTACCCCGTTTCGATGTCGAGACGGTCGTGCTCCAGCCCCCGGAAATCGCCGCGCGAAACAACCCCGGCGATCCGCCCACCATCGATCACCGGTATGTGGCGGAACCCGCCGTCGCGCATGACCCGCAACGCTTCGATCGCGGTCTGGCCCGGCGGCATCGTGTGCGGATCGCGAGTCATGACGGCACCCAGTGCGACCCGCCCGAGGGACTTGCCCTCCGCCGCGACCCGGACCAAATCGCGGCCGGTGAAAATACCCGACAACGCCCCCGCGCCATCGACCACGAGGATCGCGCCAATCTTCCGCGCGTGCATGCGGACACAGGCCTCCCTGACCGTCGCGCTCTCCGGCATGGTCTCCGGCTTTTGGTGGCGCACGATTTCGTCCATCCGGCGATTGGTCATGGTTTGGCCTCCATATTTGACGAAACGATGACAAACCCGAGACGCCCAGGCATTGACCGGGATCAAAGGCCGCCGGGTTGCGCGGCGCGCGGCCAATGCGCGACACTGACGGGCACAACGAGGAGACCCCAATGTACGAAGCCCATGTCAAAGTGACCACGAAGCACGGCGTCATGCCCGCCTTCGTCGCCTGCCCCGACGGGGACGGCCCCTTCCCCGCCATTATCTTCTACATGGACGCGCCCGGCACGCGCGAAGAGTTACGCAACATGGCGCGGCGCATCGCGCGGCACGGATACTTCTGCATCTTGCCGGACATGTATTACCGCCTCGGCACCGTCCTGTTCGATCTGCCGCGCCGCACCGACGCCATGTCGGCGGTCATCCGCGCCTCCATGAACAGCCTGACCAACGAACTCGTCACCGACGACACCGCCGCGATGCTGGGCTGGCTCGACGCCAACGACAAGGTGAAGCCGGGCAAAGTCGGATGTGTCGGCTATTGCATGAGCGGCCAGTATATCACCACCGTCTCGGCGCGTTTCCCGCACCGCATGGTCTCCGCCGCCTCGCTGTACGGGGTACAGATCGTCAACGACAAAGCGGATTCGCCGCATCTTTTGGTCGATAAAATCAAGGGCGAACTCTACTACGCCTTCGCCGAGCACGACGCCTCGGTGCCCGATCACGTCATCCCCGCGCTGACCGAGGCGCTGGCGAAAACCAGCGTGAAACACACCATCAAGATTTTCCCGGGCACGCATCACGGCTTCGCCTTCGCGGAACGCGCCGTCTACGAAACCATTGCATCCGAGCAGACCTGGACCGATATGTTCGCGATGTGGGACCGCACCCTGAAATAAGAACTTTCGAACAAGAACCGGACGCGCGGCCCCCGCGCGTCCGGGATACACGGCAACGGAAACCGCCTCATGCCCGCGATCGACACCGCCGCGGTCCCGCTTGACCGGCGATTCCGTTGCCGCCACCTTCGCGCCAGGAGGAACAGCCCATGCGAAACAGCCGGATAGAGGTGCAACCGATCGCGGGTGCGCTGGGCGCCGAAATCGGCGGAGTCGATGTCGCCGCCGACCTCGACGACGCCACGATCGGCGAAATCCGCCAGGCGCTGCTGGATCACGGCGTGATCTTTTTCCGCGGCCAGACCCTCGACGTTGCCCGGCACAAGGCCTTTACCCGGCGCTTTGGCGAGATTTTCATTCACCCGAACTATAAAGGCGTTGGCGCGGATCCGGAAATCGTCGATATCAGGCGCGAACCCGGCGACAAGAAGATCGTGGGCGAGGACTGGCACGCCGACACCACCATGGCCGCCGAACCGCCGATGGGCGCGATCCTCTATGCGATCGAAGTGCCGCCCTATGGCGGGGACACGCTGTTCGCGAACCAGTATCTCGCCTACGAATCGCTGTCGGACGGGCTGAAACGCACACTGGAAGGGATGAAAGCGATCCACACCGATCGCATGGTCGCCGGTCCCCAGGCCGGCATGAACGCGCTGCGATCGACCAAGGTGCGCGAGGATTCCGACTGGCGCGAAACGATCTCCGTCCATCCCGTGGTGCGCACCCATCCCGAAACCGGACGCAAACTGCTGTTCGTCAACCGATCCTACACCGTGGGGTTCGAAGGCTGGACCGAGGCAGAGAGCAAACCCTTGCTGGAATATCTGCTGGAACACGGCCACCGTCCCGAATTCACCTGCCGCTTCCGCTGGACAAACGGATCGATCGCCTTTTGGGACAATCGCGCCACGAAACATCTGGCCGTGCACGACGCCGGTCCGTTTCGCCGGATCATGCGGCGCACGCAAATCGTGGGCACGCCGGTCCATTGACGGAACATCGGACAATGCAACGGCCGGGTAAGCGCGGTTCCCGGCACCGCGGAAAAAAGGAGAACCGCCGTGAACGATAAAGTCGATGTTCTCATCGTCGGATCCGGCGCATCCGGCGCCGCCGTGGCCTGGAGCCTCGCCGACACGAAAATGCGGATCGTCTGCCTTGAGCAAGGCGACTGGATGAAGCAATCGGACTACCCGACCAACGGGACCGATTACGATTCGCGGCTGTTCCGCGATTTCGCCACCAGTCCGAATATCCGCAAGCGGCCCAGCGATTATCCAATCAACGACGATGCCTCGCCGATCAAGGTGGTGAATTTCAACGCCGTCGGCGGCTCGACGGTGATGTACACCGCGCATTATCCCAGGCTGCACCCATCCGATTTCCGCGTCCGCTCCCTGGACGGCGTGGCCGACGACTGGCCGATCGATTACCAGACGCTTGACCCGTTCTTCGCCGAGAACGACCGGATGATGGGCACCTCCGGCCTCGCCGGCGATCCGGCCTATCCCCCACACCAGCCCACCATGCCTCCTCTCCCCTTGGGCCGCTCCGGGACCAAGATCGCCCAGACCATGAACAAGCTGGGATGGCACTGGTGGCCCTCCGACACGGCGCTGGCCACGACCGAGTACGAGGGACGGGCGCCCTGCATCAATCTCGGCCATTGCACACCGGCCTGCGCGCAAGGCGCGAAAGCCAGCACCGACATCACCTATTGGCCCGCCGCGATCCGGGCGGGCGTGGAACTGCGCACGAACTGCCGGGTGCGCGAGATCTCGGTCGGGCCGGACGGCATGGCGAATGGCGTGATTTATTACGACGCCAACGACGTCGAACAGTTCCTGGGCGCCGAGGTCGTGATCCTCGCCTGCAACGGCGTCGGCACGCCGCGGCTTTTGTTGAACTCCGTGTCCGGAAAATTCCCGAGCGGGCTCGCCAACTCCTCCGGGCTGGTCGGCAAAAATCTGATGTTCCATCCCTGGTCGCATATCTACGGGTATGTCGACGAACCCATGGACGGCCATCGCGGCCCGCCCTTGTGCATCTGGAGCCAGGAATTCTACGAAACCGGCAAAGATCGCGACTTCGTCCGCGGCTTCAACTTCCAGTTCAACCGCGGCATGCCCGTGGCGACGGAAGCGGTGAACACGGAAGCCGCCGGCCTCGTGCCCTGGGGGGACGGCCACCACGACGCCTTTCGCGCCCTGATGGGCCACCGCCTGACGGTCGGCGTCTGCACCGAGGATCTGCCGGAAGAACATAACCGCGTCACGCTCGATCCCGTGCTGAAAGACCGCCACGGCATTCCCGCGCCGAAAATCGACTATACGATCGGCGACAACACCAACCGCATGCTGGATTTCGCCGTGGCCCGCGCGCGCGAGATCATGGACGCCGCCGGCGCGCGCCATGTCGGCGTGATCCGCCCCTTGCCTTTAAGCGGCTGGCATCTTCTGGGCACGGCGCGCATGGGTCACGATCCGGAACGTTCCGTCGTCAACGGCTGGGGCCGGAGTCACGATGTGAAAAACCTGTTCATTGTCGACGGCAGCGTCTTCGTGACCTCCGGCGGGGTCAATCCGACCTCCACCATCCAGGCCGTGGCGCTTTATATCGCCGATAAAATCAAGCAACGCCTGGCAACCCTGTTCGATTGAGGCCGAGATGACCGATCAGACTTTGACCCCGGCGGAAATCGCGGATTTCCATTGCCTCGCGGGAATCGTCGTGCCGGCGAGCACACGGTACAAGGTGCCCGGCGCGGACGACGACGCGATTTTCGCCGATATTCTGAACAGTCTGGAACGCGACACCGATCCCGTGCGCGTGGCGCTGGCATTGCTACGGACCCATGCGGGTGGATCTTTCGCCGCGCTCTCTCCCGCGCGCCGGGCAGAGGTGGCGGCGAAGCTGCGCGCGGACGGGGGCACCCCGGTGGCGGTTCTCACCCGGAACGTTCTGCTGTGCTATTATCGCGACCCCCGGGTGATGGTGTCGCTGGGCCTGGAAGCCCGCCCGCCCTTCCCCAAGGGCCATGTCGTGGACCAGGGCGATTGGTCGCTGCTGGATCCGGTGCGCGCGCGTCCGCCCTTCTGGCGCCCCGCCCCGCGCTGACCCATGCGGCGCCGGATTGAGGCATGAGTCGACGAAGCCACCCGCTCAATTTTCAGGCAGCCGCCTGGATTTTGCGGAAATTTTCTGCGCTGGGTTTGATTTGATTATATTTTAATCATATTTTTTAAACGCGAGCCACAGATTAACGAGACGGCGCGTATTTAGTCATATTCGCCTATATTTTAATCAAAATTGGCATCCAACCATATCTCACGACGCTCGGACGCCCACGCACGTGGCATTTTTGTCCCTGGCATATCTGGCATGCATGTTGCAACGCAGCATTCGCCTACCAATGCGTCAGGAGATCTCAGGTGAACATCCAACGTGCCCTTCTTACATCGCTCGCCGCATTGGGTTTCGCGCAGGCCCAGCCCGCACCGGCGAATGCCGGGGGGACGCTCGTGGTTGGCATGACCGCGGGCAACATTCCCGTCACCACGGGCAACCCGGATCAGGGATTCGAGGGTTACCGGTTCGTGGGCTACAATTTGTACGACTCCCTTGCATTATGGGATCTTTCGAAATCCGATCGCGCCTCGGAGATCCGTCCCGGACTCGCGGAGAATTGGAGCATCGACCCGGAAAACCCAAGGCGCTGGCTCGTCAAACTGCGCGAGGGCGTCAAATTTCACGACGGCTGCGCGTTTTCCGCCGACGATGTCGTCTGGAACTTTCAGTTCCGCATGGATCAGAAATCGCCCAATTTTTTCGCCCAGCAATTCGCCTACACCCGCGCCTTTCTGACCAACATTAAATCGGTTGAAAAAGTCGACGCGATGACCGTCGCGTTCGAAACCAATTTCGTCGAATCGCTCTTTCCGTACAGCCTCAGCTATGTGCTGATGGTCAGTCAGTGCCGGTTAAAGGCGTTGAATGGCGATTGGGCGGCGTATGCCTTGCAGCCATCCGGCACCGGCCCTTATCGCTTCGACAAATTCGTCGCCAATCAGCGGCTGGAGTTGCTGCCGAACACCGAATACTGGGACAAGTCGCGCGTTCCCAAACACGACCGCCTGGTTCTGTTGCCTATGCCCGAGGCCTCGACCCGGACGGCGGCATTGTTATCGGGGCAGGTCAACTGGATCGAGGCGCCTTCGCCCGACGCGATTCCGCGGTTGAAATCCTCGGGGATGGCGGTGGTGACCAATGTTTATCCGCATCATTGGCCTTATATGTTGAACCACGCGCGTGGGCCTTTCACCGATGTCCGGATTCGCCGTGCGGCCAATCTCGCGATCAATCGCGCCGATATGGTGGAGATGTTGGGTGGCACGGCCATCGAGGATCACGCGATCGTGCCGCCGTCGGTCGCCTATTACGGCAATCCGCCGAAATACACGTACGATCCCGAGAAAGCCCGCGCGTTGTTAAAAGAGGCGGGTTGTCTGCCGTGCAAGGTGACGTTCGGCATTTCGACCTCGGGCTCCGGGCAGATGCAGCCGCTGCCGATGAACGAACTTGTGAAGTCGCAGATGGACGCGGCGGGTTTCGAGGTCACGATCCAGACCATGGACTGGAACGCGTTGCTGGATATCTATCGCGCGGGCGTCGACAAATTCCCGAATTACGACGGGTTGAATTTCTCTCGCGGCCTGCTCGATCCGGTCAACGCGATCATCAAGCAGGCGTCCAAGGTTTATTGGGCGCCGGCGGGGCCGAACTGGGGTCATTACGCCACACCGGAGAGCGAGAGGCTCTCCAGCCAGATTTTCACCGAGTTCGACCCCGCCAAACGTCTCGCCTTGCTCAAGGAACTTCACGAGCTACTGGGCAACGAGGCCATGATGATCTTCGTGGTGCACGACCTGAATCCGCGCGCGATGTCGCCGAAGGTGAAGGGTTTTGTGCAGGCGCAAAGCTGGTTCCAGGACCTCACCACGATTTCCGTCGATCCTTGAATTCTTCCGATAAGGTTGCATATCATGTCGAAACGCACGCGAACACGGGCCGCCGGTGCTGTTCTTTTGGGTGCCGGTCTGGTGCTTGGCGCCACGGGGGCAAAAGCCCAGGGGACATTGGTGGTGGGGATGACGGCGGGCGATCTGCCGATCGTGACGGGCAATCCCGATCAGGGGTTCGAGGGCTATCGTTTCGTGGGATATAGTCTTTACGACACGTTGATTCTCTGGGATCTGTCGCAGGGACAAACGGCCGCGGAGTTGCGTCCGGGCCTCGCCACCGAATGGGCCGCGGACCCGAAGGATCCGAAACGCTGGATTTTCAAGCTGCGTCCGGGGGTGAAATTCCATGACGGCTGCCCGTTCACGGCGGACGATGTCGTCTGGAACATGAACCGTTCCACCAACGACAAGGCGCCCGAATTCGACCCGAACCAATTCGCGCAGGCTCGGGCTTATCTGACGAATTTCGCCAGCGCGGAAAAGATCGACGATCTGACCGTGGCGATTACGACCAAAACCGTCGATTCATTATTTCAGTTCAACATGAGCTACGTGATGATGATCAGCCAGTGCCGGGCGCGGGAGGTCAGGTACAACTGGGTCGATTATGCCGCGCGTCCCTCTGGCACCGGGCCTTATCGCTTCGACAGGGCGACGGCGCATCAGCGCATGGAGTTGCTGCCGAACAAGGAGTATTGGGACACCAGACGGATTCCGAAACAGGATCGTCTCGTGTTGGTGCCGATGCCGGAGGCTTCGACGCGCACGGCGGCGTTGTTGTCGGGTCAGGTGAACTGGATCGAGGCGCCTTCGCCCGACGCGGTGGCGCGGTTGAAGTCCTCGGGGATGACCGTTGTCACCAATGCGTATCCTCATAACTGGACCTATCAGCTAAATTTCGCGAAGGGTCCTTTCACCGACAAGCGGGTCCGGCAGGCGGCGAACCATGCGTTGAACCGCGCGGACATGAAGGAAATGTTGAATGGTTTGATGCTGGAAGGTTTCGCCACGGCCACGCCTTCGACACCGTATTATGGAAAGCCCAGAATTTACGGGTACGACCCGGCGAAGGCGAAAGCGTTGTTGAAGGCAGCGGGGTGTGTGCCGTGCAAGGTCACCTTCGCGATTTCCACGTCCGGGTCGGGTCAGATGCAACCGCTGCCGATGAACGAGCTTGTCAAATCCAACCTGGAAGAAGTGGGCTTCCAGGTTACGTTGAAGACCATGGACTGGAACGCGTTGTTGGATATCACTCGTGCCGGTGTCGAGAAATTCCCGGAAATCAGCGGCATCAATGTCAGCCGTTCCGGCCAGGATCCGTTTAACGCGCTGGTGCGTCACGTTTGGTCGGCGGCGGCGGCGCCCAAGGGCGCCAATTGGGGGCATTACAGCAACCCCGAGATGGACGGTCTCATCGCCGCCGCCATGGCGGAGTTCGACCCGGCCAAACGTCTGGTGTTGCTGACGAAGATTCACGAATTGATGAGCGAGGAGGCCGCGCTGATTTTCGTGGCGCACGATCTCAATCCGCGCGCGATGTCGCCGAAGGTCAAGGGTTTTGTCCAGGCGCAAAGCTGGTTCCAGGACCTGACACCCGTGACGGTCGCGCCATGACCAGGTATATTCTGCAACGCATCCTCTATGCGATCCCAATTGCCTTTGGGGTCAGCGTGGTCTGTTTCTCTCTGGTGTATTTGGCGCCTGGCGATCCGCTGCAAACCATTTTGCCGCCGGACGCGACGGCCGAGACGATCGAGATCGTCAAGAAAGCCTATGGTTTCGATAAACCTTTGCCCATCCAGTTCGCGATTTGGCTGAGCAAGGTTGTCACCGGCGATTTCGGGATGTCCATCGCCACTCGCCGCCCGGTTTTCGACGAAATCGTCATGGCCGTCGGCAACACCGGCATGCTGGTGGTGTTCGCCATTCCGCTCGCCTTTTCCATCGGGTTTTCGATGGGTCTGTTGGCCGGATGTTTTCCCGGCAAGGTGGTCGACCGGAGCGTGACGGGCATCGCGGTGTTCGGTGTCAGCCTGCCCAATTACTGGCTTGCGATTGTCATGGTCATCGTGTTCGCGGTGGAATTGTCCTGGCTGCCCGCGACCGGCATGGGACCGAAAGGGTCCGACGCGTTCAGTGTCTGGCGCTGGAGCGACGCGCGGTTCCTGGTTTTGCCGGTCATTACGCTATCGATGATTCCGATCGGCATCATCGCCCGCACCACGCGGGCGGCGATCGCGGAGACGCGCAATCAGGATTTCGTGCAGACGCTGCGTGCCAAGGGGCTGGGCGAGATGGCGGTGATCCGTCACGTCGTGAAGAACGCGCTGCCCGGCGTTCTCGCCGTCATGGGCCTTCAGTTCGGTTATCTGTTGGGTGGATCGATCCTGGTGGAGACCGTTTTCACCTGGCCTGGCAGCGGTTTTTTGCTCAGCAAGGCGATCGTCAATCGCGACGTGCCGGTTTTGCAGGGCACCATTCTGGTGCTGGCGGTGGCGTTCGTGACGATCAATCTCGTCGTCGATTTGTTACAATCCCTGATCGATCCCCGGATCCGGCGCGGCTGAAGAAAGGTTTCGTATCATGTCTCAAACCGTTGTTTTCCCGGGTTCCGCGGTGTCGCCGCACGAAGATCAGGCAGCGCCGGAAACCCGCATAAGAAGCTATTGGCAGTCCGTCGGATACAGGCTGCGGCATGACAAAGCGACCGTGTTCTTTGGCACGATGGTGCTCCTGATCGTGCTGTCCGCGGTCCTCGCGCCCTGGCTGGCTCCGTTCGATCCGTACAAGGAATCGATTATCGGCCGCCTGAAGCCGATGGGCTGGCGCGGTCACTTGCTGGGCACGGACGAGCTGGGACGCGACATGCTCAGCCGGTTGTTATATGGCGGGCGGGTATCGTTACTTATGGGGATCGTGCCGGTGATTTTCGCCACCTGCGCCGGCGGTGCTCTGGGCGTGATCGCGGGGTTCATGGGCGGCAAGGTCAATACCGGGATCATGCGGACCATGGACGTGTTTTACGCGTTCCCCTCGGTGTTGCTGGCGGTCGCGATTTCCGGTGCGATGGGCGGCGGCATGTCGAATGGGATGCTGGCGCTGACTCTGGTGTTCATTCCGCCGATGTGCCGGGTGGCGGAAACCGCGACAACCCAGGTGCGGGCGTTGGATTTCATCGAAGCGGCGCGGGCGACCGGGGCCGGGACGATGACCATCGTGCGCCATCACGTCTTGGGCAATGTTTTGGGACCGGTTTTCATCTACGCCTCGTCTCTTGTTTCGGTATCGATCTTGCTGGCGTCGGGTCTTTCGTTTCTGGGCCTTGGCGTACGCCCGCCGACGGCGGACTGGGGCCTGATGCTCAGCACGTTGCGGCAGTCGATCTATGTCGTGCCGGTTGTGTGCGCGCTGCCGGGCGTCGCGATCTTCATCACTTCGATCTGTTTCAACCTGGTCAGCGATGGGCTGCGTCAGGCCATGGATGTCAGGATGTAATGCGATGTCACCTTTGGATATGTCACCGGACCTCGACCCTCGCGACCGTGGCGGCGAACAGCAGCCATTGTTGATCGTGCGGGATCTGCGCCGCCATTTTCCGATCAAGGGCGCCGGCGGACGCGCGGTCAAGGCGGTCGACGGTGTCTCCTTCGATGTGCGTAAAGGCGAAATTTTGGGAGTTGTCGGGGAATCCGGATGCGGCAAGTCGACGCTGGCGCGGTTATTGTTGCATTTGATCCGGCCCGACGCGGGGGAACTGGTGTTCGATGGCGACCAGGTCGACGCGCCCCGCGGCATCACGGTGGCGGCGTTGCGGCGGCAGGCGCAAATGGTGTTCCAGGATTCTTATTCCTCGCTCAATCCACGGATGCCCGTCCGGGATTCCGTCGCGTTCGGACCCTTTGTGCAAGGCGAGCCAAAAGCGAAGGCGCGGGAGATCGCGCGGGATATGCTGGCGAAGGTGGGGTTGAACCCCGACCAGTTCGGCCCGCGCTATCCGCATGAATTGTCGGGCGGGCAGAAGCAGCGGGTGAACGTCGCGCGGGCGCTGGCGACCAATCCGCGCATGGTGATCCTGGACGAACCGGTCTCCGCTTTGGACAAGTCCGTCGAGGCACAGGTACTGAATTTGCTGCGTGCCCTGAAGCGGCAGTTCAATCTGACCTACGTGTTCATAAGTCACGATATGAATGTCGTGCGTTATATTTCCGACCGTGTGCTGGTCATGTATTTGGGAAAAATCGTCGAACTCGGCCCGGTCGACGAGATTTTCTCCCATCCGAGGCATCCTTACACGCGGGCGCTGCTGGCGTCGCGTCCGTCCATGGATCCCGCGCGCCGGATGGAGGAGCCACCGGTCACCGGCGATCCGCCCAATCCGATCGATCCGCCCTCCGGCTGCCGGTTCCGCACGCGCTGTGCCTACTCCGAGCCGCTGTGCGCCACATCGGAGCCGGCGCTGTCCGCCATGGGTGGGGGCCATATCGCGGCCTGTCACATGCTGGACCCTGCGTCTGGCCACAGCGCCGCGGGAGCAATGTCATGACCACTCCGGAACCTTTGGCCGAGGTGCGCGACCTGCATGTCCGCTTCGTGGGCCGCGAAAACACGGTACATGCCGTCAACGGCGTCAGCTTCACGGTCAATCCCGGCAAGGTGCTTTGCATCCTTGGCGAGTCGGGTTCTGGCAAAAGCGTGACGTTACGTGCGCTGATGCGGCTGTTACCGGTCCAGGCGAAGATCGAGGGGACGGTACGGGCGGCCGGGCGCGATGTGCTGGCATTGCGCGGAAAGGCGTTGCGCGATCTGCGGGGCGGCGAGGTGTCGATGATTTTCCAGGAACCGATGACCGCGCTCGATCCCGTTTACACGATCGGACAGCAAATTGGCGAAACGGTGCGGCGCCACACCGGCTGCGATCGCGCGAAAGCCTGGGCACGGGCGCTGGAACTTCTCGAATTGGTGCGAATTCCGTCGGCGGAACGGCGGCTCGATGCGTATCCGCACGAATTGTCGGGCGGGTTGCGGCAACGGGCAATGATCGCGATGGCACTGTCATGCGACCCACGCCTGCTGCTGGCGGATGAACCGACGACGGCGCTGGACGCGACAGTGCAGATTCAGGTTCTGATCTTGTTACGAAAAATCCAGCGCGAGCTTGGAATGGGCATGATTTTCGTGACTCACGACCTGGGCGTCGCGGCCGAAATCGCCGATACCGTCGCGGTGATGTATGCCGGACGTATCGTCGAAAGCGGGCCGGTGGGGCGTATTTTGGCGGCCCCGCTGCATCCTTACACGGCGGGGTTGCTGGCCTCCACAGTCCATGGACAGCCGCGCGACCGCGATATCGACGCGATCCCCGGCAGTCCGCCGGATATGCGACGCCTGCCGCGAGGCTGCGCCTTCGCCCCGCGTTGTTCGCGCCGCCGCGAAGGCTGTTTAGCCACCGTACCACCCGAACACTACCCTGAGCCTGGGCGTATGGCCGCCTGCATCGCGATCGAAAAGCATGCGGAAGACACGCTTCTTGTTCACGGCTGAATACACGAATGTCCAGAATTTTTCACACGAACAGACTGGAGGTGCCCGCCGCGTAAAGGCCGATGGAACTTCGATGGCCGCTCCCCCCTCCCCCGCCGGCGGCGAAGGAGAGAGGCAATCTTTAACCGCTCCGGTATTAAATCGCGCCGTCGCGGCGCAACGCTTCCACGCCCTCGGCGCCAAGGCCAAGCCAGTCGCCGTAAACGTCCTGGTTGTGCTGCCCGAGCGTCGGACTGGGCACCGCCGCCGGCCGGTCCGCGCCATGCAGCCGCAAGGGCGAATTCGGCAGGATCACGTCGCCAAGCGAGGGGTGATCGACGTGCTGCAACATGCCGCGCTCGTGCATGTGCGCGTCGTTCATGACCTCCATCGCGTTGCGCACGGGCGCGCCGGGCACGCGAGCCTTTTTCAGGATCGCGGCGACCTCGTATTTCGTTTTGTCCTTGGTCCATTCGGCGACGACGGCCTCGGTCGCTTCCATGTTGGCGGCACGGAGCGGATGATTTTGGAAGCGCGGGTCGTCCAGCAAATCCTCGCGGCCCATGGCGCGCAGCAGGTTCGGCCAGTGCTCTTCCGTAACGACGTGGACGGCGACATGGCCGTCGATCGTGGGGAAGGCGTTATAGGGCGCGCTGGACAGGCCCGCCTGCCGGTTCCCCGCGCGCGGCGGCGTGTTTCCGGTGCGAAAAAAATAATCGTAGCTGGATGCGAGCGACGGATAGACCGTCTCCTGCATCGCGACCTCCACAAGCTGCCCCTCGCCCGTGGCCATGCGGTGGAACAGCGCGGTCATGACGCCCGCGTACAGGTGAATCCCGCCCATGAAATCCACCAGAGTCGGCCCCGCCTTCATCGGCGGCCCGGACGGATCGCCGGTCACGCTCATGATCCCGGAGTTGGCCTGGATGGTGAAATCCATCGCCAAATTGTCCTTGTCCGGCCCGCTGATGCCGTAGCCCGTGCCGGTCGCGTAGACCAGGCGAGGGTTGATCTTTTTCAGCACCTCGTAGCCCACGCCCAGCCCGTCCATCGTGCCAGGAGAAAAATTCTCCAGCAGGACATCGGCCTTCGCCACCATCTGGCGCAGCAGTTCTTTTCCCCGCTCCGACTTCAAATTCAGCGTCACACCGCGCTTGTTGGCGTTCAGCATCGCCATCGGCAACGTCGTGTCGCCACCGGTCGCCAGGACACGGCGGCGCAGCGGTTCGCCCCGCGGCGGCTCGATTTTGATCACGTTGGCGCCCGCCTTGGCCATCAACATGGTGGCATAGGGGCCTTGAAAGATCTGGCCGAAATCGAGCACGGTGATGCCCGCCAAGGGAGTCGTCATCCTGGACCTCTTCAGTGTTCTTCCGTCAGGATAATGCGGTCCGCCGTCCCTGGCGAACCAGCCAAACAGAAAATGGGGTCCCATGAGTTTGCTCGGAGTTTTGAAGGCCGTCCATGTGTTATCGGCGGTGGTGTGGGTCGGCGGTATGTTCTTCGCCTATCTGATCCTGCGCCCGAGCCTCTCCGTCCTTGAACCGCCGCAACGAATCGCGTTGCACGGTCAGGTTTTCCGGCGTTTCTTCCTGATCGTGTGGCACGCCATGCCGCTGATCCTGATCACCGGCTTCGCCATGATTTTCGGCGTGTTCGGCGGCATGGCCGGTTTGCGCTGGAACATTCATGCCATGTTGCTCCTTGGCCTGCTCATGGCCGCGATCTTCGCCGCGCTTTTCTTCGGCCCCTACAAAGCCTTTCGCGCCGCGCCCGGGCCTGGACCGCTCGACTCGATCAGGAAGCTGATCGGAATCAACCTGGTCCTCGGACTTCTCACCACCGCGATCGCCATGCTTGGGTAACCTCGAGAGGAACGTCGTGAGCGACCGTTCGAACCGGGACCCGGAAATGGGCGCCCGTACGGCGGGCGCGCAAGCAGCCAAAGCCCACCCGCCGGCTCTCGTCCGGTGCCGCGGCGGTGGCGGGGTTTGGGCGTCCGTCGATACCCCTGACCGGCTTTGCCACGAATACGCCGCCACCGGAGTCCGCCCACAATGATCCTCCTCACCAACAACGAAGGCACGCTGGGCGTTCCCACCACCGCCCGCCTGCTGACACAGGGCCACGCCGCGCTTGACGCCATCGAAGCCGGGATCCGCCCCATCGAGGCCGATCCCACCGTGCGCACCGTCGGCCGCGGCGGCTGGCCGAACCTGCTGTGCGAACTGGAACTCGACGCCTGTCTGATGGACGGCACTACGTTGCGCACCGGCGCGGTCGGCGCGCTGAAAGGCTACCTCCACCCCGTCAGCGTCGCGCGCGAGATCATGCGCCGTCTGCCGCACGAACTGCTGGTGGGAGAAGGCGCCGCCCGGTTCGCCCAGGAAATCGGCGCCACGCCAGCGGAAAATCTCATCGAGGATTCCCGCCGGGTTTGGCGCGACTGGTTCGACCGCACGCTGACACCGGCGCAGAAACAGGCCTGGCCAAACATTCCGCTGGCGGAACTGTGCCGCCATGCGATCGACCCGGAGAAGGGACGCGACACCACGGTGTTCCTGGCCCAGGACAAAACGGGCGCGGTGGGGTCGGGGACCAGCACGTCCGGGTGGGGCTGGAAATACCCGGGACGCCTGGGAGACAGCCCGATCGTCGGCGCCGGGTCCTATGCCGACACACGCTTTGGTGCCGCCGCTTGCACCGGCGCGGGCGAGATGACGATCCGCTGCTGCACCGCCCGCTCGATTGTCCTTTATATGAAAAAAGGGGCTTCGGTCGGCGAGGCGGTGCTGGAGGCCGTGGACGACATGCGCGCCCTGAAAACCGGCCTGATCAGCCGTGTGACGATCCATGCGATCGACACGCGCGGCAACCATAAGACGGTCGCGGTAAACGGCGACGGCACGAATGTTTATTGGCTTTGGGAAGGGGCCGGCGATCCGCGGCGCTGTCCGGCGGAGGCGATTCCGTTGCGCTGACGTCAGCGTCCCGCGCGCCAGCCATCCCACCACAACGGGATGGCGGCGGCGGGCATCGGGCGGGCAATGAAAAACCCTTGCGCTTCCTGCACACCCAGCGCCAGCAGGCGGTCCCACATCTCACGCGTTTCCACGCCTTCCGCGACCACGTTCAGGCCCCTCGCCTGGGCTTGTTCAATCGCGCGCGGCGCTTGCGCCGCCCCGGGCCCCAGAGATCCCAACATCCGGACAATGCTTTTATCGAGTTTCAGGCCAGTGAAGGGCAGCGTCAGCAGCCGTTCGAAGTTCTTCACCGCGGGGCCGACATCGTCGATCGAAATTCGGTAGCCCATTTTTCGCAGGGTTTCCATGGACCGGCCGAGCGTGACGAAATCCTCGACCGGGCGGCTTTCGGTCAGTTCGACGATGACCTGGTCTGGGGTCAGGCCCAGCGCGGCCCGCTTCCGGTCCAGGCTGACGGCGGCCAGCGGGTGCGACAGGACTTTCAGCGGATAATTCACGGCGACCGCGAGGCCCAGACCGCGAAAATGCGGGCCCGCCCGGTCGGAAAAGGCATGGGTGGAGATCAAATCGGTGAGCGAAAAAGCGAGGCCCGAATCCTCGAAGCGCGGCACGAACCAGTCCGGGGTCACGGCGCCATGGACGGGATGATTGAGACGCGCGAGCACTTCCACCGCCGTGGCGGTCCGGTCGTTCATGCGCACGATCGGCTGGTAGCGCGGGCGGATGAACTCGCCGTCCATGACCCGCATCAATTCGGCGGCGGGCAGGATGGGCTCGTTGCCTTCCGCCCGGACATGGGGGACCGCGAGCGCGGCGGCCACGGAGCGGCGGCTGGGGGTCAGAATGGTCCGCGGCCCGCCAGGTCCGGGCCCGTCGGGGTCGAGGACCAGGAGCACGATATCCGGGCTGGCGATGTCCGTTGTCAGGTCGATGAAGGTTTCGACCAGAGGTCCGGCGCCCCGGCGGTCGACCAGGATATGCGACAGATCGTCGCATCGTCCGGCGAGCCGGGCGATCGCCGCGCGGGCGGTCACGGTTTCCACCACGCCGCCGGCGGCGGCCACGGCTTCGCGCACCGGCACGATCCAGCCGGGATCGTCGCTGATCAGCAGCGCGCGCAAAGGCCGCCCCACACGAGCGCGTGGAACAGACGAGATTGGCGACGCGGCCGCCGGGAATGCATGGACCGACATATGTGAAGAACATAGGCGGTCGCGCGCGAATATGCGAGGGGAATCCCGCTTTTTAGATGACGATTCCCGCCGATTTTTTCCCTGGATGGCCGCGCCGTTTTTCTCATGCTTTGCGAAAGGCGGGTTTACGCTTCTCGACGAAGGCCGCCATTCCTTCTTTCTGGTCGGGAGTGCCAAAAAGAGACAAGAACAACGCGCGTTCGTGGCGGACGCCTTCCACCAAGGTTGTCTCAAAAGCGCGATTCACGGCGGCTTTGGCGAACTGCACGGCGACCGGGGACAAATCGGCGATTCGCGCCGCGATCTTCAGCGCCTCCGCGAGCATTTGGTCGGCCGGGAACACACGAGAGACCAAATTGGCCCGCTCCGCTTCCGCCGCGTCCATCATCCGCGCCGTCAGAATCATGTCCATCGCCTTGGACTTGCCCACCGCGCGAGTCAGGCGCTGGCTGCCGCCCGCCCCGGGAATGACACCCAAATTGATCTCCGGCTGGCCGAACTTCGCCGTGTCGGCGGCGATAATCATGTCGCACATCATCGCCAGCTCGCACCCGCCCCCCAAAGCGAACCCGGCGACGGCGGCGATGACCGGCTTCTTGACGGTCAAAACCGCCTCCCAGCTCGTGCCAATGAAATCTTCCACCATCGCGGAGGGATTGGTGCGATCGCGCATCTCCTTGATGTCGGCGCCCGCGGCGAAGGCTCGCTCGTTGCCCGTCAGCACGATCGCGCCAATCTCCGGGTCGGCGTCGAACACCGCCAGCGCGGCGCCCAGTTCCCGCATCAAGGCGTCGCACAAGGCATTCAACGCCTCCGGCCGATTCAAACGAATCAGACCCACACGGCCATGAGTCTCGGCGAGCACATTCGGTTTGTCAGTCATGTCGTCGTCTCCTGAACAGCAGGCGGTGTTAGACCAGCGACGCGGCTTTGGGGCAATCTCTGGACTCGTGGCGGCGCCGGGGCGCTGTCCCGGACCCCGCGAGGGGCTTTGCCCTTCGAACCCGCCAGGGGAACGTCCCCTGGACCGCGATCGATTTGCTGGGTTTTTAAGAGAGGGCCATCTCAGGCGTTTCAACGTCCTCGCATGGCCCTCTCTTAAAAACCCAGCACCCCGGGGTTCCAAGGGCGAGCCCCCAAGGCCCATTGGGGTGGGGTCGAGGGGCGAAGCCCTCGTGGGGCCTGGGGCAGCGCCCCAGTGCCTCCGCGAGTCCGGCGATTAAACCCCAAGGCCCTGTCTCAGGCCCAGCCCTGCAGTTCCGCGGCTTCCTGGCGGCAGCGTTCGGGGCCGCCGAGAATTTGGCGGTTGAAGGCGATGCGTTTGAACCAGAAGTGCAGGCCGAGGAGGTCGGTGAAGCCCATGCCGCCGTGGGTTTCGGTGGTCATGCGGGAGACGTCGCGGGCGACATCCTGGACGTGTGCTTTGGTATGGCAGGCCGTGAGGCTGGCTTCGTCGGGCAGGGAGTCCTGCGCGTGTCCGGCGTACCAGACCATGCCGCGGCAGGGTTCCAGTGCGGTGACGCAGTCCGCAAGCATGTATTTGACGCCCTGGAAGCTGCCGATGACGCGGCCGAACTGGACTCTTTCCTTCGCGAAGGCGACGGCTCGGTCGAGCATGGTTTGCGCGGCGCCCAGGGTATCCGCGGCGAGGACGACGCGGCCGGCGTTGAGCACGGTGCGGGCGGCCTGAAGTTTGTCGTTTGCGGCGGACAGGATTTCGGCGGGGGCGTTTTCGAAGCGCAGGTCCACGAGGGGGCGGGTGCGGTCGAGGGCGCGGTGTTGGGTGGCGGTTACGCCGGGGGTGTTGGCTTCGACGACCGCGGCGGTGCCGTCGCGGAGATAAATCAGATAATGCGTGGCGGCGCCCGCATCCATGATGCCGGTGACGGTGCCCGAGAGTTTGGCGCCGTCCAGTGTGGCGTTGTTGGCGCCGGTCTGGCCCGCCAGTCCGGCGAACCCGACGGCGATCCGGTATTCGCCGGCGGCGACATTTGGAAGATAATCGTCTTGTTGGGCTTCGGTGGCGCTGTGCATGAAGGCCAGCGGCGCCATGACCGTGGTGCCCGCGAAGGGGACGGGCGCGGCGGCGAAGCCCAGGGCTTCGGCGGAGACGGCGGCGTCGAGGATGCCAAGGCCGGCGCCGCCGAAACGTTCCGGCACGATCAGCCCGTGCAGGCCGAGTTGAGAGAGACCGTTCCACAGGGATTCGTCGTAGCCGCCGCCGGGTTCGGCGAGGGCGCGCAGTTGCTCCATTGGCAGCCGGTCTTTCAGGAAATCGCGCAGCGAGTCGTCGAACTGGCGTTGTTCCAGGCTTAATCCGAATTCCATCAGCCTCTCCCCACCGCCGCGGCGGTCTGGACTTTCGGTTCGCGCGGCAGATCGAGTCCGCGTTCCCCGATGATGTTTTTCTGAATATTGTTCGATCCGCCGCCGATCATCAGGCCGACGTCGTACATGTAATCGATGTTCCAGGTGGTGGCGTCGTCGTCTTCGGCGTCCTCGCCGGCGGATTCGAAGGGCAGGCCGGCGGAGCCCAGGGCGTCGACGGCGAGGGAGGAGAGGCGGAAGCCGAGCATGGTGCCGCCGTATTTGATAATCATGCGTTTCACACCGGAATCGATGCCTTGCGCGGCCTCCGTCAGAAGGCGGAGGTTATGCGCTTTCCAGGCGATCGTTTCGCCTTGCAGGCGCAGCAGCCGGTCGCGGAATTCGGGCTGGCGGATCAGGGGGACGCCGTCGATTTCGGTTTTGCCGAGTAGCGCGATCAGTTGTTCGAGGCGGGCGGTCATTTTGCCGGCGTCGCCGATCATGGAGCGCTCGTGTTTGAGGGTGACGTTGGCGACGTACCAGCCCTTGCCGCGGCCAACCAGAATTTGGCTTTCGGGGACTTTGACGTCGGTGAAAAACACTTCGTTGAATTCGCTGCGTCCCGTCATGGTTTTCAACGGGCGGCGGTCGAGTCCTGGACTGTCCATCGACAGCAGCAGGTAGGACAGGCCTTCGTGTTTGGATTTTTCCGGCTCGGTACGGCACAGCAGGAACATCATGTCGGCGTAATGGGCGGAACTGGTCCAGATTTTCTGGCCGTTCACGATCCAGTTGCCGTCGACGAGTTCGGCCTTGGTCTGCGCGTTCGCCAGATCGGACCCGTTCCCTGGCTCCGAATAGCCCTGGCACCAGATCAGGTCGCCACGAATGGTGGGGCCGACATAGGCGCGCTTTTGTTCCTCTGTCCCGACTTCCAGCAGGGTTGGCACCAGCATGGAAACGCCCTGGTTGGTCAGACCGGCATAGACGTTGGCGCGCGCGAACTCGGCGGCGATGACGGCGGCTTCCATGACATCGGGCTGTTTGCCCGCGCCGCCATATTCGGTGGGGATGGTGCGGCCGACATAGCCGTGTTCCAGCAGGGTTTTCTGCCAGTCCAGGGTTTTCTGGTCCGGCCGCTTTCTTCCGCCGCCGACCTTGGGCGATTTATGCCCGTGTTTGGCGACGAAGGCGCGGATTTCCGCCTGCAACGCCTGATATTGTTCCGACAGGCTCAGGTCCATCGTACCCTCCCATTTCCTCGTGGGAGGGAGGATGGCGCATTGGCGCCATCCTCGCCAGAGGGACGGCCCCCGGGATCGGTCCGATTCAGCCGTTTTGCATGATGTGGATTTCGCGCTTCGCCAGCATTTCCTTCGTCTTCGCGGCGTAAGCGGCCATGTGCGCGGAGGCGGCGTGCGCCTTCAGATGATCGGCGCTCTCCCATTTTTCGACGACGACGAACGTGTCTTCGCCGTATTTGGCGGGCGAGGCCTCGGCATCGACAACCGGCCCATATTCGATGCAGCCGGCTTCCGCGTGCACGGCGGGCATGTTCGCGTGGAAGGCTTCGAGCACCTGCGCGCGCATGCCGGGCTTGGTGGTGATGACGGCGAGGACGTGGATCATGGTTTCTCTCCTGAGTGGTGGGGTGCGCATCGGGCGCGCCGCCGGTTAACATGCCTCAACCGGAGGAGGAAACGAAGCCATGAGCTACGAGGCACCCTATAAGGGCCTGAAAGTCATCGATCTGAGTCAGGGCGTCGCGGGTCCGTACTGCGCCATGATGCTGGCCCAGTATGGCGCGAACGTCATCAAGGTGGAGCCGACGGACACCGGCGACTGGTCGCGCGGACTCGGAAAAATCTATGGCGATCACACGGCTTATTCGATTCCGTCCAATGTCGGAAAACGCTCGATCGCGCTGGATTTGAAACAGGACACGGGCCGCGCGGTGCTGTGGCGGTTGATCGAAGGGGCCGATATTTTCGTGCAGGGGTTCCGGCCCGGCGTGATCGACCGGCTCGGATTCGGCTACGACACGGTGTCGGCGAAGGAGCCGCGAATCCTGTATCTGTCGGTGTCCGGATTCGGCCAGAAGGGCCCGCTGGCGGAGCGGCCCGCGATGGACCCCGTGCTTCAGGCTTACACCGGCATGATGTCGGAGAACCGTGGCGCCGATGGGTTGCCGCACCGTATCCCCTTCATCTCGATCGATATGAGCACGGCGATTTACTCGTTCGGCGCGCTCGCCACGGCGCTGATGGGGCGGTTGCATGAGCCGAAGGGGCGGCACATCGACGCGAGCCTGATGCAGGCGGCGGCGGGGTTGCAGGTGGTGCGGCTGATGTCGTCGTATTTGGAAGGCGGAGTGGTCCGTCCGCAAATTCCACCGGGCGGGGTTTACCAGACCAAGGACGGGTTCATGCAGATCACCGTGGTGCGTCCGTGGGAATGGGAAGGGTATTGCAAGGCCGTGGGGCGGGAGGATTTCGGCGCCGACCCGGCGTTGCGCACCGCCGATGGGCGCGAGCCTCGGGCGGCGGAGCTGGACGCGGTGTTGCGGCCGTTGCTGGCGTCGGACTCGACGGCGAACTGGTCGGCGAAATTCACCGCCAACCGGATCATGCACGAGGCGTTGAACTCTTATCCCGATTTTCTGAAGCAGGAGCATGTCGCCGCGTCCGGCGCGGTGGCCTGGACGCGGCATCCGGAGGTGCCGGAAACTCTGCCTTTGCCCAATCTGATCGGCCTGCCGCCGTTCGAGGATGGCGGGGCGCGTGCCGTCGCGCCGTCCAAGGGACAGCATGGGACGGAGATTCTGGCGGAGCATGGTTATTCGGCGGCGGAGATCGCCGGGTTGCGGGAGGCCGGGATTCTGATTGGGGGGTGAGACCTTGGCCGCGCCAGTCAGAAGGGCTTGTGCGGTCCAACCGCCAGCCCCGTCGCCGCGCTGAGCGCCGCGAGGAAGCCGGCGGGGTCCTCCAGCGACAGCCATAATTGCTCCATCGCGATGCGTGTCGCGAGGATATGGACATGCATCGCGGCCTTGAGGGTGAGGGTCGCGATGCCCTCTGTGGACGCGACCACGCCCACGCCGTGATGCGCGAGCCGTACGCCGAATCCGCCCCACCAGGGCCAGTCGGAGGGTGCGATGGCGGAGATTTCGCTCAGCGGGATGGTCTCGTGGAACCAGCGGCCCATGGAGACGGTCAGGTTCTTGTCGTCGAGCTCGACGAAGCTGGTGTCCGGTCTGACCCCGAACATGTGGAGGACCGGTTCGAGCAGCAGGTTCTCGGTGATGCGGATGGGGAAACGCATGGCGTTGCTCTCTGGCTGGCGGTTCATGATCGCTCGTGCGCGGGTGTTGGTCAAACGTTTGAGGGTACCCAGGTTCAGTTGCCCAATGGGACACCGGCTGAAGTAAAATGGCCGTTCGGTACCTGGAGGGGGCCGACCCGCCTACCTTCAGGATCGGGGGCCGTGGCGGATACCAGGTGAGAGTACAAGAAAAATCGATGTCATCGGGAAAATCCTGGACGGCCGCGGATCGTTCGCGCGGCCGGAACGGACGGCGGCGACAGGCGGGCAAAAAGGGACGACGGTGTTTGGCAGGGGATGACGCTGTTGGTGGGGTATGGGGGAATTGGCGCGCGTGAAACTTGGGTCGAGCGAGCCGACCGTGGTAGGATCGTGCCCGGTAATCTGGGGAACCCGCCCGTGGACATCGTCAACGACACTCAACCCATGACCGCGTTTCGCACGCGATCCGCGGAAATCCTGAAGCAATTGAAGGAGACCGGGCGCCCGGTGACGTTGACCGTCAACGGCAAGGCCGCGGCGGTGGTTCAGGACGCGGAGGCGTATCGGCGGTTGCTGGACCTCGCGGCGGCGGCGAATGTGGCGGAGGGGATACGGCAGGGGCTCGAGGACCTGGAGAACGGGCGCACACAGCCGGCCCGGGCGGTCTTCGCGGCGCTGCGAGAGAAATATGGCGTAACGCGTTGATCTGACGGATCGCGCGATCGACGATACGCGGCTGATTTTTCGAACGATCAATGCGATGCACTCCGTTGAGGCCGCTGCCTGGTTCAACGGATTGGAAGACGCGGTGACCAGTCTGGAAAGTAGTCCGGCGAGGTGTCCCGTTCGCCGGAGAACAGCGGATTACGGCATTTGCTATACGGACGGCGGCGTCATGTTTATCGGATTATTTATGCGATTGACGAGGCTGAGAGCGTTGTGACCGTGTTGCATATCCGCCATGGGGCAAGGCGGGCGTTTTCGCGGGGCGAAGTTTAATGGCCATGGACGGCGAAGTTGCCGGGCCATATCGGGAGGCCCAGCTTTTGATGCGATAAATTGAAGAAATCCATTCGTATCGGGTGAGGTCGTGCCCGACGACCCAATGTTTGCGGGCTTGAACTTCGGCGAACAAGCACCATTTCGGAAATGAGGGTAAGGGTAGAAGCCGCTTCGCAGCTCACTGAACCCTCAGAATGAGATAGTACCATGCCAAACAATCGACTACCTCCGACCCTGCCCGCATGGATGATGGATCGACTGCGCGACCCATATCGTCAGCCTTCCCCAACTGTTTGGCGCCTTGCTGAAAGTTACATATTCAGCGCTCGTCCGGTTCCCGAGCCAAAGACGCTAACGGGAAAATAGCTCGCCCCCTCCTCCTCGTACTATACCATAGCGCACTGCGACATTAAGTCGCAGTGCGCCTTGTTGTTATTATACACACCAATGGGTGAGTTTAGAGGGCAAGGGAAAGGAACTCAGCAATAAGTGTTTGGGAACACGTTAATCTGGTCCGGTATCGATCCGACACGATCCTGACGGGTAGGTCAGACGACACGCACGTAGGTCTTCTCGTCAATAGCACGTTGAACCTGGTCGGCATTGCGTGCACCGATGCGTTTCGCGATTTGCCCGGCGGAATATGTTTGCGCGAGGTCTCGGATCGCGCGGACCTGTGCAATTGATAATCGGACTTCACGATTACAGATTTGAGCGATCGCCCACGCGTCATCTCTCCATCTTTCCGAGACCCAAGGTGCTGGAAGCCCCTTCCTGGGATGATCGCGGCGCCAGGCCTCGACGATACGGTCTCGCTCATCTGGCCGCGGCACCACGCTTTCGCTCCGTATGCCGTTCTCTCGCATGTATCTTAGTCCAGATTTCCCGCCGGAAAAGGTTACCTGATTACCCATAAACCTCAGCTAACTTCAGGAGCCTGTATGGCATCGGCGGGGTCCGCGCGGCGGCCCAGCAAAGGCGAGGCACCATGGCGGCGAGATCGTATCGCCGGTTGAAGCGATACTCGAACTCGGCGAGGTAACGCGGC
>CANJJS010000014.1 GCA_947474705.1 Acetobacteraceae bacterium | reverse complement strand
CCGTAATGGCACTCGAAAGCGGGCTCACTGAGCCCCTTTTGGAATTGGACCGTGTTGCGGGCCATCCTGATTCTCCGTCAAATCGCCATTCGTTCATGGTTTGTGCCGGATATTGGGCGGCTGAGGAAGAGGGGTAATCAGGTAAGATTATGTCGGACGGGCGCGCCAGAGGCGTCGAAACAACCGGGGCGCGCCGGCCGGGCGATCGCTACAGTATGACAAACATCGGGCGCGCCGCCATCAGCCACAGAATCCCCAGCACCGAGAGAAACGCCGGGAAGCCGCAGGCGAACCACGCCCAGTACAGGCGATGGTATGCGGGCGGCAGGTCCGCGCCCGCCCGGACCGCCGCCCATGCCAGATCGCGCATCCGGTGTTGCATCCACACCACCGGCAGCCAGAACAGGCCGGTCAGGACATAGAGACTCAGCGACAGGACGATCCAGCCCTCGGTCAGCCGCCAGCCGATGCCATGCGCCAGCAAGGCCCCGGTGATGGGTTGGGCCACGACGGCGGAGGCGGTGAACACCCAGTCCGCGACGACGACGATCCCCGCGGTATGCGCGACGATCCGGGCGTCTCCGGTCCGGTGCGCCATGACCATGAAGAACGCGATTCCCGCGCCCGTGCCCAGAAGCACCGTGGCGCCGATCAGATGCAGCCAGCGCAACAGGATCAGCGTTTCCATCACCGCTCCTCCGCCAGCGCCGCCACAGCAAGAGCCAGCCCGATCCCCGGCAAGATTTTCACCAGCGGCCCCAGCGGGTCGCTCCAGAGCCACGGCGTCAGAACCGTCGCGGCGGCCATGTAGCCAAGCGACAGCGAAATCGCGGCGCATGCCGCCGGCCGGGTCCAGCGCCGGACCAGCAAGCAGACTCCGATCGCGACATCCGCCGCCGCGCCCGCCAGCACGAACGCGCCCGCCGCGGCTTCGGGCATGACGCCGTCCAGCACCCGCATCGACTCGGACAACCGCCAGGCGCCGATAACCCCGGACGCCAGCCAGAACATCGAAAGCAACCCAAGCAGCATCGGAAACACCAACCGCCCGCGGGCAAAACTCCGTTCCTGCAGAGTGGAGGGCAGCGCCGTCAGGGTTTTTTCCAGGCTTCCAAAACGCCGGCCCGTCGCCGCCGTCCAGGGCTCGGGATCGCCGGTCACGCCTTCCGCCATGACCCGAAGCGCCGTCGTCCGCAGCGGCGACCGCCACCCCAGCCATCCCGCGAGGTCGGCGCCGCGCGCCAGGGCGAAGCCCAGAGCGTCCGGCAGATCGAGAGCGGCCCATGCGGGTGGGAACCCAAGCCATCGCCGGAACGCCGCGACCACTTCGCGCAAAGCACGCGGTCTGGGCTCCATCAGATCGTAATCCCGCCGTCCCGGCACCTGTCCGGACACGGCCAGAGTCACGGCCGCCGCGACCTCCGCCAACGCCACCGTCTGGACCGGACGATCGCCCAACACCAAAGGCTGGATCAGCGGAAACGCCGCGAGCATGCGCAGCAGGCTGGTGCCGCCATAGGCGTTTGCGCCGACGACGAGCCCAGGCTTAAGGACGATCCAATCGAGGGTGCTGGCGCGCAGGACGGCATCCGCCGCCGCCTTCGTGCGGAGAAACGCGGTGGCCGCCGTGGGTTCGGCACCAGGGGCGGAAATCTGAACGAAGCGCCGCGCGCCCACCGCCTCGCAGGCACGGATCAGCGCGGCGATCGACAGGTTTTGCGACTCCGTCAGCCGGTCCTTCAGCCCGTCCTGCAGGGCGCCGGAGGCATTGACGACCGCCTCCACCCCCGCAAGCGCCGCGGTCCAGGTTTCTGGACGTGTCATCCGCGCGAGGTCGCCGCCGATCCATGCGATCCCAGGCACCAGCCGCCGCCCCAGATCGGCGGACCGGCCGAACCCGACTACTTCGTGGCCCGCCCGCGTCAGGTCCCGGACAATTTCGGCGCCGATCAGCCCGTAGGCGCCAAGAACCAGGACCTTCACGGAACGATCAACGCGGCCAGGGCCGAACCGACAGAAATCCGCCATCGACCGGTAGCATCGCACCGGTGATCCAGCGCGACTCGTCGCTACCAAGAAAGACCGCGGCCCAGCCAACATCCCAGCCCGTGCCCTCAGTCTGGAGCGCGACCGACATACGGCGGCGTTCGCGCGCCTCCTCGCCCAGATGCGCCACCATCGGCGTCGCCACCGTGCCGACAATCAGACAATTCGCCCGAATCCCCTCGGCCGCGTAGTCGGCGGCCAGCGACAAGGTCATCCCCTGCAACCCCGCCTTGGTCGCGACATAGGCCACCGCCCCCGTGGACCCCTGCAACCCGATCGCCCCGGCGGTCGAGGACACGTTGACGATCGACCCGCCCCCATTCGCCCGCATCCGCGGAATCGCGGCACGGCAGCACAGCAGCGCCGAGGTCAGATTGGTCTGAAACACCTTGTCCCAGTAACCGAGATCGACCGTTTCCGCGTTCCCGGTGCCGCCGATGCCGACATTGTTGTGCAGAATATCGAGCCGCCCGTACCGCTCGACCGCGAAAGCCGCCATCGCCTCGGCGTCCTCCGGCTTCGTGACATTGGCGGCGAAGGCGGTGGCCTCGCCGCCTTCCGCCCGGATATGGTCTTCCAACAGTTTCGCGCGCTCGATCTTCCGGTTGACCAGAACGACTTTCGCGCCTTCCCGCGCGAACAAAATCGCGGTCGCGGCGCCGTTGCCGACCCCATCCCCGCGCGACGCCGCGCCAGTGACGACGGCGACCTTTCCACTCAAACGGCCCATGTGTTCGTTTCTCCCGCGTTGTCAGCCGGTGCCTTTCGGCAGTTTCTTCTCCACGATCGCCGCGTACAGCGCGGCGCCCCGCGGAATGATGGCGTCGTTGAAATCGTAACGATGGTTGTGCACCCCCGCGGACTCGCCGTTGCCGATCCCGATATGCGCGCCGGGCACCTGCTCCAGCATATAGGCGAAATCCTCCGAGCCCATCACGGCCGGCGCGTTCCGGTCCAGATCGGCCTCGCCGCCAATCTCCGCCGCCGCGTCGCCAAAGGCGATGGCCTCCTCGCGATTGTTCACCACCGGCGAGGCGATTTCGCGAAACGACAGACTCGCCGTCGCGCCGAAGCTTGCCGCGATGCTGGTGGCGAGGCGGCGCATGTTGGCTTCCATCGTCTGCATCACATCGGCCCGCATGGTGCGCACGGTCCCGCCCATCGTCGCCGTTTCCGGCACGACATTATACGCGTCGCCCGTATGCGCCCGGGTGATGCTGAGCACCGCGATGTCGCGCGCCGAGACATTCCGGGACACGATGGTTTGCAGCGCGGAACCCAGTTGAAACATGACCATGGCGGGATCGATGCCCTCGTCCGGCCGGGCGCCATGCGCGCCCTTGCCGACGATGTCGATGTCGAAGAACGCCGCCCCGGCGTAACGCGCGCCCTGCCCAATAATGAATTTCCCCGCCGCCACGCCGGGACGGTTGTGCATGCCGAACACGGAGTCGCACGGGAAACGCTGGAACAACCCGTCCTTCAGCATGGCCAGCGCGCCGCCCGCGCCCTCTTCCCCCGGCTGGAAGATGAAATTGACGGTGCCATTGAACGCCCGCGTTTCCGCCAGCAGCTTCGCCGCGCCCAGCAGCATCGTCGTGTGGCCGTCGTGCCCGCAGGCATGCATGAGCCCAGGGGTTCGGCTGGCATGGGGAAGATCCGTCGCTTCCAGGATCGGCAGCGCGTCCATGTCCGCGCGCAGCCCAATGGAGGCCTGGCCGTTCCCATTCCGCAACACACCCACCACGCCGGTCTGGCCGACGCCGCGATGAACCTCGATCCCCCATTCTTCCAGCTTCCGCGCCACCAGATCGGCGGTGCGGTGTTCGTTCATCCCGATTTCCGGATGGGCGTGAATATCGCGCCTGATCTCCGTCAGTTCCGCGCCATACGACGACGCCTGGGCGAGCAAGGGATGGGTCATGCGAACAGGGCACCTTTCAACGCGGCGGGCCCACATCAGACCGCGCGGCCGCCGGATGTTCAAGCACGCATCCCGCGGCCGGCAGAGGAATTTTTCCCCGCCGCCGCGGCACGTTGGAACCCCGCGCCCGCCCCATCCAGGCCCGGTCCCAGGAGTCACCGGAATATCTCTGGCGAGCCGCGTCCGGTCATGCGATGACCCTGACATGCCTGTCCTCAGCGCCGACCGTGAGGCGGCCTCCGTCGCCGCCGAACTGATCGCGGTCATCGTCGCGGTGACCGAGGGCGAGCCGCGCGTGCTGACCATCGACAAAGGCCGCGCGCTCCCCTCCGGCCCCTTTGAGTCCAACGAAAGCTCTCTCCAGGCCAGCCTCCGTACCTGGGTTGAACGCCAGACCCACCATCCGCTCGGCTACATGGAACAACTCTACACCTTCGCCGACCCGGGCCGGACCGGCGGATCGGACCGGCGAATCGTCTCCGTCAGCTATCTCGGCCTGACCCGCGAAGCCGCGGTGTCCGGCGATCCCGGCGCGGGGTGGCGCGATTGGTATCGGTTTTTCCCCTGGGAGGACCGTCGCGCGGCGGCCGCACAGGCCGCCAATCATTTCACCCAGGGGCTGATCGACTGGACCGAAGCGGCGCCGGATACTCCGACAAGGCGGCAGCGCTGGCGCCGCGTCGCGATCAATTTCGGCCTGGAAAACGAACGCTGGAACGAGGAACTGATCCTGCAACGCTACGAAACGCTCTGGGAGGCCGGCCTCGTCCCGGAATCCGGCGCCAACGCGGGCGGTCCCACCCCCGAGGGTGAAAATGAGGCAACGGACGAGGGACCCCCTGGACTTCCCCCTGGTTCCCCCATGGCGCACGACCACCGCCGCATCCTCGCCACCGGCATCGCCCGCCTGCGCGCCAAAATCAAATACCGGCCGGTGGTGTTCGAACTGATGCCGCCCAGCTTCACCCTGCTGCAACTGCAACGCGCGGTCGAAGCCTTGGCTGGCAGCCGCCTGCACAAACAAAATTTCCGCCGCCTGATCGACCAACAGGACCTGGTCGAGGAAACCGGCGGCATGGCCACGGAAACCGGCGGCCGCCCCGCGAAACTCTTCCGTTTCCGCCGCGAAGTTCTGGCCGAACGCTCCGTCGCCGGCAGCAAGCTGCCATTGGTGCGCTCGGCGTAAGCGGGGAGGGGCCGCGCCAGGTCCGGCCTACCCCCCCAGGCTCGGCTACCCTAACGCCGCCCGAATCGCGTCCAGCGCCTCTTTCGTCTTCCCGCCATCCGGCCCGCCGGCCTGCGCCATCTCCGGCCGCCCGCCGCCGCCCTTGCCGCCCATGGCCACCGCCGCCTGGCGCACCAAATCCACCGCGTTCACCTGCCCCGCCAGGTCCGGCGAGACCCCCACGACGATGCTCCCCTTGCCTTCGGCCGAGGACACCAGCGCCACCACGCCCGAACCCATCTGCTTGCCGATCGCCTCCGCCAGCCCCTTCAGGTCGCGCGCCGGGGTTTCCCCCATGTCCCGCGCCGACAGCGAAATCCCGGCGATCGTCTCCACCGCGGCGGCCGAGCCGCCCGTCGCCAGTTGCCGCCGCAAATCGGCGATCGTCGCCTCCAGCTTCCGCCGGTCTTCCAGCAACGACGTAATCCGCTCCGCCACATCGGCCGGTGCCGCGCGCAGAATGCCGGCGGCCTCGTTCAGGCGGGACTGCGTGTCGAACACCAGCGCCTCGGCCGAGGCGCCCGTCACCGCCTCGATCCGGCGCACACCGGCGGCGACGGCGGACTCGGAGACAATCCGGAAGAAGCCGATATCGCCGGTGCGCCGGACATGGGTGCCGCCGCACAGCTCAATCGACCAGGCGCCCTTGCCGTCCTCGCCGAGACCCATGGAGACGACTCGCACCTCCTCGCCATATTTCTCCCCGAATAACGCCATCGCGCCCGTCTCGACCGCGGCCTCCGGCGTCATCAGCCGCGTCGAGACCTCGCTGTTCTCGCGGATTTTCTCGTTCACCATCGCCTCGATCCGCGCCAGCTCCTCTCCCGTGACAGGACGCGGCTGGCTGACGTCGAAGCGCAACCGGTCCGGCGCGTTCAGACTGCCCTTCTGCTGCACATGGGTGCCGAGTTCCCGCCGCATCGCCTCATGCAACAAATGCGTCGCCGAGTGATGCGCCCGGATCGCGCGGCGCCGCGAATGTTCCACCGTGGCGACCACGGCGGCGTCGACTTTCGCCACCCCGCTTTCCACCACGCCCATATGGACGAACAGGTCGCTCAGTTTCTTCTGCGTGTCGGAGATCCGGATCGATAGCCCGTCGGCCCCGGAAATAACCCCGCAATCGCCGGCCTGACCGCCGCTCTCGCCATAAAACGGCGTCTGGTTCAGCACGACCGCGACCTCGGTCCCCGCCGCGGCCTCAGCCACCGGCGCCCCGTTGGCGACGATGGCCAGGATCGTGCCCTCCGCCGCCTCTGTGCTGTAACCCAGAAACTCGGAGGCGCCGGCGGTCTCCTTGATCTCGAACCAGACGCGCTCGGTGGCCGCCTCGCCCGACCCGGCCCATGCGGCGCGGGCGCGGGCGCGCTGGTCGGCCATCGCCGATTCAAAGCCCGGCAGATCGACGGACCGCCCCTGCTCGCGCAACGCGTCCTGTGTCAGGTCCAACGGAAAACCGAACGTATCGTACAGGCGGAACGCGACATTGCCCGGCAGCGCCTGGCCGTCGCCGAGACGCGACACCTCGTCCGATAGCAAATGCAATCCGCGCTCCAGCATCGCCTTGAAGCGGGTTTCCTCCAACTTCAACGTCTCGACGATCAAGGATTCCGCGCGAACCAGTTCCGGGTAGGCGGCGCCCATCTGGCGCACCAGAGCGGGCACCAGCTTGTACATCACCGGTTCCCGCGCCCCCATCATCGTGGCGTGGCGCATGGCGCGCCGCATGATCCGGCGCAGCACATAACCGCGCCCCTCGTTCGACGGCAGCACCCCGTCCGCGATCAGAAACGACACGCTCCGCAAATGATCGGCGACCACGCGATGGCTGGTGCGGAACGGCCCGTCCGGGTCCTGCCCCGTCGCCTCGGCCGACGCCAAAATCAACGCGCGAAGCGTGTCGGTGTCGTAGTTGTCGTGCTTGCCTTGCAGAATGGCCGCGAATCGCTCCAGCCCCATGCCGGTGTCGATCGACGGGCGCGGCAGCGAAACCCGCGTGCCCGGCGGCCCTTCCTCGAACTGCATGAACACAAGGTTCCAGATTTCGATGAACCGGTCCCCGTCCTCGTCGGGCGAGCCCGGCGGCCCCCCGGGGATGTGGTCGCCATGATCGTAGAAAATCTCGCTGCAGGGACCGCAGGGACCCGTATCGCCCATGCGCCAGAAATTGTCCGATGTCGCGATGCGGATGATCCGGTCGTCCGGCAAACCCGCGACTTTCTTCCAGATCGCGGCGGCGTCCTCGTCCTCGTGATACACGGTCACCAGCAGCCGGGATTTGTCCAGCGCGAAATCCTTGGTGAGCAACTCCCACGCGTAAGGGATCGCCGACTCCTTGAAATAATCCCCGAAACTGAAATTCCCCAGCATTTCGAAAAACGTATGGTGCCGCGCGGTATAACCGACATTGTCCAGATCGTTGTGCTTGCCCCCCGCGCGCACCGACTTCTGCGCCGTCGTCGCGCGCGTGTAGGGGCGTTTCTCCTGACCCGTGAACACGTTCTTGAACTGCACCATGCCGGAGTTCGCGAACATCAACGTCGGATCGTTGCGCGGCACCAAGGGCGAGCTCTCGACGATCGTGTGCCCATTGCGGGCGAAATAGTCGAGGAAGGTGGCGCGGATATCGTTGCTGCTGGCCATGGGATGCGGTCGGGGTCCGGTTGTGAACAAGGAACGCGACTCGTAGCGAAGCCCGCGCCGAGAGTCACGCGGCCCCGATGGAAATCGGCGGTTCTCATTTTGGCTTCGGACACCGCCCTTCGCGCGCCGCTCCGAGCGAACGGCTTTTCGGACACCGCGCCATCGTCACCCCCCGACCCCTGCTTCGTCATCCCCCGACTCGATCGGGGGACCGGTCGCGGCACGAAACCGCTTTTCTGGCACTTCCGGTGGCCCGATCGAGTCGGGCCATGCCGAAGCCTGGGGCGTGCCCAAAAAAAAGCGTTCCATGGTCGTCAGCCCGGGTCGAGCGATGACGACGAAACACGCGCCGCGCCAAAACGCGCCCCGCTGGACGGAAATCGGGCCCGCCCGCCCGAAAAAATTGAGGCCGGCCCGCGTTTTCTCCGGCGCGCCCCCTGGAAATCGGCCGTCAACCGCCCATGTTCCCGTTTCGTTTCACGTCCTCGCTCAACCGCGAGCGACGAAAAAGACATTTCAGATCGCCCATTGGATCAGTGCGCTGACGCCGTTTGTAAAACGCCTCCCGGCGGCCTCGGGACATTTCATTCCCGTGCTTATCCGGGAAATCCGGCCGTCCCTGCGGCCTTCCCTCCGGGCACGCCGTTGGGAGGCGCTTGTTCACGCGCCTTTCATCCGGGCCGATGCCACGCGTCCGGATCGCGACTGGGACTGGCTTTGGGAGATTCCGATCCTGACCTTCGCCGTCGGCGTGGTCCGCCGCCCCCGCCTTTTCCAACTCTCCCTTGCCACCGACGATTTTCCCCTCGGCATGATCGCCCTGCTGGAAAATGAGCGTTGGCCACAGGATTTCGCCCTGCCCGCGGTCTATGTCTGGTATGTCACGGCCGCGCCCAGAAACGCGGTGGAGGGTCGGGGCCGCCCTCAACTCCGCACCTCCGCCACACTGGATATCGCCGTGACGCTCGGGCTGAACGGGGCGCCGGGGGGGCGGTTGTGGCTGCACGCGGCCCCAGAGGGCGGCGAGACCTTGCTGCGCTGGTACGTCGATAAGGGGTTTCAAAATGTCGCCCCGCATATCGGGCTCCCCTCGGGCTTGTTGATGCCCAGGGAAAACGATGGGCGGTATTTTCAGTTGACACCGGCGGCGGCGGCGGATTTTTCCCGGACCATGGATGGATGCAGACGCTGATGCCCGCCTCTCCCGTTATGTTCGCCGCCGTCGCCGCCTGCCTCGCGGGGATCGATCCCCGGGACCGGGGCGCCGTGTCGCGATTCTACCGGCGCCTGGCCCAGACCTACCCGCCCTCTGTCCGCGCGCTGATCGCGGATTTTCTGATCGGGCTGAGCGGCCCGCCGGCGGACGGCGCGCTGGAACGGCTGAAACGCGCGGTGGCCGGCGCGCAAACCCCGCGCGCGGCGCTCCGCGATCCCGCGCCATTCGGTTTGGACGGTAAGACACCGTCACCCAGACGGCGGCGGCCTTCGCCCGCGAGTCCGCCCGGCCTGCCCGCGGCGACATCGTGACCCGATCCCCGCGCGTTGCCAGCCGCGATCGCGTTCGATACGCTCGCGGTTAACGAAAGGCCCCGGCACGCCGGTTGCTCCACCCGCCGGGCGACTTTCCGCCTCAACGGAGAACAGCACTCATGGCATCCACGTTGAACCGCCGCGGCTTCCTCCACGCCGCCGGCGCCAGCGGCGCGTTCCTCGCCTGCTACGGCGTCGCCGATCCCGCCGCCGCCGGGATCCGGATCGCGGCGCCGGTCGTGGACACGCTGACCATGCGGGTGCTGCTGGACGGCGCGCACGACATCTTCATCGCCCCGGCCGTCCCGCCCGGTGTCGCCGTCGAACGCGTCCGCGCCCCGGCCTCGTTCAATGGCAAAACCCTGCAAAGCGAATGGGGCCTGTCGCTGCACCTCGCGTCCACCAAGGGTAAGGAGACCAAACGCTTCCTCCTGGATTTCGGTTTCACCGGAGACGCGCTGAACACCAATCTCGGCCTCCTCGGGACCGATCTGAGCAACATCGACGCGCTGATCCTCAGCCACGGGCATCTGGACCATCTCGGCGGCATGCTGGGCTTCCTGAAGCAACACCGCGACAAGATGAAAGCCGATCTGAAGCTGTATCTGGGCGGCGAGGACGCGTTCTGTCAGCGCCTGCAACGACAGGACGACGGGACGTTTCAGTCTTACGGCATGCTCGACCGGCGCGACCTGAAAGCGGCGCGGGTGCAACCGGTATTGTCCGAACTGCCGATCGTCGTCGAAGGTCATGCCTTCACCACGGGCACGGTGCCGCGCGTCAGCGTGGAAAAGGTGCTGCCGAACACCTTCGTGGTGTTCGGCGAAAAGAACGGCGGGGGATGCGCGATCTCCGCTTACGCCGACCCGCATTTCACCGCCGAGGAACTGGCCGGGACTCCCGTCCCCGACCAGCACCTGCACGAGCACGCGACCTGCTTCAAACTCGGCGATCGCGGCCTGGTGGTCATTACCTCCTGCGGCCATGCCGGTATTATCAACACGCTGAAACGGGCGCAGGAGGTGACCGGTGTCGAGAAAATCCACGCGCTGTGCGGCGGCTTCCACCTCGCCCCGGCGCAGTTGCCATACCTGGAGCGGATCGTCGCCGAACTGAAGAAATTCGATATCGACCACCTGATTCCGATGCACTGCTCCGGCGGCAATTTCATGGATGTCGCGAAACGGGAGCTGCCGGGCAAGCTGATCGCCTGCACCACCGGCAGCCGCTTCACCTTCACCGCCTGATCGCGGGGCCTTGCCGCTGCCGTACAACCATGGAATGAAAGTTCGATGTCTGGCACGGCCTCTCTTCGTCATGGCCCGACTTGATCGGGCCACCGGAAGGGCCAGAAAAGCGGCTCTGTGCCGAGACCGGTCCCCCGATTTGGCCAACCCCCGCGCCGCCGGGGGCTGGCAAATCCCGCGCGTTGCGCGATAATGACCACGGAATGCTGGGGGAGTCGCGGCGTTGGACGGTCCGCTGAGAATCGTGCTGGTCGAGGACGAGGCGTTTCAACGTCAGGTCGTCGCCGAATTTCTGGGCAAAAACGGTCTGAAAGTCGCGGCCGTCGCCTCCGGCGCGGATCTTAAGCGAATCGCGCAGGCCAATATGCCCGACCTCGCCATCCTCGACGTCCATCTCGGCGAGCCAGAGGATGGCTTCACCCTGGCCCGCTGGCTGCGGGCACGGTCGAGCCGGGTCGGCATCATCATGCTCACGGCGGCGACCGACACGGTCGATCGTTTCGTGGGGCTCGAGTCAGGCGCCGACGATTACATTCCGAAACCTTTCGAGCCCCGGGAACTGCTGGCCCGGGTGCGCGCGGTGCTGCGCCGCGCGGGCGATACCGCGCCGCCGCCGGCGCAACTCGGACAACGCCGGATCGGCACCGCGATGCTGGATCTGGAGCGGCATATTCTGGTGTTGGCGGACGGGACCGAGGATCATCTGGCATCCAGCGAATACGACCTGCTGAAGCTGCTGGTGGACAATCCCAACCGGCCTTTGACGCGGGAGTGGCTGCTGGAAAGCACCTCGCACCGCGAGGCAGAGGCCTTCGACCGCGCCATCGACAACCGGATCATGCGGCTCCGGCGCAAGGTGGAGGCCGATCCCGGCGAGCCGCAATGCATCCGCAACGTGCGCGGCGTCGGGTACATGTTTGTCCCCCCAGCGGGTTGACGCCAGAGCTCCGCGAGGCCGGCGTTGGCCGTTCTTTTTCGCGGCCCGCACGGGCGTAGCCGTGGCCGCGCGGGCGCGGAAGGATCGGAGAGCCAATCCCCTGCCCATCATGGCCCGCACGGGTCGGTCCATGACGAAGAGAGGCAGTACCAGACATCGAATTTTCAATCCGATGTTTCATTGAAACGGTAGAATCGAGCCGGGCGACGACGGGGAGAGAGCGTCCCGATAGGTCAATCTTTCGGAGCGTCGGTATTACACACTGAAGCGCCGCACGGCATCCTGGTCCAGTTCCAGCCCGAACCCGCCGCCGGGCGGGACGACCAGGGCGCCGTCGGCGAGTTCCGGCATCGCCCGCAACAACCGGGAGGAGCGCGGGACATACTCCACGACCCGCGCGTTCGGCACGGCGGTCAGAAGATGCACGTGGATTTCCGGCAGCACGTGCCCGCCGACCTGCACCCCGAACCCGTGCGCCATGGAGGCGACGTGCCGCCACGGCGTGATCCCGCCGATCCTGCCCAGATCGATCAGGGCGACGCCGGTGCCGCGGGCTTCCAGCAACCGGGTGAAATCGGCGATCTGGTAGAGATGCTCGCCGGTCGCGACCGGGACGTCCAAAGCCTCGGTCACGCGTGCCATGGACACGACATCGGTGTGGGAGACCGGGTCCTCGATCCAGATCACGCCCGCGTCCTGCAACGCCTTGCCGGTGCGGATGGCGCGGGTCAGGGTCCAGGTCTCCGTCGCATCGACCATGATCGAGACCCCGTCGCCGACCGCGTCGCGGACGGCGTTGACACGCCCGACCTCGCCTTCCGGCGTAATCTCATTACCGACACGCAACTTCACCGCTCTGAAACCCGCGTCGGCGGCGCGCTTCGCGGACTCGGCCAGTTCGTCCAGGCTGAGGCTGTACCAGAACCCGTCGCTGGCGTAGACGGGCAGCCGGTCGCGCATCCCGCCCAACATTTTCGATACAGGTAGGTTCAGCGTTTTCCCGAAGGCGTCCCAGATGGCGATGTCCAGCGGCGCGATCGCGTAATGCAGCAGCCCGCCCGGTCCGACCCAGTCGCCGGCTTTCGCCAGCTTGCGCCAGGCGGCTTCCGGTTCCGCCACGCTCATCCCAATCAGCAGCGGCGCCAGTTCCCGCGTCGCGGCGGCGACTGTGCCAATGAACATGTGGTTTAGCGCGACGATGTAGCCGAAGCCCACGACCCCATCCTCGGTCGTGACCTCGGCCATGACGTGCCAGTTGGCGCCGACGGAGCGCCCGCCCGCCGAGTATTCCTTTTCCAGCGGCACTTTCAGGACGCGGACGTCGATGGATTTGATTTTCATGGCGATGCCTTTCGTTCAGCCGCGCGGCGGCAAAGGCGGGGTCATGCCCTCGGGAATCTCGAACTCCGCCGCGTTCAGCATCAGCGCGATCATGGCGTAATAGCCGATCAACCCCGTCAGCTCGACCGCGCCGGGCACCCCGAACAGCGCCACGACCCGTTGGTACGTGGCGTCCGAGGCGAAGTGCCGGGTCAGCAATTCCGTCCCGTAATCGTGAATCGCCTGCTCGTCCGCCGCGCCAAACACACGGCCACCCGCCCGCAACGCCTCAATCGTCGCGTCGGACAGACCGGCCTTGCGCGCCTCCGCCTCATGCGAGGCCCACTCGAACTGGCAATCCCAGTAACGGCCCGTGAGCAGAATGGCGAACTCCCGCAGCCGCGGCGCGAAGGTGGAATTGAACCGCAGCACCACGCCCAAATTCGACATCGCCTGCGCCATGTCGGGACGGTGCATCGCGACGGCCAACGGCCCAATCGGCGCGGACTTTCTGGGCCCGTTCACCATCGCCTCATGCACCCGAACCTGCTCTGGCGTCATGTCCGCCACGGCCACGAGGGGAATTCTCGGCATGCCCTGTCCTCCTGTTTCCCCGAAGGTTAACGCGCATTCCCGTGGATGTAACGCCCAGGGGGGAGGGCGTGCCGCTGGGCGATCCTGGGGCGCTGCCCCAGACCCCGCGAGGGCTTTGCCCCTCGACCCCACCAGGGCGGGGGCCCTGGACCCACTTAATTGGGGTGTTTGAAGAAGGGGGGCCTACTCGGATGTCGATACGTCACGGATGGCCCCCCTTCTTCAAACACCCCAAAGAGACGGCATCCAAGGCCCTGCCTTGGCGGGGTCGAGGGGCAGCGCCCCCGTGGGGTCCGGGGCAAGGCCCCGGGGTTACCCAGCGGCACATCCTCTCCCCCAGGCGTTACATGAACGGGAATGCGCATTGACCTTCGGGGGCGTGGTCCATAGCTTCCGGCGCATGTCAGATAAAGCCAGCCAGAAGTCCGTTCAGGCCGTCACACCGTCGCATCCGAAGGCGTGGCCATTCGAGGAGGCCGCCAAGGTGGCGCGCCGTCTTGCCGCGTCCGGCCGGACGGAGGCGTTGTTCGAGACCGGCTATGGCCCATCCGGTCTGCCGCATATCGGCACGTTCGGCGAGGTCGCGCGCACGTCCTGGGTGCGTCATGCTTTTACCCGGTTGACCGGTCTGCCCTCGAAGCTGCTGGCGTTCAGCGACGACATGGACGGGCTGCGGAAGGTTCCGGACAATGTGCCGAACAAGGAGATGCTGACGGAATATCTGGGCAAGCCGCTGACGCGGATTCCCGATCCGTTTGGCACCCATGACAGTTTCGGCGCCCACAACAACGCCCGGTTGCGGGCGTTTCTGGACTCGTTCGGCTTCGAATACGAGTTCGCGTCCTCGACCGAGTATTACGCCTCCGGCCGTTTCGACGCCGCGCTGATCCGCGTTCTGGAGTGCCACGATAAGGTGCTGGAGGTCATTCTGCCGACTTTGGGCCCGGACCGGCGCGCCTCTTACTCGCCGATCCTGCCGATCCATCCGAAGACCGGCATCGTCATGCAGGTGCCGATGGAGAAGATCGACCCCGCCGCGGGCACCGTCGTCTGGCGCGACCCGGACACGAACGAGGCGTTCGAAACCTCCGTCAAAGGCGGGCAGTGCAAGCTGCAATGGAAAGCCGATTGGGCCATGCGCTGGTATGCGCTCGGGGTCGATTACGAGATGTCCGGCAAGGATCTTATCGACTCCGTCCGGCTGTCCGGCCGACTCTGCCGCATTCTGGGCGCGCCGCCGCCGGAAAACTTCACGTATGAATTGTTCCTCGACGACACGGGTCAGAAAATCAGCAAGTCCAAGGGTAACGGCCTCTCCGTCGACGAATGGCTGCGTTACGCCCCCGCCGAATCTCTGGGTCAGTTCATGTACAACCAGCCGCAACGCGCCAAGCGGCTGTATTTCGACGTGATCCCGCGCGCGGTGGACGAGTATATCGCCAATATCGACAAAGCCCCGGCTCAGGCGGAGGCCGAAGTCCAGACCAATCCGGCCTGGCACGTGCATCTCGGGCACTTGCCGAACCACGCCGGCAGCCCGATCTCCTTCGCCATGCTGCTGAACCTCGCCTCCGTCGCCAACGCGGAAACCCCGGACATCCTCTGGGGCTTCATCCGCCGCTACAACCCCGGCGCCACGCCGGACACCGAGCCCCTGCTCGCCCGCCTGGTGGAACACGCCATCGCATTTTACCACGACTTCATCGCCACCAAAAAACAGTTCCGCGAGCCCGAACCTTTCGAGCGCGCGGCCCTGGAAGACCTGGCGGCGACTCTCGCCGCGCTCCCCCCGGACACCCCGGCCGAGGCGATCCAGCATGCGGTGTTCGAGGTCGGCAAGCGCCACCCCTTCCCCGAACTGCGGGCCTGGTTCGGCTGCCTCTATCAGGTCCTTCTGGGCCAACATGAAGGCCCCCGCTTCGGCGGCTTCGCCGCGCTCTACGGCCTGCCCGCGACAGTGGACCTGATCGGCAAAAGCCTCGCCCGCGCGCCCGTGGCGGCCTGACCCCATGACCCGAACCCCGCCCGAGGCGAAACAGGCCAAGGGCCTGAGCCGATACCTGAGCCATTTGCCCGCCGTGCTCGGCCTGGTGCTGCTGATCGGCGCCATTTACGTCGTGCAGAAGGAATTCCGGCACCTGAAACTGAAGGACATTGGCGACGCGTTGCGGGCGATCCCGACGACGGCGCTGGTGTTTTCGTTCATCTGGACGATCCTGTCGTATTTTATTCTGACGTTTTACGACCGGCTAGGCACCATCTACGCCGGGCACAAAGTGTCGTACGGACGGGTCGCCTTCGCGTCGTTCTGCGCCTATTCGCTGGCGCATAATCTCGGCTTCGCGGCGGTGTCGGGGGCCGCCGTGCGCTACCGTCTCTACGCGCACTGGGGTCTGACGCCGTTTCAGATCGGGAAAACCGTCGCCTTTTGCAGCCTGACCTTCGCGCTGGGCGGCCTGGTGCTGGGCGGCGCCATCCTGTTTCTGGAACCGAAAACCATCCCGTTCTTCGGCCAGCATTTGCCGGTCGTGGCGCTCTACGGGATCGGCGCCGGCCTTTGGGCGGTGGTGATCGCCTATATCGCGTTATCGCGCATCCTTGGCTCCTTCACCTTGCGCGGACACCATATCGATCTGCCGGGCTGGCGCATGGCACTGGTCCAGGTCGTGCTGGCGACGGTGGATGTCGCGGTCACCGCCACCATCTTCTACGCCCTGCTCCCCGATGCGCCCGCGCTGACCTGGACCATCTTTCTGGGAGTCTACGTCGCCTCCTACACCGCCGGTCTCGCGGCCAATCTGCCGGGCGGGATCGGCGTGTTCGACACCGCCATGCTGTTCGGCCTGGAGCCCTTTGTCGATGCGCCGCATATCGTCGGCGCCATTGTGGTGTTCCGCCTCTATTACTACATCATCCCGCTGTTCCTGGCGGGCGGGATGTTCGCGGGCAACGAACTGCTGATGCGCGGCGGCGCGGTCTCCCGTTTTTTCGGCATTAAGCCGTCCCCGGCCGGCCAGCCCGCCGCGATCCCCGCGGCGCGCTGGAGCGAGCCCGATTTCGCCGTCGCCGCCGCGACGACGCTGGTCGCCGTGAGTGGGGCGCTGCTGATGACGCTTGGCGTGATCGCGCCGAACACCGATTATTCCTGGCTGGACCCGGAATTCGCCGGTCTGGCGTATCACGCGGGGCAGTTCGTGCCGTCGCTGATCGGCGCCGGTCTCGTCCTGATGGCGCTGGGCCTGGCCCAGAGAGTCAACCTCGCCTGGACCGCGACGATCGTGCTGGCGATCGCGGGCGCGGGGTTCGCGGCGACGCAGGACAACCAGTTCTGGGTCGTCGTCATGCTGATCCTCTGCGCCGCGCTGCTGGCGCCGTTCCGGTCATGCTTCTATCGTCACGCCTCGGTGTTGAGCGGTCCGTTCCGCCCGGCCACCGCGCTGTCGCTGATCGTTCTGACGATTTGCGTGCTGGCCCTGGTCCTGGCGCGGCATAACGCGATCGTCGAGGGCAACAACGCCTGGTGGGCCGTGGCGGCCGCGTCCGGCGTGCCGAACGCCGTCCGCTTCGCCGTCGCCCTGCCCGTCGTTCTGGCATCGATCGCGATCTGGCTGCTGGTGCGGCCCGGCCGTGTAAGCGCCGAAACCTGGGGTCCCGAGGCGGCGCGGCGGTTGCGCGCGCTGGGCGGCACGCCACCCGGCAAGGCCGACGGCCTGATCATGGGCGAGGCCGGGCGTGCCCAGCTCGCGTTCCGCCGGGAAGACGGGATGTTGATCGGTCTGGGCGACCCGGCCGGATCGCCCGGCGATAAGGTGTCGGCGATCTGGCGCCTCCGTGATTTGGCGACACAGGAGGGCCGCTCGCCCGCGTTCTGGGGTGTCGGTCCCGATCTGCTGAAGGTTTACCGCGATCTGGGCCTGACCCCGCTGCCGCTCGACGGGGAAGGCCGGATCGCCGACGACCGGGCGCCGGACCCTCCGGCCGGGCTTTACGTGGCGTGCGCGGTCGAAAACGACCTGCCGGCCCTGACACGGCTGGCGCCGGACCTCCCGGTGCGATCGCCGGCCTGACAGGTGCCGCGGCGAAACCCCGCCGCGTGAGTGGTTCGTTAACCTTCTTCCTGTATCCGATCCGCCAGGACCGGATGCGAAGGAGGCGGAACGATGGAACTGGCGAGATCGATCCCTGGAGAAATCGAGCCGTGGCCCCCCGCGACGGGTGGGCACGCGGCGGGAGAACACACGTCGGGCGGAGACACGGCGGGCGAACCGGGCCGGTTGCCGCCCGTCCCCGGCGACCGGACCGCGCACGCCATGGCGGCGGACCCGCGCGCCGAACGCGCGATCATGTCTGTCGCGGAGGGTTGATCCGATGGAAACCGTAACGGCCCTCGCCCGCCTGACGGACCTGTTTCGCGACATGTTCGGCGACGACACCCTGATCCTGACGCCGGAGACCACCGCCGCCGATGTGCCGGGGTGGGACTCGATGGCGCATATCGGGCTGATGGTCGAAGCCGAGCGCCGGTTCGGCGTGACATTCCAGACCGTGGAAATGGAGGAACTGACCAATGCCGGCGAATTCGCCACCCTGATCGCGCGCAAGACCGGAGCCGAAGCGCGCGCGCGATGATTTTCAATTCCTACCCGTTTCTTTTCGGGTTTCTCCCGGTTGTCCTGGCCGGAACGTTCCTGCTCGCGCGGCTTGGCGCCCGGGCGGCCCAGCTTTGGTTGATCCTGGCTTCGCTGGTGTTCTACGCCGCCTGGAACGCGCGGTATTTGCCGTTGTTGCTGGGCTCGATCGTCTGCAATCACGCCATCGCGGTCCAGATGATTCGTACCCGGAACGTGTCCACGCGCGCCTGGCTGCTGCGTTTCGCGGTGGCGGGAAATTTGCTGCTGCTCGGATATTACAAATATACCGGGTTTTTCCTGGACACCGCGGGCGCGATCGCGTGCCTGGACATCTCCTGGCCGGCGATCGTCCTGCCGCTGGGCATCTCGTTTTACACATTCCAGCAACTGACCCTGCTGGCGGATATCGCGGCGGGGCGGATCGAGACCTGCCGCTTCCGCGATTTCCTGCTGTTCGTCGTGTTCTTCCCGCATCTGATCGCGGGGCCGATCGTGCATCATCGCGACATGATGCCGCAGTTCGAAACGGCGGATTACCGGATGAAACCTGAGAATATCGCGGTTGGTCTGGTCCTGCTGAC
This sequence comes from Acetobacteraceae bacterium, assembly GCA_947474705.1. Lineage (GTDB taxonomy): Bacteria > Pseudomonadota > Alphaproteobacteria > Acetobacterales > Acetobacteraceae > Rhodopila. The sequence continues at coordinate 53,815 of CANJJS010000014.1, read as the reverse complement.
GATCGGGCTGTTCAAGAAGACCGTGCTGGCGGACGGGCTCGCCGATCTGGTCTCGCCATTGTTTCACGCCGCCGAGTCCGGCCACGGCCTGTCTCCGGCGTACGCATGGGCGGCCGCGGTGGGGTTCGCTTTGCAAATGTATTTCGATTTCAGCGGCTATTCCGATATGGCGCTCGGGCTCGCGCGCATGGTGGGATTGAAATTGCCGATGAATTTCAATTCGCCGCTGAAAGCGCGAAGCATTGTCGAATACTGGAGCCGTTGGCACATGTCGCTGACGCGGTTTCTGACGGCTTATGTGTATAATCCGCTCGCGATGGCGCTGGCGCGCCGCCGGGCGGCGGCCGGACAACCCGGACTCGCGGGACCGAAGACCACATGGGCGGCGTTTGGGGCGATCGTGGCCCTGCCGACACTGACCACGATGTTCCTGTCGGGCCTGTGGCACGGGGCGGGCAACCAATATCTCCTGTTCGGGCTCATTCATGGCGTGGCGTTGACCGTCAACCATGCCTGGCGGCTGGCGCGGCCGAAAATCTGGCCGGATACCGCCCGGTACCAGCGCCTCGCCTGGCCCGCCGGCTGGGCGCTGACCTTCCTGACGGCGACCGTGGCGCTGGTGTGGTTTCACGCGGCGTCGGTCGCCGCCGGTTGGAACATCGTCGCGGGCATGGTGGGTCTGAACGGGGTGTCCGGGCCGCCGCCCGTGTTTGGTGAGCCGCGCACCGATATCGTTGGCGGGCCCTTGCTTCAGTTGTCCGTTTGGATCGGGGTGGGGCTCGGTCTGGCGCTGGTCCCGCCGAACGCGCTGGAACTTCTGCGTTCCTGGCAACCGGCGCTGGGCATGCCGCCCGCCGCCGCCTCGCGCTGGCCGGCCTTCGCGCTCACCCGGGGCTGGGCCTGTGCCACGGCGGCCCTGGCGGTCGCGGGCGTGCTGGGGCTCGGGCGCGTGTCGGAGTTTCTTTACTGGCAGTTCTGACGTTTTTCCCGCGAACCCGGTTTGGGCGGGCCCGCCCCCCGCTCCGCCGTCAGGCCGCCGCGCGCAGCGGCACCGCCATCTCCCGGCTTAACGCCACGACGTCTCCGATCAAAACCAGGGTCGGTCCCTCGAACCCCGCCGCCGCCAGTGCCTCCGGCAGGCCGGCGATCGTGCCGAACAGGCGCCGTTCCCCCGGCCGCGACGCGTGCTCCACCGCCACCGCCGGAGTCGAGCCCGGCATTCCCGCCGCGATCAGACCCGCCGCGACCTTGGGCAGTGTCCGGCTGGCCATGTATGCGGCGATCGTGCCGCCACTTCGCACCAGCGCGAGCCAGTCATGCATGGGCACCGCGCCATCCGCGCCATGACCCGTCACGAAATGGACGGACCGCGCGACGTCGCGATGGGTCAGCGGCACCTGCAAACTCGCGGCGGCGGCGCAGGCGGCGGTCACGCCGGGGACGACGGTCACCGGCACCCCGGCGGCGCGCAGCGAGTCCAGTTCCTCGCCGCCGCGGCCAAAGACGAAGGGGTCGCCGCCCTTCAGCCGCACGACATGCGCGCCCTCCTGGGCCAGCCGCGCGATCAGCGTGTTGATCGCCGATTGCCGCATCGCGTGCCGCCCGCAGCGCTTGCCGACATCGATCCGCCGGGCCTCCGGCCGCGCGAGGTCAAGGATCGCCGGATCGATCAGCGCGTCGAACAGCAGGGCATCGGCGCTCTGGATCGCCTTGACGGCGCGCAAGGTGAGAAGATCGGGGTCGCCGGGCCCGGCGCCAACCAGGGTCACACGGCCTTCAGGACGCGGGCATGCGGACATCGCGCAGGATCTCCTCGAGTTCGGGGATGCAGGACCCGCAATTGGTCCCGGCGCCAAGGACGACGCCGATTTCCTCGCGGGTGCGCAGCCGGTGGGTGACGACGGCATGGCGGACGGCGTCGCGGGTGACGCCGAAGCAGGCGCAGACGCGCGGCCCCTCCGCCGCGGTCTTGTCGTAGAGCCTGCCCGCGAGCAGGCGGCCGCGGGCCGTGTCGGGGACCGGCGCGCCAAGGATCGGGGTCAGCGCCGCCTCGGCGGGCAGGGTGGCGGGATCGCGGGTCAGAAACAGCGCCGCCTCGACCGCGCCATCCACGAGGATCGCGACCCGGAGCGTGCCGCGTTTGGGGTCGGACACCTCCAGCCACTCGGCGCCGTCCGGCATCGGCAGCAAGGCCGCGGCGAAGCGGGACAGATCGTCGCCCATGGGCAAGGGGCGCAGACCGGTGAGGCGGTACATTTGCCCCTCCGGCAGCGGAACGCGCACCCAGTAACAGAGATCGGGCAACGGGCCGCTCTGGCGCCGCAGCAACGTGCCGTGAAACGTCGCGGCGACGGGTTCGAGGCTGGCGGGCGTCGCCTTCAGTTCGGGCTGGCCGGAGATCGGATCGCGCCGCGCGCCGGCCACACGGTCGACGGGGCCGGAGGAGGCGAACTGGTCGGTCCAGTGCATCGGCGCGTAGATTTCGCCGCGCCGCTGCGCGTGCTCGATCTTCACCCGCATCAACATCTCGCCCTCGGCGGTGGAAAGCCGCGCCAGCGCGTTGTCCGCGAGGCCCTCCGCCGCGGCGTCGGCGGGGTGCAGAGCGAGCAGCGGTTCCGGCGTGTGCGCCATCAGTTTGGGCGCGAGGCCGGTGCGGGTCATGGTGTGCCACTGGTCGCGGACGCGGCCGGTGTTCAGCAGGAAGCGGTGGCCGCCGCGATCGGGGCGGCCGGACCAGACGACCGGCACGATCCGGGCGCGGCCATCCGGCGTTGGGAAACCGCCTTGGGCGAACAGCCGTCCGCCCTCGCCGGAACTGCCGGCGGGCAGCGGCCAGCGGACGGGGCGCAGGGCGTCGTAGGCCGCGTCCGTCAGACCGGCCAAAGCGCCAATGTCGAAAATCCGGCGGCCATTATTGGCGTGGCCGGACAAAGCCGCGTGTTCGCGGAACACGGCGGCGGGCGATGTCCAGGCGAATTCATGATCGAAGCCCATGCGGCGGCCGATTTCGGCGAATTGCCACCAGTCCGGGCGGGCCTCGCCGGGCACGGGCCGGAACGGGCGCTGGCGGGAGATGCGGCGTTCGGAGTTCGTGACGGTGCCGTCTTTCTCGCCCCACGCCGCGGCGGGCAGCAGCACGTCGGCGAATGGCGTTGTGTCGGTGTTCCAGCAATCGGAGACGACGACGAAGGGGCAGGCGCGCAGCGCGGCGCGGACCAGGTCGGCGCGCGGCAGGCTGGCGGCCGGGTTGGTGGCGACGATCCAGACCGCCTTGATTGTCCCCGCCGCGATCCCATCGAACATCTCCACGGCTTTCACCCCTGGGCCTGGCGCCAGCATGGGCGCTTGCCAGAATGCCCGGAGCGCGGCGCGGTCTTCCGCGTCGTCGAAACGCATATGGGCCGCGAGTTGATTCGCCAGACCGCCGACCTCCCGCCCGCCCATCGCGTTGGGCTGCCCGGTGACCGAGAAAGGACCCATGCCGGGCCGCCCAATGCGCCCGGTGGCGAGATGGACGTTGACGATCGCGTTGACCTTGTCCGTGCCCACCGAAGACTGGTTCACGCCCTGGGACCAAACGGTCATCGTCCGCTCCGTCCGCGCGAACATGTCGTAGAAGGTTTCCAGCAGTTCTGGGTCGATGCCGCATTCGGCGGCGGCCGCGTCGACGATGTCCTGGCCGGGGACAGCCGCGGCGGCGAGGGCGTCCTCGAGGCCGGATGCGTGGTCCCGGACCCAGCCCGTGTCGATCTTGCCGGTCTTGGCCAGGTAGGCCAGCAGACCGTTGAACAGCGCGATGTCGCTGCCCGCGGCGATGGGCAAGTGCATGTCGGCGCTGTCGGCGGTGGCGGTGCGGCGGGGGTCGACGACGACAATCTTGGTGCCGTGCGCGGCTTTCGCGGCCATCAGGCGCTGGTGCAGGACCGGATGGCACCAGGCGGCGTTGGCGCCGACGAGGACAACCAGGTCGGCTTCCTCCCAGTCTTCGTAGACGCCGGGGACGACGTCCTCGCCAAAGGCACGGACGTGACCGGCGACGGAGGAGGCCATGCAGAGGCGGGAATTGGTGTCGATGTTGCCGGACCCGATGAACCCTTTCATCAATTTGTTGGCGACGTAATAATCCTCGGTCAGGCACTGGCCGGAGACGTAGAAGGCGACGCTGTCCGGCCCATGGGTGGCGATGGTTTGTTTGAACCGCGCCGCGATCAGGCCCAGCGCGTCGTCCCAGGAGGCATCCTTGCCGCCGATTTGGGGTTTCAGCAGGCGTCCGGCGTCGTCGAGGGTTGCGCCCAGGGCGGCGCCTTTGGAGCAGAGGCGGCCGCGGTTGGAGGGGTGGGAGGCGTCGGCGGCGATCGTGCCGTCGGATTTCGACACGACCCCGCAGCCGACCCCGCAATAGGGGCAGGCCGTGTGGACCTCGGTCACGGTTTCACCGCCAGGAAAATGTCCCGTCCCTCCAGCCGGACGGGGACGGTGTCGACGCAGCCCTCGTCGGGGTCTTTGGCGAGGCCGTCGTCGAGCCCGATCACCCAGTTATGCAACGGGCAGGTGACGGCGGTGCCGTGCACGATGCCCTGCGACAATTTGCCCTGTTTGTGCGGGCAGCGGTCGTAAAGCGCGAAGATACGGTCGCCGGCGGTTCGGAAAATCGCGATATCCTCCGTGGGGGTCGCGACGACGCGCGACCCGAGAATGGGGATGTCGTCGATCGCGCCAACGCGGGTCCAGGCGGCGGTTTCGGTCATGGCCGTTACTCCACCGTCGCGAGAGAGCGGAACTCGTGGCTTTCCGCGCCCTCCGCGCGTTCCGCCCATGGATCCGACTGGGCCAGGCGCTGCGATTCGAGGAAACGGTCGCGCAACAGGCGGCGGCCGCCGGCGTCGGAGAGGCGGTCGCGGACGTACGCGACTCCCACGCGTTCGATCCAGGGCGCGGTGCGTTCGAGGTAGCGGGCTTCCTCGCGGTAAAGCTGCATGAAGGCGGCGGCGTATTCCAGGACCTCTTCTTCGGTCGAGACTTTCGCGAGGAGGTCGGTGACGCGGACGGTGATGCCGCCGTTGCCGCCGGCGTGGAGGTCCCAGCCGCTTTCGGTGGCGATGACTCCGAAGTCCTTGATGGTGGCTTCGGCGCAATTGCGCGGGCAGCCGGAGACGGCCATTTTGGTTTTATGCGGGGTCCAGGACCCCCAGGTCATTTTCTCCAGCGCGACGCCCATGGCGGTCGAGTCCTGGGTGCCGAAGCGGCACCATTCCGATCCGACGCAGGTTTTCACGGTGCGGAGCGCCTTGCCGTAGGCGTGTCCCGAGACCATTCCGGCGGCGTTCAGGTCGCGCCAGACATGCGGGAGTTGTTCCTTGCGCACGCCGAGCAGGTCGATGCGCTGCCCTCCCGTGACTTTCACCGTGGGAATGTCGTACTTGTCCACGACATCGGCGATCGCGCGCAGTTCCTTGGCGGAGGTAACCCCGCCCCACATCCGCGGCACCACGGAATAAGTGCCGTCTTTCTGGATATTGGCGTGCATGCGTTCGTTGACGAAGCGTGAGCGGGCGTCGTCCGCGTATTCGCCCGGCCAGGCGCAAAGGAGATAAAAGTTGAGGGCGGGCCGGCAACTGGCGCAGCCGTCGGGGGACACCCAGTCGAGGGCGCGCATGACGGCGGGTATGGATTTCAGCCGCCGTTCCACGATCGCCGCGCGCACGGCGTCGTGCCCATGTGCCGTGCATTTGCACATGGCTTTGATTTTGGGCGTGGCGTCGTAGCCGTCGCCAAGCGCGAATTGCAGGAGCTTTTCCACGTTGCAGGTGCAACTGCCGCAGGACGCCGAGGCTTTGGTGCGGGCGCGGACCTCGTCGACGCTGGTCAGTTTCAGTTCGGCGATGGCGGTCAGGATGCGTCCCTTGGACACGCCGTTGCAGCCGCAAATTTCCGCCGTGTCGGGAAGGGATTCGACGCCGGAGTCGCCGCCACCGGCGACACCGGGTCCGAAGACCAGCATGTCGCGAATATCGGAAATGTCGGCGCCGCGGCGGATCAGATCGAAATACCAGCCGCTGTCGGCGGCCTCGCCATACAGGACGGCGCCGATGAGTTTGTTGTCGCGAATGGTGAGGTGTTTGTGCACGCCGCGGGCGGCATCCCGGAAAATCACGTCGTCGGTGGTGTCGTCTCCGGTGAAGTCGCCGGCGGAGAACATATCGATTCCCGTGACTTTCAGGCGGGTGCCGGTAACGGCGGGGATGTAGGGGGTTTCGGCGGTGTTCGTGACGTGGTCGGCGAGGATTTTCGCCATGTCGAACAAGGGCGCGACCAGGCCGAAGACGGCTCCGTTATGTTCCACACACTCGCCGACCGCGTAGATGGCGGGGTCGGACGTCCGCATGAAGTCGTCCACTTTGACGCCGCGGCCGATGTCGAGTCCGGCGGATTTGGCCAGCGCGGTGTTGGGGCGGATGCCGACGGCCATGACGACGAGGTCGGCTTTCAGCATGGTGCCGTCGGCGAGTTCCACCGTCTCGACCTTGCCGGCGCCGTGGATGGCCTTGGTGTTGGCCTCGGTCAGCACGGTCATGCCGCGATGGCCCAGATCCTTTTTCAGAAGCCCGGCGGAGACGGGATCGAGCTGGCGTTCCATCAGCGTGGGCATCAGGTGAAGGACGGTCGTGTCCATGCCGTTGCGGGCGAGCCCGTTCGCGGCTTCCAGGCCGAGCAGACCGCCGCCGATGACGACGGCATGGGTGCCGGTGCGGCTGGCCGCCAGCATCGTGTCGACGTCGCCGATGTCGCGGAAGGCGATGACGCCCGGAAGGTCGTGGCCGGGGAAGGGGATGATGACGGGGTTGGAACCGGTGGCGAGGATCAGGGCGTCGTAGGGCCGGACGGTGCCGTTGGCGCCGGTCACGGTCTTCGCGTCGCGGTCGATCGTGGCGGCGGCCTCGCCCGCGATCAGTTCGATGGCGTTGGTTTCGTACCAGTCGCGGTCGTGGGTGACGATGTCGGAGAAGGTTTTTTCGCCGGCGAGGACCGGGGACAGCATGATGCGGTTGTAGTTGCCGTGCGGCTCGGCGCCGAAGACGGTTATGTCGAAGACATCGGGGGCGCGGGTCAGGATTTCTTCCAGGGCGCGGACGCCGGCCATGCCGTTGCCGATCAGGATCAGGCGGCGGCGGGCGGGGATTTTGGCGATCATGTTCACGATGTGTCTCCTCGCTTAAATTTCGGCCGGGCCGGACAGTGTCGCGCGCCCGTGTCCCGGCGGGCGCGCGGGGGCCGGGCGGCGATCGCCTCGGTTTTGGGATGCGTTGGCGAAACACGCCGGGGGCGCGAACCGGTTCCGCGCGGAGTCGAAGGGGAGAAAACGCTGATTCATGACATTCACACCGATCGGACGGATCGTCGTTGACCCGTCGGTCATTGGGTGGGAGCGGGTCTGTCGCTCCTGCCTTCCACCCCGTCTCGCCTTTGAGGGGAGTGGTGTCTGGCATACGCCGAATGTGGCGCGCCTCTCTTCGCTATCGCAGCAAGAATGATGCCAGGTTCGAAAGGCGGATTTGATTATAATTTATGCTCGCGGCGGCGGTGGTGGCGGGTGGATGTGATCATAAGTTGGTCGTATGATTAAATATTGGTCTTTTCAGCGCGAGGGCATGGCGTTGGCCGGACCGGCGAACGCCAAACCGGTGGCGAACGCGGCATGGCCGCGCGCGTGGGGCGGCACCGCGAACAGGTCTTCCATGCGTGCGGCCAACGAATAAAGGTCGGGGCGGTAGACCGATGCGACCGTTGCGGCCAGGTCCAACCCCTCGTCCAGCCATCCCCAGCGGCGCATTTGCCGTAAGAACCAAAGCCCATGCGGTGGCGCCGGGTGCGCGGCGCCCGCGACGTGGAACAAGATATGCTCGTGCGCCGCTCCTCCACCTGCCCCCCCACCTGTCCCCCCACCTGTCCCCCCACCTGGACCGCCGTGGCCCGGCAAAGCCGCGCGGGTCGCGGCGCGCGGCAAGGCAAGCCCCTCCGGATCGGCCAGCACCTCCGCGACCCAATCGGCCTCGCCGGGCTGGTCGCACAGGACCTGCGCGCGCATGAGCGCCCGTAGCAAACGGGTCAGGGCCTCGGGGTGCGCGGCGGCCCAGCCGGCACGGACCGCGAGACATTTTTCCGGGTGAAAGGGCCAGATGTCGGAGGTGCCCAGCAGTACCTCGCCGGCGCCGGACAGGCGCGCCGCCGTCCCCCAGGGGGCGCCCGCGCAAAACCCGTCGATCTGGCCGTTCGCCAGCGCCTCGACCACCAGTTCCGGCGGCACCACCACGGTCTCTATGTCGCGATCGGGATCCACGCCGGTTAACGCCAGCCAGTAGCGCAGCAGTAGGTTATGGGTGGAATAGCGATGCACAACCGCGATGCGCGGGGGTTTGGGCTGGCGCGCGAGCCAGGTCAAAAGCCGCGACCCCGGTGGCAATTCGGTCTCCGCGCCCGGCGTTTCGCCCCGCAACACGATGGTATTGCCGCCCTGCGACAGACCCATCGGAACGATCACGTCCGCCCGTGGCCCGCGAAGGCCGATTGCCAGGGACAAAGCGAGCGGTGGCAGCATCACCGCCGCGTCCAGGAGCCCGTAGGTGAGTTTGTCGGCGAGATTCGCCCAGGAGGGCTCGATGGAAAGAACGGGGTCGATGGCGAGGGGTTTGAAGAGGTTGCCGGCTTTCGCCACCGCCACGGGCGCGGAATCCGCGAGGCGCAACATGCCGATGCGAACACGGGTGCTCATGGCGAGACTCCTTTGGCGTGGTCCGGCCCGGCCGGGGTTTCCGGCGCGGCGGTAAGCTGTTCGTGCGTTTCGACGATTTCGCGCGCGATATCGGGGATGCGCCGTCCCGAGCCCATCGCGCGCTTGCGCAGCAGGCGGTAGGCCTCGGGTTCGGCGATGCGGCGCTCGCGGATCAGGATGGCCTTGGCGCGATCGACCAGCGCGCGTTCGCGCAGCCGGACCTCGGCGTCGCGGAGTTCGTCGCGGGCGGTTTGGTGGCGGCGGAACAGGGCGGCCGCGGCGCGCAGGATGGGTTTGATATCCGGCGGGGGCACACCGGCGATGTTGTACGAGGACACGCCCGCGCCGATGGCTTCTTCCATGAAGGCGGGGTCGTCGTGATCGACGAACATGGCGATGGGGCGGGGGGTATGGGCGGACACCGCGCGAATGCCTTCCAGCGCGTCGCGGTCGGGCCGGGCCATATCGACCAGGACGATATCGGGGGTCAGCGCGGCGACCGCGTCCATCAGCAATTCGCCGGGTCTCGGGCGTAGGATGGTCAGGCCGCCATCGGCCGACAGCACCGCTGTCAGGGCACTGATTCGGCCTGGGTCGTCGTCGGCGAGAAGGACTTTCACGGGATCCGCGCAATCGGTTTGGTTGAGTGGCGGAATACGTGAAGCAAGCGCCGTGCCGCTTTTGCCGCAATGCAGCATGAAATCGGCGGCGGTGAAAAACGGCGCCTCGCCCGGCCGGGGCGAGGCGTGTCGCGTGGCGTTTATGCCGCGACGAGTTCCCGGGTCCGGGCGCCGTCGTGCCGCTTTTCTCCGCGGCGGGTCATTTCGAAGGCATGTTCGCTGAAGAAGCGCAGGCCGAATTTCTCGACCATGCGGTGATTGGGCTGGGCGTCGTCGAGGATGTGATCGACCGCGAAGCCCTCGGCGAAGTAGCCGCGCACCGTGGCGGGGTCCACGCTGAAGGGCGGTTCCGGCATGATCGGGCCGTATTCCAGCGTGACCAGCAGGATGCGGGCGCCGGGGGACAGCAGGTCGTGCATCTTACGGATGTAGCGTTGACGGAGGCTGTCCGGGCCCTCGTCGGGGAAGGCGATCAAAGAGGCGCGGTCCCAGACGATGTCGATGGCGCCAAGGTCGTCCGCCGTCAGGGCGAACAGGTCGCGGGCCAGCAGGGTGATGCCGTCGCCTTCGAAGCGGCCGGGTTCGACCTCGTCGAGTGCGATGCCGTTGTCCGCCATGTATTCCTCGATCGCGCTCCGGGCGAGATCGACGCCGACGACATGGGCCGCGTTGTCGCGGAAGTAATTCAGGACGTTGTCCTTGCCGCAGCAGGGGACGAAGACTCGTTTGCCCGCGAGTTCATGGGCCGGAAGATAGCGCGTCGCGAAGGGATGGACGTCGCGGCGATGGAAGCTGGTCTTGGTTCCGCCATCGCGCCAGGATTCGAGCCAGAAAGAAGCGTCCATCGATTTTCTCCTTGCATCGCCTCGTCCGGTGTTTGCTGAAAGCAGCCGTTCCGGTCGAAGCGTCCTTTTGGGTTGCGGCGGCCCGTTGCCACCGTCGATGCAAGGAATTTATCTGGGCTGTGTCGCTGTTGTGTCGCGCGTAACGGGGTTTCGTGTCGCGTTTGTCGCGCGGGTGGAAAGAGCCGCCGGTTTCGCCGGCGGCTCTGGTTTTTGTCAGCCCAGGCGGCCCAGGGCGCGGAGACGCTCTTCGAGGCGGGTGCGGTTGCGGCCAAGGGGAGCGGCGCCGGTCATGTCGGAGATTTTTGGAAAGGCTTCGTCGAACATTTCCAGGGTCACCGGCTGATCCGGATCGAATTGCACGCCTTCCGATTGGAAGTATTGCACCACCGAATAACCGCCCGCCGCGGCGGCGACGATCTGACCCGTGACGTTGCAGTTCTCGCTTGCCATCCAGGCGACGGCGGGGGAGACGAGTTCCGGCTTCATGTAGACGCGCATGGCTTCGGGCAGCAGGTCCTCGGTCATGCGGGTGCGGGCGGAGGGGGAGATCGCGTTGCACAGGATATTGTAACGCGAGCCTTCCAGGCGGAGCACGTTGATCAGCCCGTTCACCGCCATTTTCGCGGCGCCGTAGTTGCTCTGGCCGAAATTGCCGATGGTGCCGGAGCCGGATGTCGTCACCACGATGCGGCCGTAGCGGCGTTCCCGCATGATCGGCCAGGCGGCCTTGGTGCAGTAGACCGTGCCCATGTAATGGACCTGGGAGCAAAACTCGAAATCTTCGAGCGACATATTTTGAAAAGCTTTGTCGCGCAGAATGCCGGCGTTGTTGACCAGCGCGTCGAGCCGTCCCCAGGTGTTCATCGCGGTGTCGATGATCCCTTGCGCGGATTTGGCGTCGGCGACGGAGTTGTAATTCGCGACGGCCTCGCCGCCCGCGGCGCGGATTTCCGCGACGACCTCGTCGGCGACGGCGTTGGCACCGCCTTTGCCGTCGACCGCGCCGCCGGGATCGTTGACGACGACCTTGGCGCCGCGGGAGGCGAGGAGGAGGGCGTGTTGCTTGCCGAGACCGGCGCCGGCGCCGGTGACGATGGCGACGCGATCGTCGAAGCGGACTGTCATGGGTGTTTCCTTCCGTGGTGGCGTTGGGACGGCCGTTTGGCCGTCCGGTGCGGGGATGCTGCCATCCTGGGGGGCGGGGTCAAGTGTGGCGCGATCGGGTGTCCGGCAAAACCCGCGTCCTGGACGAACAGCGGCGGCCGTTGGGCTTGTTCCTTGCCGATTCCTCGCCCGGCGCTTATCAGAGGTGCGCTCGGAGAATGCCCCCATGACAGAAAGTGTCGTCATCGACCGGCCTGACGTCGTCGCTCTGATCGCGGCCATGGCCGACCGTTACACCGCCGGAGACCGGACCGAGGCCGTGGCGATGGCGCTTCGCCGTCTGGAAGGCGGGCCCGCGCGGACCGGGTCGTTGTTTGGTGTTCTTCGCGGGACCGTCCGGGTGGCGGAGGGCGTGGATCTGACGGAACCGTTGCCTTACGAGCCAACCGACGCTGAGACCGGCGCCGAAATCGACCGGTGACGGACGCGATCCTCCTCGATACGCATATCGCGCTTTGGTTGGGCGATGGCGACGAGCGGCTTCGGCATTCGACGCGCGGGTTGATCGACAAGTGCCACCGGCGGGGCGGTACGATCCTGATCAGCGCCATTTCCGCCTGGGAGATCGCGCAATTGGTCAGCGTTGGGCGGATCGCGTTGGCGTTTCCACCGGACATTTGGTTCGAACGCCTCATCGACCGGCCCGGCGTCGAGGCCGTGCCGCTGACCCATCGCGCCGCCGCGCGCGCTTATGAACTGCGCGACTTTTCGCACCGCGACCCCGCCGATCTGTTGCTCGTCGCCACGGCCATCGAGCATGCCTGTCCGTTGATCACGTACGACAGCCGCATCGCGGGCTTCGCCGCCGCACATGGCCAACGCCACGGCTTACAGATCGAAACCTGAGGCAGCGCGAAGAACGCCCATGTCTCGCGAATGGCCGGCGGCCGATGGGCGCCGTCCCCACGGTTTCCTCTCTCGATCGTCAGGCGTCCAGCGCCCGCCGCAACGCGCGCAGGCCAGTCCAGGCGTCTTTCCGGCGGGCGGGTGTTTTCAGGATGTCGGACAAAACGGGCAGGACAAGAATTTTCGCGGTTTGGCCGTCGATCTTGCCATCCGCCCAACCGATCGTGCGGGACCGATGCGGCGCGCCAAGGACCGTGCTCGCGGCCATGGCACCCCAGAAAACAATCCGCTCCGGGGCTGTCAGCGCGATCAGGCGCACCAGGAAGGGGCGGTAGAGTTGCAACTCGCCGGGATTGGGCACGCGTCCGCCGGGCGGGCGCCAGGGGATCAGCGGCGCGAGCAGCATCGCGTCGCGTTTCAGGTCAACCGACGCCAGCATCCGGTCCAGCAGCGCGCCCTCCGGACCGGAGAACGGCAGGCCGGAGCGGTCGTCGTCGGCCCCAGGCGGTCCGCCGACCAGCAGCAGGCCGTTATGCGGATCGCCGGACGCGAAGACCAGGTTGGTGGCCATGTCGCGGAGGGGATCGCCTTCCAACCCCCCGATCGCCGCCTTCAACGCGTCCAGTGTGTCAGCCTTCGATGCCGCCGCCAAAGCCCGTTCCCCCGGCGTTCCCACCGCCGCCTGGGCGCGATCCGGCATCGCGCGAGCCGCCTCCACCCGAGGCGCGCGCGTCGGCGGCGGGGCCAGCGGACGCAGCCGGTCGACCGGAGAGTCCTCCAACGCCTCGTCGGCGCCCCACTCGATTTGCAGCCGCAGCAGGCTCAGGTCATCCATGGATATAGTGGTGCCCGCGAAGGGGGCTTTGCGCAACCGCGCCGGTGTCCTTTAAGAAGCCCCGAAACCTGAGGAGTGGACGATGGGCGAGGACGAGACCCCACGCGAAGCCATGGAATTCGACGTCGTGATCGTCGGTGGCGGGCCCGCCGGCCTGGCCGCGGCGATTCGGCTGAAACAACTTTCGCCCGATTGCGCCGTGTGCCTGGTCGAAAAGGCCGGCGAGATCGGCGCCCACACGCTGTCCGGCGCCGTGCTGGAACCGCGCGCGCTGAACGAACTGATTCCGGATTGGGCCGCCAAAGGCGCCCCGCTCGACACGCCCGCGCGCGAGGACCGGTTTCTGTGGCTGACCGAGGCCAATTCCACGCGCCTCCCCACCCCGCCGCAGATGAATAACCACGGCAATTTCATCGTTTCGCTTGGAAATTTCGTCCGCTGGCTGGGCACGCAGGCGGAGGAGCTGGGCGTCGAAATCTACCCGGGCTTCGCGGCGTCGGAGGTGCTGGAGGAAGACGGCAAGGTCGTCGGCATCGCCACCGGCGACATGGGCATCGGCAAGGACGGCAAACCCACCGACAACTTCGCGCGTGGCATGGAACTGCGGGCCAAATACACGTTGTTCGCCGAGGGCTGCCGCGGTTCGCTGAGCGGCCGGCTGATCAAGCGCTACAATCTTCGCGATGGGCACGAACCGCAGACCTATGGCATCGGCATCAAAGAGTTGTGGGAGATTCCGGCGGAGAATCACAAGCCCGGCCTGATCGAGCATTCCTTTGGCTGGCCGTTGAAGTCGAACACCTATGGCGGCTCGTTCCTGTATCACTTCGGCAAGAACCTGGTATCTTACGGGTATGTGGTCGGTCTCGACTACAGCAATCCCTATCTGTCGCCGTTCGAGGAAATGCAGCGGCTGAAAACCCACCCCGATATGCGGCCGCATTTCGAGGGCGGGCGGCGCATCGCCTATGGCGCGCGTGCCATCAACGAGGGCGGGTTCCAGTCCATCCCGACGCTGATCTTCCCCGGCGGCGCCCTGATCGGCGACAGCGCGGGGTTCGTGAACGTGCCGAAGATCAAGGGCACGCACACCTCGATGAAATCCGGCATGGTCGCGGCGGAGGCGGCGATCGAGGCGCTGGCGAACGGATCGCCGGACGAACTGACGGCCTATCCCGAAAACCTGCGCGAAAGCTGGGTTTGGGACGAGCTGGACCGGGTGCGCAATCTGCGGCCGGCCTTCGCGAAATGGGGGACCTACGGCGGGGTCATTTACTCCGCGATCGACACATTCCTGTTCCGCGGCAAGGCGCCCTGGACCTTGCACCATCCGCATGCCGACAACGAAACCCTGATGGAAACGAATCAGGTGCAGCCGATAGACTATCCGAAGCCCGACGGAAAACTGACTTTCGACCGCCTGTCCTCGGTGTTCATCTCCAACACCAACCACGAGGAAAACCAGCCCGCGCACTTGCAATTGCGAGATCCCGCGAAGGCGATCGCCGTCAACTACAAGAAATACGCCAGCCCGGAGACGCGCTATTGTCCGGCCGGTGTTTACGAAATCGAGGAGGTCGCGGGCAAACCGCAACTGCGGATCAACGCACAGAACTGCGTGCATTGCAAAACCTGCGATATCAAGGACCCGGAACAGAATATCGACTGGGTCACGCCCGAGGGCGGTGGCGGTCCGAGCTATCCGGGCGGGATGTAAGCCATGCCGTACAAGGTTCGTCCCGCCGTTGTCGGTTGCGCGATCCGGCCCGCGATCACGGGCCGCGACCGCTCGCTGGAAGAGATCATCTACGACATTTCTCAGGCGGCGCTGGCGGATGCCGGTCTGACCATCGAGGACATCGACGGCATCGTCGTGGGGTGTAACGACCAGTTCGATGGGCGCGCCATTTCCGTGATGATGGCCTCGGGGCCGACGGGCGGCGTGGATCGCGACATTCTGTCGACACCGTCCTCGTCCGAACATGCCTTCGTGCTTGGCGCGCTGCGGGTCGCATCGGGACAGTTTCGAACGCAACTGGTGGTGTCCTGGAGCCCGACCGAAGTCTCCTCCATGTCGGAAGCGCAACGCCTGGGCGCCGATCCCTATTTCCATCGCGCTCTGCCACTCGACGAATTATCGGCGCACGCGATGCAGGCGGGCGCGCTGAACCATGTCTGGCCAAACGCATGGGTTTTCGCTGAGACGGTGGCGGTGAAGAACCGCCGCCATGCCGCCGTCGCATGGCCCGATCCGTCAGCCCGTCCGGCGCCGGGCAAGGCGCGCTGGCCACTGACGGATCGCATGACGACGGAACCGGTCACCGGCGCCGTGGCGATGGTGCTGGCTGGCGCGGATTTCGTCGCCGAGCGCGGGTTCGAAAACCCGGCCTGGCTGCGCGGCATGGGATGGGCCACGGAGGCGGCGTTTCTGGGCGACCGCGATCTGTCCAAAGCGCCCGCGCTGGAAGAAGCCGCGCGTCAGGCCTATGAAGAGGCTGGTATTAAAGACCCCGCCGCTGCCTTCGATGTCGTGGAAATCACCGACGCCACGCCGTACTGCGAACTCATCGCCTACGACGCCCTGGGCTTGTGTCCGCGCGAGCAAATCGCGGCGCGCATGGCGGAAGGCTGGTTCGCGAAGGGCGGCAAATCGCCGGTCAACCTGTCCGGCGGGGTCGTGACATTTAATCCCGTGTTCTGCACGGGCATGATCCGCATCGCGGAAATCGCCCAACAGATCAGAGGAAAAGCGGGCGCGCACCAGGTGGAAGGGGCGCGGCTGGGACTCGCGCACGCGGGCAGCGGCTTCGCGCTGCAATACCAATCGGCCGTGATTCTGGGGGCCACGCCCAAAGGGGATGCGCCATGAGCAACGATCGAGTCGGCATCATCGGTATCGGCCAATCGAATTTTCGCTCCCGCCGCGACGATGCCAGTTATCCCGATCTGGTGCGGGAGGCCGTTGTGCCCGCGATGATGGACGCGGGCCTGGATTTCGACGCGATCGATGCCGTGGTCTATTCCTTGTCGCCGGACGCGATGGTCGGGATTGGCAATGCGGAACGTCTGGGAGTCGACGCGGTCGGCGGGCGGAACAAACGTTTTTTGCGAATCAACACCGGCGGGGCAACCGGCATTTCGTCGGTGACGGCGGCTTATTACCATATCGCATCGGGCGTCTGCGACGTCGTGTTGACCGCCGGCGCCGACAAGGTTGGCGAGTGCGGCGACTCGCAAACAGTCCTCAACAAAATCTGGGACCCGACCTACGAGCGCGCTTTGCCGCTTGGCACCATCAACATGCTCGCCATGTCCGCCGTTCGTTATATGAAACGTTACGGCATGACCGAGGAGGATATGGCCTATGTCGCGGTGAAAAATCGGCGTCAGGCCTCGTTGAATCCGCGGGCGCATCTGCGCAAGACCGTGACGATCGACGATGTCATGGACTCCCGCTGCATTTCCTGGCCGATCAAGCTGATGGATTGCTGCCCACAATCCTCCGGCGGCGCGGCGATGGTGCTGGCGTCGGAAAAATTCATCCGCGACAATAAACTTGACGCGGTCTGGATCACCGGAGTCGCGTGCCGTGCCGAGACGTACTGGATGGGCGACCGAATGGGCACCAATCCCACCGCGGAGCACGCGGACGCCTATGCTCTGGGCAGGTCCTTCGAACAATCGTACAAAATGGCCGGTATTACCGATCCGTCGAAGCAGGTGCATGTCGCGGAACTCTATGCGCCCTTCAGCAACACGGAATACCACGCCATCGACGCCGCGCGTCTCGTGGATAAATTCGGCGATTCGATAAAACGGCTGCGCGACGGAGAATTCGAGCTTGGCGGGCGCATTCCCGTAAACCCCTCGGGCGGCACGCTCTGCACCAACGCCATCGCCGTCACCGCCATGGCGCGCGTCGCCGAAACCGCGCTCCAGGTCTGGGGCCGCGCGGGCGCCCATCAGGTCCCCGGCGCGCGGGTCGGCATCGCCAGCGGCAATGGCGGCGATCATCAAATTTTCGGAACGATGGTCATCGAGGCATGACCGGCATGGAGCAACCAATGGAACTTCTGGGACGCCAGGAAGTCTGGAACATCGCCTACGACCACGCTCTGGGCGAAACCGCGAGCTACTTCTTCACCCAGATCCGCGACCACGGCCGCATCTTCGGCCGCCGCTGCGCGCAATCGAACCGCGTGCTGGTGCCGCCGCGCGCCTTCTCCGACGAAACCCTGCTTCCGACCACGGAATGGGTCGAGGTCGGGCCGGGCGGGCGGATCGAGGCCTTCACCTTTGTCTACGAACAATTCAACGGCCTGCCGCCGCCGCCCTATGCCTTCGGCTATGTGCTGCTGGACGGCGCCGACACCGCGCTTGGCGGATACTTTCGCAATGTCGATCTGACGAACCCGCGGGAGGCGGCGGAGAAACTCGCGATCGGCACGCGGGTCGTCACGAAATTCGCCGAGCAACGCAAAGGCGACGTGCTGGACTTCTGGTTCGAAATCGCCTGACGACAAACCGCTTGAGTGTCGAAACATCTCCCGCCATAAGGCGGGAGTCACCAAAAAACGCAGGGAGTTTTCACAATGATCCTTTCGCGTCGCGCGGCCCTCGGGGCCGTGGCAGCGTCCGCCGCCGTTCCTGTTTTTCATGCGCGCGCGCAGGCCAAACCGGTCATCAAACTGGGTGTCATCAACGACCAGTCGGGGCCTTATCGCGATTTGAACGGCCCGACCTCGGTCGTCTGCACCAAACAGGCGGTGCTGGAATTCGGCGCGGCGGGCTTCGACGTGGAAGTTCTGGCGGCCGACCATCTGAACAAGCCGGATGTCGCGGTGTCGATCGCGCGGCGCTGGTTCGATCAGGACGGGGTCGATGTGGTCATGGACTGCGCGGCATCCTCGGCGGCGCTGGCGCTCGCGTCCCTGGTCAAGGAAAAGAACAAGGTGATGATCGCCACGAGCACGGCGACATCCGATATTTCCGGCAAGGCCTGCACGCCCAATTCGATTCATTGGGCCTACGATACCTATATGACCGCGAAATCGACCGGGAACGCGGTCGTGAAAGCGGGCGGCACGAGCTGGTATTTCGTGTATCCGAACTACGCCTTCGGCGAGTCGCTGCAACGCGACACCGCGCGCTTCGTCCAGGCGGCCGGCGGCAAGGTGGTGGGGATGGAAAGCTATCCCTTCCCGGAAACCACGGATTTCTCCAGCGCCATCATTAAGGCGCAGGCGTCCGGCGCGAAGGTGCTGGGCTTCTGCGGCGCGGGTCAGGACCTGATCAACCTGATGAAGCAGGCCGCGGAGTTCGGCGTCGGCAAAACCATGAACGTCGCGGCGATGATCTGCTACACGCAAGACGTGAAGTCGATCGGGCTTGAACTCGCGCAGGGGCTGAAATTGTCGGAGTCCTATTACTGGGACCTCAACGACCGCACGCGGGCATTTCAAAACCGTATCAAGGACAAGGTGCAGTTGTGGCCGAACATGGCGCAGGCCGGCAACTACTCCTGCACGCTGCATTACCTGAAAGCCGTGAAGGACCTCGGCGCCGCCGCCGCGAAGGCCGATGGCGCCGCTGTCGTCGCCCGGATGAAGGCCATGCCCACCGACGACGATTGTTTCGGACCCGGACGCGTGCGCGAGGACGGGCGGAAGATCCATCCGGCGTATTTGTTCGAGGCGAAGAAGCCGTCGGAAAGCAAACACCCCTGGGATCTCTATAAACTCGCGGGAACCACACCGGCCGAAGAGGCCTTCCGTCCCTTGTCCGAGGGCGCCTGCCCTCTCGTCAAAGCGTAAGGAGACACAGCATGAGCCGGCTCTTTGGATCGTTTCGTCAGGTGGGCATTGTCGTGCGCGACATCGAAAGCGCGATGAAACACTGGTCGGAGGTCTGCGGGGTCGGCCCGTGGTTTTACGCCGATAAATTCACCGTTTCCTCGTTTTCGTATAACGGGAAACGTTACGACGATCTGCACGCCTCGATTGCCTTGGCCAATTCTGGCGACGTGCAACTGGAACTGATCCAGCAACGGTGCGACACGCCAAGCATGTACAAGGAATTCCTCGCCGCGGGACGCGAGGGGATGCAGCATTGGTCGAGCTGGCCGGAGGATTACGACGCCGTGCTTCAGCGCGCTTTGGCCAATGGGTATACGGTGGCGCAGGAAGGCGACGGTCCCCGCGGGCGGTTCGTGTATTTCCGCCAGGAGGGTCATCCCGGCACGGTGATCGAGATGGCGCATGCCACGCCCACGCGGATGCGGATTTTCGACGCGGTGCGCGCGGCGGCGGCCAACTGGGACGGAACCGATCCGATCCGCCGCCAGTGGCCCGCCTGATTCGTTACTGCGCGATATAACCGCCGTCGATCACAAGTTCCGTCCCCGTGACGAACGACGCCTCGTCCGACGCCAGGTACAAAACGCCGTAGGCGACATCCATGGGCTCGCCCAGACGGCGCAGCGGCGTGAATTCGATTTTCGAGGACCGTGTCCCGCCGTTGGTGCCGTTCAGCATCGGCGGCATGTAGCCGGGATGGACGGAGTTCACGCGCACGCCGTGGGGTCCGTAGCGGCAGGCCGCCGCCTTCGTATAAAGCCGCACCGCGCCTTTCGAGGCCGCGTAGCCCGGATGTCCGTCCGCGCTGCCGACGAAGCCCATGATCGAGGAAATGTTCACGATCGAACCCTTCCCGGCTTTCATCATCTCCGCCGCCGCCAGTTTCGTGCCCAGAAACACGCCGGTGGCGTTGATGTTCAGGATTTTCATCCAGCCATCCAGCAGATCGTGATCGCCGACCGCGCTGCCGCTGATGCCGGCGTTGTTCACCAGGATATCGAGTTTGCCGAATTCGCGGACGGTTTCGGCGATCGTGGAAGCCCAGTTGGTTTCGGACGTGACATCGGTGCGGATGAAACGGGCGCGGCCCTGGCTGGCGCATATGTCCGCGGCGACGGATTCGCCTTTTTCGATGACGTCGGCGATGACGACGGCGGCGCCTTCGCGGGCGAAGAGGCGGGCCTCGGCCTCGCCCATGCCGTTCGCGCCACCGCTGACGATGGCGACTTTATCTTTTAAACGCATTGTTTCCTCCGGTTCGGACAGACGGGCTGAATCTCGCCGCTTAAGCCTGGCCGCGCAACCCGGGAGGCTCGGTTTGTCCGATGCGGCGCGGTTCCTCGATATTCGTCATCCTGACCAACACGCCGGTGACCTTTTGGCTCGCGTCGAATAACGGCGTCAGGTCGAACTCGTGCCATATCGGCACATAGTCGAATCGAATCGCGCGCAGGTCGATCCGTAGCGGCACGCCGTGCTTCAGGACTTTTTCGCGTGCCTGCCGCCGGGCGATGTGGTCTTCGTGGTGGAATAACTGGTCGCATTCCCCGGGCGATCGCGCCCAGGCGACACGGGGACCGAAATATTGGAACGCGGCGCGGTTATAGAAGACGATGTGTTCGGCCGCGTTCATGATCTTGATTGGGTTCGGCAGCGCATCGAAGCATTGTGCCGCGAGCGCGTCGCACGACGCGAGGTCGGGCTTTCCCGCATGCCGTAGTTCCGACAGAACAGTACGCGAAAGCCGCGCGCCGGTGGCCGCGTCGTTCATGCTCATTCTCCCCAGACACGATCTTGTCAGCCTATTTTAAGGGACATTACGCCGATACGAAAATTCCCGCGCATGAATAAGAAGTCAGTGTGGCGTTAAACGCGCGGTGCGGCGGCGCGGCGCAACCGGTCGTCGATCGCGAGGCCCAGGCCGTGGGGGGGGATGGGCATCGCGGCGATCGCGCGGGCGCCGAGGCGATGGCCTTCGCTGTCCAGCCAGCGCAAACCTTCGAACAGACGCGCGGCGGCTTCCGCCAGATCCGAACGCTCGCTGAGCTGAAACACCGTCCCCGCGCCTGGACAGGGCGGGCCAAACGCCAGCAGGGCTTCATCTGGCAGCGCCGCGGTGGCGTCGAGCCGGACGGGCAGGGCGGGGGCGTAATGCGACGCCAGTTGTCCGGGGGAACGCGGGGCCAAGGGATCGTCTGGCGGCCCGGCCCGAAGGATAGGGCCGGCGATCGCTTCCAGGGCTTCCAATGTCGCGCCGCCCGGCCGCAGCAGGACCGGCGTGGCGCCGGACAGGTCCAATACGGTTGACTCGACCCCGACCTCGGAGGGCCCGGTATCGACCACGGCGGCGAGGCGGTCGCGCAATCCCGCGAGGACGTGCGCGGCGGAGGTGGGGCTGACCTGGCCGGACAGGTTGGCGGAGGGCGCGGCGATGGGCCGGTTCGCCGCCGCCAGCAGAAGCCGGGCGGACCGGTTCGCGGGCACCCTGACCGCCAGTGTCTCCAGACCCGCGCCGGTCAGCAACGCGACCGCGGATCCGGCGCGCCGTGGCAGAACCATCGTCAAAGGCCCAGGCCAGAACGCGGCGGCGAGGGCATGGGCCAGGGCGGTGGGGATCGTGTCCTCCCAGGCGGCGGCGGCGACCGGGTAATGGCAAATCAGCGGATTGAAACGCGGCCGGCCCTTCGCCGCGAAAATGGCCGCGACGGCGGCGGAATTCGTCGCGTCGGCGCCCAGACCGTAAACCGTTTCAGTGCCGAAAGCGACCAGGCGGCCGTCGCGCAGCAGCGTCGCCGCGCGCGCGATGCCGTCCGGTCCCGCGGAGAGAATCTCGATCATCCTCCGCCGATAGCCTCTCCTGGGCCCATGGCAAAGCCCCCGGCGCCGGGTTAAGGTCCCGTAACAGGAATATCCCCAGGGGGCTCGAAGACCATGCTCGATATCGCTTTCGCCAGAACGGCGCTTCCCAAATCCGGCGCGCTGGCGCTGCTGGCGCACGAAGGCGAAAAGCCATCGGGATTGTGGCAGCAGGCGGACGAGGCAACCGGCGGCACCATCGCGCGGGCCCTGGAGGTCGCGTCGTTCAAAGGCGCGAAAGGCAAGACGGTGTCGATCCTCGCGCCCGGCGCCGGAATCGCGCGGGTCGTCGTCGTGGGCCTGGGAAAACCGGCCGAAATCGACGAACGGGTCCTGAACGAAGCCGGCGGGGCGGTCGCGGCGGCCATGGCGGGAGAGGCCGTGGCGGCCGTCGCCGTGGGCACGCTGACGGCGGCGCAGGCGGCCGATATCGCGGTGGGCGCGGCGCTGAAAGCCTACCGTTTCGATCGCTACCGCACCACGGAAAAGGCCGAGGACAAGCCGAAACTGACCAAACTCTCGGTGCTGACCGCGGACGCCGCCAAAGCCCGCGCGGCCTGGGAACGCGGCAAGGCGGTGGCCGAAGGCGTGTTCCTGACCCGCGACCTGGTCAGCGAGCCACCGAATGTCCTCACCCCCGCCGAAATGGCGAAGCGCTGCGAGAAGCTAGCTGAACTCGGCCTGAAGGTTGAGGTTTTGGGCCCAAAGGAACTACAGAAACTGGGGTTCGGCGCCATGCTGGGCGTCTCCCAGGGCAGCGTGAACGAGCCGCGGATGGTGGTCATGCACTGGAACGGCGCGGGCGGCGGGAAAGGCAAAGATAAAGAAAAGCCGGTCGTTTTCGTGGGCAAAGGCGTGACCTTCGACACCGGCGGCATCAGCATCAAACCGGCCGGCGGTATGGAAGACATGAAGTGGGACATGGCGGGCGCCGGCACCGTCGTCGGCCTGATGGCCACGCTCGCGGGCCGCAAAGCGAAGGTCGATGCGATCGGTCTGGTGGGGCTGGTGGAAAACATGCCCTCCGGCAGCGCGCAGCGGCCGGGCGACGTGGTGAAAAGCTATTCCGGCCAGACCATCGAAGTGATCAATACCGACGCCGAGGGGCGGCTGGTACTGTGCGACGTCCTCTACTACGCGCAAGAAAAATACGATCCGAAATTCATGGTCGACCTGGCCACGCTGACCGGCGCGATCATCATCGGGCTGGGTCACGAACACGCGGGTCTGTTCAGCAACGACGATACATTGTCGCAAAGATTGCACGAGGCCGGTAAAGCGACCGGGGAGAAAGTCTGGCGCATGCCGCTCGACGACGCCTACGACAAGCAACTTCGCTCCGAAATCGCCGACATGAAAAACATCGGCGGGCGCCCCGCTGGCTCCATCACCGCGGCCCAGTTCATCCAACGTTTCGTGAACAAAAAGCCCTGGGCTCATCTCGACATCGCCGGCATGGCCTGGAGCGGGAAAGACTCCCCCTGCGTGCCGAAGGGCGCCACCGCGTTCGGAGTCCGGCTGCTCGACCGGCTGGTGGCGGATCATTACGAAGGGTAATCCGTGGCCGAAATCGGCTTCTATCACCTGACCCGGACGGCGCTGCCAGAAGCCCTGGCGCGCCTGCTGGACCGCACGCTCCAGACCGGGCAGCGCGCGCTTGTTCTCTGCCCGGACGAGGCCCGGATGAAGGCGCTGGACACCGCGTTGTGGGCCTGCGCCGAACCCGCCTGGTTACCGCATGGCACCCCGGCCGACGGCGATCCCGATTTGCAACCGGTCTGGCTGGACACACGGCCAGAACCCGCGAATGGCGCCCGGTTTCTGTTTCTGGTCGACGGCGCGGACACCGATCGCGGCGGCGATTTCCAGCGTGTGTTCGACTTGTTCGACGGCAACGACCCAGACCGCGTCGCGGCCGCGCGCGACCGCTGGCGGGCTGGCCGCGCCGGCGGCCATACGCTCACTTATTGGAAACAAGGCCCGCGCGGATGGGAGAAAGGCGCCTGATCCAACGGATCTGTTCCCCCGATCCCCATTAAGCGGATGCGGCCTGTGTTTAACGACGCTTAACGGCGGCCTTGGGCTCCGACAGCCACCATTTGACGGGTTCCTGCTCGGGTTCCGGATCAGGACGGACATTCGGCGGCCGGCCCCGGCGCGCCGGCGGCCGGGCGATTTCGGCCCGCGCCGGTGTCGCCTTGCGTAAGGGCATTGCCTCCACGGTCTCTTCTTCGGCCTCTTCCGCGGCCTCCACCGCTTCGCGCAACAAACGTTCGGCGCGTTCCCGGCCACGGGGTTCCTGAAGCATTTCCGCGCGCAGTGCGCGCAGTTCCGATTCAGCCTCGTCCGCGCGTTCTTCAGCCTCGGTCAGGAGCGTTTTCGTTTCGTCCAGGAGGATTTTCGTTTCGCTAAGTTCTTGCCGAAATGAAACGACTTCCTCGCGATCGCGGCGCCCCGCGGCGACGGCTTCGTTCTTTTCAAGTTCATGATGCCCGATCTTGGTGCGCAGCGCCTGTGTCGCGGCCTGTGCCTCCTGTAACGCGCGTTCGGCTTTGTCGCGCGCGGCGGTTTCGGCGGCCAGACTCGCCTCGAGCCTTTGCAGCCGGCTGGAGGTCGGGCCAGCCGGCGTTCCGCCTGGGGTGTCTCCTGGGTCTCGGCGCACCACGGTCACCGGGATTTCGCCGTCCTGCACGAAGCGGCGCCGGTGCGGGGTTTGCCCGAACAGGCCGCCCCCCATGCGGTGTCCAGGGTCCTGGCGGTCCATGTCCGGGCGGGGTCTGGCGCCCTCTCCGTGCAAGCCCAGGGCGCGGCGCATTTGGGCTTCGGCGTCGTCCATGGGGGGGGAGGGCGGCTGTTCCTGAGATAACGTCAGGCGCTGGCCAAGGTCGGCACGCGGTTTCATTTGATCTGGCAATTCGGTCACCCGGATAGATGAGAAGGACGTACGTCGCCACACGTCGTGCCCGGGTCCGATGTGAATACATCTGAACTCGGCGCTTCGCCGGCGGATTACCGGTGTCGCGGGGTACGAATTCCAACACGTCTCGTGACAGTTTCTTAGTGGCCTTATGCCAATTGGCAACCGATCCAGCGCCAGACATTTTCGAAGTCGGTGAGTGTTCCGGCCATCGCATCCGGCCCGGTGGATCGATTCCCATTGAATAAAGCAATCGATCCGTACTCGATCGGTTTGCCGCTTGCAACCCTTTTGGCCTCGCCAGACACCCAAACCGCGCATTTAACGATTTTTTTCCGGTATCCTTCGGACGGAACTCCAGGCGCCCGGTCAGGCCAGGTATGAAATTTGAACCAAATATCGAAATTCGCTTCGCCGTTTCATCGCGGATACTCAGACGGATGATTCCAGAGCTTCTTCCGCTTCCAGCCACGCGGTTTCCGCGATCTCCGCTTCGCGCCGCAACATGGCGAGTCGCGTGTTCGCGGCCGCGATGTCCTTGGCCCGGCCCGGCGCGTACATCGCCGGATCGGCCAGCTTTTGTTCGAGAGCCTTGCGTTCCGCCGATAGTTTCGTCAGCAACGCTTCGGCGTCTTTCGCCTGTTTCCGCAACGGCGCCAGGGCGGCGCGCGCCTCGGCGCGTTCCCGGCGATCGTCTTTGCGCGCGGCCACCTCGGCTTTCGCCATGGGCCGGGCCCGTTCCACCAGCAACGCCCGGTAATCGTCGAGGTCGCCATCGAAGTTCCGCACGGTCCCATCCGCCACCAGCCAAAGCCGATCCGCCGCCAGTTCGACCAAATGCGGATCGTGGGTAATCAAAAGCACCGCGCCCTCGAAATCGGCGAGTGCCTTCACCAACGCGTCGCGGGCGTCGATGTCCAAGTGGTTGGTCGGTTCATCCAATATTAGCAATTGCGGCGCGTCTCTTGTGGCCAGGGCAAGTAAAAGCCGCGCCTTTTCGCCGCCGGACAAATTCGCCACCGGCGTCTCCGCCCGCGCCGCGTCCAGGCCGAAGCGCGCGAGCTGCGAGCGCACCACCGTCGCCGTCGCCCGCGGCAAGGCTCGCGCCATGTGGTCGATCGGGTTTTCGCCCATGACCAGTTCGTCGGTCTGATGCTGCGCGAAATATCCGACGCGCAACTTCGGGCCGCGGCGAACTTCTCCCGCCAAAGGTTCCATCCGGCCCGCCAGCAGTTTCGCCAGTGTCGATTTGCCGTTGCCGTTGGCGCCCAGCAGCGCGATGCGGTCGTCCATGTCGACCGTGAGAGACATGTTCCGCAAGACTGGCACGCCATTGTATCCGGCGTCGGCCCGATCCAACGCGAGGATCGGCGGCGCGATCCGGGCGGGTTCGGGAAAGGAGAAACGGGTTGGCGTGTCCTCGATCACCGCCTCGATATTCGGCAGCCGGTCCAGCGCCTTGATCCGCGCCTGGGCCTGGCGGGCCTTGCTGGCTTTGTAGCGGAACCGGTCGATGAAGGACTGAATATGCGCGCGTTCCGCCGAGATTCGCTCGGCGGCGCGGGTCTGTTGCGCGGCCTTTTCGGTTTTGATGCGGACGAATTCGTCGAAGCCGCCAGGAGTCAGTGACAGCTTGCCTTTGTCGAGATGCGCGATCGCCTCCACCGCGCGGTCCAGCAGCCCGCGATCGTGCGACACGACCAGGGCGGCGCCAGGGAACCGCGCCAGCCAAGTTTCCAGCCACATCGTGGCTTCCAGGTCGAGGTGGTTCGTCGGCTCGTCCAGCAACAACAGGTCTGGGTTGGCGAACAACGCCGTCGCCAGCGCGACACGCATCCGCCAGCCGCCGGAGTAGGTTGAAACCGCGCGGCCCTGCGCGGCCTCGTCGAAGCCCAGGCCGGCGAGGATCGTGGCGGCGCGGGCGGGCGCGGAGTCGGCGCCAATGGCGCGCAGGCGTTCGTGGATCTCGGCGACCCGCAGCGGATCGGCGTGGTCCACTTCCGCCAGCAGCGCGAGGCGTTCCGGATCGCCCTCCAGCACGGTTTCCAGCAGCGTAGCGGGCCCCTCGGGCGCTTCCTGGCGCACGGTGGCGATGCGGGCGTTGCGGGCGAACCGCATCTCGCCGCCGTCCAGGGCCATGTCGCCGATAATCGCGCGCAGCAGTGTGGATTTGCCCGCGCCGTTGCGTCCCACCAGGCCGATGCGCCGGCCGGGGTCGATCGTGAGATCGGCCCCGTCCAACAACGCGCGGCCGCCGAGACGGATGGTGGCGCCAGAGATGACGAGAAGGGACATGACGACGAATCGGACTCGTGAAAAACGCGGAAGGCGGCCCCCCTTTAACCCATCCCGCCGTCCGCCGCGACAGCCCTGTTCAGCCCGCCTTTTTCTGGGTTTGGTAGGCGGAGATCATGTTGGCCACATCCGCCGCCGCGGCCTGAGACGCGGATCGCAGGCCCGTGTTCTCCGGCCAGGCCAGACCCACCGCGCCCGCGACCAGCAGCGGCGCGGCGGCGGACCAGGTGGTGGACCCCGACAGAACCGACAGCAATGTCGGGGCCAGGACCATCATGCCGTGACCGGTGGTCACCTGTCCCAGCCAGGATTTAATCGAAACACTCATATATTTACTCCGAAAAAACGCGGTTCCCCGCGATTCCGGAAAATCGACCGCCGTGAAAATCGCGTCAAGGAAATCCCCCCTGTATCGCTGTCGCGCCCCGCGCGGTAGATTCGCGCCAACAGGATGAAACCCCCGAAAGGGATCGCGGGAGCGCGCCATGAAAATCACCGCCGTCGAGACCTACTGGACCCGGATTCCCTTCGACATGGGGGGCAAACCCGCCGTCATGGGCGGGCTGAACTGGCAGACGATGAATTCCATATGGCTGCGGGTTGTCACGGATCAGGGGCTGGAGGGCTGGGGCGAGGCGTTCGGGCACGCCGCCTCCGCCACCACCATGGCCGCGTTGGACAGCCAGCTCGCACCGGCGCTGCTGGGCCAGGACGCGCGCGACATCGCCGGGCTGCGCCAGCGCCTGAGCAAGGCCTATCATGGTTTCGGCCGCAACGGCCCGCATGTTTTCGCTCTGTCGGCGCTGGACATCGCGCTGTGGGACATCGCCGGCAAAGCCGCGGGACAGCCGCTGTGGCGCATGCTGGGCGGCTCGCCCGTCACGTCGATGCCCACCTACGCCAGCCTGCTGCGCTACGGCGAGGCCTCCCTGGTCGCCGCCGCCTGCGAGCGGGCGATCGGCGAAGGCTATAAAGACATCAAATTGCATGAGATCACGGTGCCGGAAATCGCCGCCGCCCGCGAAGCCATCGGCAACGCGAAACTGATGGTCGACACCAACTGCCCCTGGACGGTCTGGCAGGCGATCGACATCGCCCGCCAGGTGGAAGAATACGATCTGACCTGGTTCGAGGAGCCGGTCTGGCCGCCCGGCGATTACGAGGGCCTCGCACAGGTGCGCCTGGAAGGCGGATTGCCGATCGCCGCGGGCGAAAACGCCGCCGGATTGCACGATTTCCGGACCGCCTTCGAGGCGGGTGCTCTGGATGTCGCGCAACCCAGCGTGATCAAGATCGGCGGCCCCTCGGCGATGGTGGAAATCGCCGCGCTGGCCAAGGCGTTCGGCGTGCGGGTCGTGCCGCACAATGCCTATTTCGGCGCGGGCTTCCTGGCCTCGCTGCACTGCAACGCCGCGCTGGCCCCCGATGCGCCGTTCGAGCGGTTGTTCATCGATCTGGAAGCCAGCCCCTATCACGAACTGGTCGTCGCCAAGAATGGCCGCATCGCGGTGCCCGGCGGCCCCGGACTGGGTTGCGACCCGGATATGGAAGTGCTGAAAAAATATCTGGTGGGGGAGGGGACGGTCCACCGCGCCTGACCTCGCCTCTGGCCAAGGAGTCCAAACAATGCCCGACGATCTCCGCCCGCGTGACATCGCCGCGCTGCCGGCGCAACACGCCGCCGAGCCGCGCACACCGGCCGAAGCACGGGGGCGTTTCTTCAACACCGGCAATGCCTTCAACGTGGTTCTGCCCCCCGTGCCGGATCACGCCTTCACCGAGGAACCGCGCCGCGCGCTGGACGAAGCGACTCCGACCGGCCTGATCCCCTGCGACCTGTCGTCCGTTCTCGGCTGCGACTTCCCGGCGACCACGCCGCTCGTCCTGGCCCATTACGCCCGCATTCGCGCCGGCGAGATGCTGACCACCGACTTCGCGGCCAGCGGCACCATCGCCTATGTCATTCAGGGCGGCGGCGTCACCCGCTGCGGTGCGGAGGAGATCGCGTGGGCGGTGGGCGATGTCTTCGTCCTGCCGGGCGGACAGCCGGCGTCGCATACCGCGGAAACCACCGCCGTCCTGTGGCTGGTCACCAATGAACCGCAACTCGCGTTCGAAAATCTGCGCCCGCCCGCGCCGGGACGCTCGCCCACGGATCTCGTGCATTACCGCGCCGGGGAAATCGACCGGCAGATCGATCTGATCTACGAGATCGGACGCGATTCGAGCATCGCCGGCTCGGCCCTGATCTTTTCCGCCGAGCGTCAGGAAGCCACGCGGAATATCCTGCCGACGCTGACCGCGGCGATGAACTCCTTGCCCGGCGGTTACGTCCAGCCGCCGCACCGGCATAATTCGGTCGCCGTGTCGCTGATCATCCGCGGCGAGTCCTGCTTCTCCCTGATCGACGGACGCCGCAAGGACTGGTCGCCTTGGGCCACCACCATCACGCCGCCCGTCTCCGTCCATTCCCATCACAACGAAGGCACCGCCCAGGCCCGGTTTTTGATTATTCAGGACGGCGGCATTTATTATCACGCTCGCGCCATGGGCTTCGAATTCGCGGAGCACCCGCGATGACCCTCTCCGTCAAACCGCTGCACCCCGCCATCGGCGCCGAAATCCGCGGCGTCGATTTGCGCCAGGAGATGGACCCCGAAACCTTCCAGGCGGTGCACGATGCCTGGATGGAGCATCTGGTCGTCGTCTTCCCGGACCAAAATATCACCGACGAAGAACATGTCGCCTTCACCCGGTATTTCGGCGAACCCGAGATCTTTCATCAGACGATCATCCGGTCCCGCGCGGTGAAGGAGATTTTCCGGGTCTCCAACGTCGACGACGACGGCAATCTGATGCCGCCGTCGCACCCGACGGTGAAGCAGGTCTCGCTGGCCCAGTTGTGGCACACCGACAGCAGTTACCGGCGTATGCCCTGTATTGGGTCGTTGTTGCACGGCGTGGAAATCAGCCGCACCGGCGGGGAAACGCAATTCATTAATATGTACATGGTCCACGACGAACTGCCCGGCAGCCTGAAGCGCCAGATCGAGGGCCGCCGCGCGCGCCACGATTTCGAGAATTTGCACCGGCTCGCCAGCCTGAAACCTCTTACGCCCGAGGAAGCCGCCGCGATGCCGCCCGTGTGGCAGCCGCTGGTCCGGCGCCATCCGGTCACGGGACGGAAGTCTTTATATATCAGTCCAATCTACAACGACGCGATCGAGGGTCTGGACGACACGGAAGCCCGCCGTTTGATCGAGGTTCTGACGGCGTTCGCGGCCCAGGAACGGTTTATCTACAGGCACCGGTGGGAACCGGACGATGTCCTGATGTGGGACAACCGCTGCACCCTCCACGCCGTCACGCCGCACGATCCCACCGAACGCCGCGTGATGCACCGCACGACCATCGTCGGCGACGAAGCCGTCCTCGCCGCCTGATCGCACCGGAGACAACGCCATGACCGCGCCCATCGTTCTGCGCCACCCGCTGCCTCGCCCCGAATGGCTGAGCAAGCTGCGCGAAGACATCCTGGAACCCGAGCTGCCGATCGTCGATCCGCACCACCATCTGTGGGATCACCCCGGAAACAAGTATTTTCTCGATGAGCTGCTGGCCGACGTGAACAGCGGCCACAACATCGTCTCCACCGTGTTTTTGCAGTGTTTCTGGGCCTATCGCGCGGATGGGCCCGAGGAGATGAAGCCGGTGGGCGAGACGGACTTCGTCGCCTCCGTCGCCGCCGAAGCCGTGCGGCGCGGCACACGAACAAACATCTGCGCGGGCATCGTCGGCCACACCGATTTCACCCTTGGCGATCGCGTCGATGCCGTCCTTCGGGCGCATATCGCCGCCGGGCAGGGCCGCTTCCGCGGCATCCGCCACATCACCGCCCGAAACCACCGCATTCTGGCGAGCATGGCCATCCCGCCCACCCACGGGCTGATGGCCGAGCCCGCCTTTCGCAAGGGTTTCGCCTGGCTGGAACGGCACGGTCTCAGCTACGATGCCTGGCTGTATCACACGCAGATCGATCAGTTGGTGGACCTGGCGCGGGCGTTTCCCGGCACGCCGATCGTGCTGAACCATGTCGGCGGCCCGCTTGGCGTCGGCCCCTATCGCGGCAAGGGCGACGAGGTGTTCGCTGCGTGGCGCGCGGGCATGAAGGCGCTGGCCGGGTGCCCGAACGTACATATGAAGCTGGGCGGCCTCGCCATGGTCGTGAACGGCTTCGATTTTCACGAAAACGTCCTACCCCCCTCCTCCGGCGAACTCGCCGCCGCCTGGGCGCCTTACATGGACGCGTGCATCGAGGATTTCGGCGCGGACCGCTGTATGTTCGAGAGCAATTTCCCGGTGGACAAGGGCATGTGCTCTTATCCCGTGTTGTGGAACGCGTTCAAGCGGATCGCTGCGGGGGCCTCGGACGGCGAGAAGGCGGCTTTGTTCCACGACACCGCGCACCGGTTTTACCGGTTGCCCTGACAGGCCGCGCGCCGCCGGTTTTCCAACCGGCGGCGCGATCCCGCGCCGGGCCGGACGCACCGCCCCCCGTCATGGTCCGCGAAGGCGGAGCATCCACGCCTTTGCTTTCAGCGCGAAAAGTCGTGGATCGCCGGCCTCCGCCGCCGATAACGGGTCGGGCGACCCCGCCGCCTGGTATTGAATAAACCGCCGGTCGCCGCGCCCCCAACCGCGTCGCGGCCCGCCCCCCTCGTCGCGGCCCGCCCCCACCCGTCGTCGCCCCGCCTGACCGGGCCACCGGCAGCGGCACGGCGACGAGCCAATCGTTCGACCCGCTGGTAACCGCGGCCCGCCCGAGGGACGATGGTCCCGCGATCCGGCCATCGAGCGGGTCCCTTCATCCGGGCTGTATCCCTTGTCGTGTCGATTGTCCGATCGGGGCCCCGCTTCTCAAATGTAAAATTTTCCGACGTTCTGGCCGGGCTGGCCTGACCCGGTGCCTCCTCGCCCAGGCGGCGCGAGAAATTTCGCGGCGATTGGTCGCGGAAACGCGCACCCACAGGGGAACCAATGTCCTGGGCGGGCGGTGACACGCGGCGCCTGGGGCATCGCGGCGCGGCCACGATGGGCTTTGACGCGGCACATCGCTCTCGGGTGGCCTGTGCGAGGCCGATCCTGGGGACGGACCGGATGGCCAGGCCTGGGCGAGGTGGCTCGCCGCACGGGCGGCGCACCGATGCCCGGGGCGTTTGGGTGGAGAAAGTCTCGCCGCGCGAGGCAAAGCCGGAAATACGTGACAAAACGCCGTGTGGCCGGTTTGACGCTTTACGATGGAAAACCGCGCTGGCCGGGAAAAGTGTAAACCAAGCTTTACAGAGGCCGCTGGCATCGGGAGGATGGGTTCATTAACATGTTGATTTTCATAATATTTTTATCTTGGCACGCCGATTGCTTAGACTATCCCAGACAACCCGTATCAACCGCTGTGGAATAGGATTGACCGATCATGAAATACAATCTCCTGGGTGCCGTCAGCACCGTGGCCATGGGAGCGGCATTTGGACTTATGAACGTCGGCGGGGCCCAGGCCGCGCTGTCGTGCACGGTCGGCGCCAATAACACCGTTGGGACTGGCTATGTCTGCCAGGAACAGTTGTTCAGCCCGTTTGGTACGACCCCGGTGACCGGCACGTTCAATGTCGACAGGTTTGACTCGTCTCTTGCCTCGCCGGGGTTCTCATGGAACCTTACGAAAGTTCAGTATCTCGGCGGCCTGCACCTGTCCAGCACGGGGACGCTTGGGAATACCGGAACAGTGGTGGCCACTGGCAACTTCAGCAGCCCGGCGACGTTGACGCTGACCCAGGGGGCTGGCGCGCCGTCCAATTTCTTGACGACCGCGCTGACCAGGAACGTGACGCTGGCCAGTCCCGCGGTTGTTCTGAGCCCCGGCCAGAGCAAAAGCTATGTCGCTGTAACGAACGACAGCACCAGCACGCGCACCGAAACAAGCAGCCTGGCTGGGTTTATCGGGAACACGACGTTCGGAGCCAATTACAACCTCGCGCTTGGCATTGGTGGTTTTGTTTCCGATCCCGCGGGCAACTTCAGTGGCACTCCCGTGACGACAGGCCGGGCAGATATCACGGTCATCTACACGTTCGACACGACCACCGACGTGCCGCAGGTGCCGGAACCGGCATCGATGGCACTCCTGGGCGCGGGCCTTGTCGGGCTCGGCGTGGTACGCCGCCGCCGGAAGGCCTGACTCCAGAGACGATTGACGACGCAAGCCGACCAGAATAAAGAACCTGGGGCACGCCGTGCCCCGGGTTTCTTTTTGCGTTTGGTTGCTTAAGCAGGCCGCGCGAGGTATGCCTCGGCGACGGGACGTCGTCGCCGCCCGTGCGATCCGCGGCGGCCCGATAACGAAGCTCCAGGCAGGCCGTCCAACATGTCAGATCCGACCGAACCGGGCGACGATTTCGACCATGCCGCGAATGCGTACGCGGATGGCGACCTGGATCGCGCGATGGAGATGTGCCGGGCCATCCTCGACAGGACGCCGACTCATGTCGAGGCATTGAACCTTTACGGCGTGCTTCTGCAGAACACGGGCGCTACGGCTGCCTCGATTCCTGTGTTGGAATACGCGGCCGGACTCGACCCGGAATTCGCCGATATTCATGCCAATCTCGCGCGGGGCCTGCGTGCTCTTGGACGAGAAGCGAAAGCCGAGGACTCCGCCGCGCGGTCCATCGAACTCGATCCGGATCTTGAAGATGGCTGGCTCCATTTGGGCCTGTGTCAGATCGCCCAGGATCGGTACGACGATGGCATGGAAACGTTTCGGGCCGCGGTGTCGCATTTGCCGGACTCGGTGCCGTTGCACGCCGCGATGGGATTCGCCGCGATTGGGCGAGAGGACGCGGCCGCCGCGGTCGCGGCGTGGCGGGAAATCGCGAGGCTACAGCCTGATCGTATCGAGGCGCTGATCAATCTCGGTACAGCCTATTGTATGTTGGAGCGCGCCGACGAGGCATTGCCCGTGCATGCCAGGGCGTTGGCGCTGGCGCCGGACTTCGAAGACGCGGTCGTCGCTTATGCCGGAACATTGCACGGCTGCCAAAAAGCGCGGGAATTGAACGCGTTTTGTCGCGCGGAGCTTTTGAAACGTCCCGGTCACACCGAGCTGCTGCGCCAATTGGTGACCAGCCTGGTCTGGTTGGGCCGGTTCCAGGAAGCCAATGAGATTTGCCGGACACAGGGCCCCGGCACGACAGACCCAGCCTGGTTCCAGGCACAAACACTCCGCACGGCTGAGCGGCCGGAGGCAGCGGAACAGATCGCGGCCATGCGTGTCAGGTTGGAAGATCCAGACCTGCCCGACGACAAACGAAGCACGGCGAACTATGCCCTGGCGCAGGCCCTTGACAGGGGAGGCGCGTATGACGAGGCGATCGCCGCCTATCGCGTCGCCAACAGTCTGAGCATGGCGAAGAATGAAGCGGCCGGCAAAAGCTACATACACGAGACAAGCCACGAGTTCCTGAGCACCACCTTCGCGGAGTTTCCCGCGGGTCTGTGGTCCCGCGTCCAGGATTTGGGGAATCCGTCGTCTTTGCCGGTTTTCATTGTGGGCATGCCGCGGTCGGGCACGACGCTGGTCGAACAAATCGCGGCCAGCCACTCGCGCGTGTTCGGGGCGGGAGAATTGCGGGACGTGTCGCGCATGGTCGAACGTTTGACCCACGGCCGCAACACGATCTCTCCCTCGGTATGGGACCCCGCGCTTGTTCGCCGGGAAACCGCGGCACATCTTGACGTGTTGCGGGAACTTGGCGGCGGGGCGGCGCGCGTGATCGATAAGCTGCCAGATAACATTCAAATGCTGGGGCAAATTCGCGTTTTGTACCCAAATGCGCCTATTATTATTTGTCGTCGCGATTTAAGAGATGTGTGTTTTTCTTGTTACACCTTGGATTTCGCCGACCGTATGCCGTGGTCTAACGATTTGGCGCAATGCGCCAACCGCGCGGTGGCGACTTATCAACTGGCGGATTACTGGGTCGCGACCTTGCCGGGTCCGATCATGGAAATTCAATACGAAACGCTGGTCGGAAACCTTGAAGCGGAAAGCCGGCGCCTGATCGCGTTCCTCGGTCTCGACTGGGAGGCCGAATGCCTGAATTTCCATCGGACGGAGCGTGTTGTCGCGACCGTGAGCGTTTGGCAGGTGCGCCAACCGCTGTTCGACAGTTCGATAGGACGCTGGCGCCCCTACGCCAAACATCTGGAACCGATGTTATCCGTCCTTCGCGGATATATGCCGCCAGAACCGGACGATGCCGCGGGCTGATCCTGGCCGGTTTGTCCGGGCTCGGCTTCCGCGTGGTTGGTGTCTGGGCGGGACTGCCGCGCCGGCGTGGAAATCGCCGGTCGCCCCAGGTGGCGTTTCGGTGCATCTTCCTGCTTTCGAAGAACGGGAGCCGGACCCATGCCCATATTGCCCAGCGCGCGCGGAGTCTCGCCCATCGCCGATGGGGCGCTGGCGGAAGCTTTGTTGGCGCGCGGACGGAGTGCCTTTCAGCGAAGCGACCTCGATGGCGCGATCGCCGCTTTCCGGCGGGTACTGACGACCGGCTTTTTTCGTTCCGAAGCGCTTTCGGATCTGACCGTGGCACTCATGGCGCGCGGCGAGACAGACAATCTGGAGGAAGCTATCCAACTCATGGACGCCTCGCTTGCGGCGACCGGTCCGGATTGGTCGGTTTTGCATGGCAAAGGGTTGACGCTTTCTCGTCTCGGCCGTTTCGAAGAGGCATCGGCGTGTTTCGCGCAGGTGATGCGCCTGGCACCCAATCTCAATGTTGGGTATGTTTACCTCGCGAAAACCTTGGCGCTCATGGGCCGGCACGAGGAGGCCGTGGCGGCCTACGACGCCGTCCCGCTCGCCTTGGCGGCGGGGGATATCGGGATTCCCATGATGCGGGGGGTCTCGTTGGAGTGGCTGGGCCGTTTCGAGGAAGCCGAGGCGGAACTGGACCGGGCGATCGCGATGAACCCGGACGACCCTTTTGGTTACCACAATAAGGGTCTGCTGCGCCTGTTACAGGGCGATCTCCCGGCGGGCTACCGCTTGATGGAACGGCGATGGGAAGTGTTTCCGCATCGGGTTCGGCGGTCCTTCGCCACGCCGCCGTGGCTTGGCGAAACCAGCCTTGAAGGTAAAACGCTGTTTGTCCACTGGGAACAGGGCCTCGGCGACACGATCCAGTTCTGCCGCTATGTGCCCATGGCCGCGCGCGCCGGGGCCACGGTGATACTGGAGCCCCAGGCGCCCTTGGCCCGGCTGCTGACAACATTGCCGGGCGTGGCGCAACTCCTGCCCGATGGCGCGGAGCCCCCGCCGCACGATCTTCATTGCCCCGTCATGAGTCTGCCGCTCGCGTTCGGGACCACGAAGGAAACCATCCCCGGCGATACGCCGTATCTTCGCGCCGAGCCGGACCTCGTCGCGGCCTGGCGCGATCGTCTGGCCGGGATCGGCCGTCCGCGGATCGGTCTGGTCTGGGGGGCGGGTTCGCGGCTCGGCAACGCCGAACTCGTCTCGGCGGAAATCCTCAAATCGGTGTCGCTTGCGGCGCTGGGGCCCTTGGCGTCGGTGAAGGGTGCGGAATTCGTGTCGTTGCAGGTGGGGCCGCCCGCGGCGCAGGCCGCTACTCCGCCGGACGGGATGGTGCTGCACGATTTTTCGGCGGAGTTGAAGGATTTCTCGGACACCGCCGCGTTGATCGAAAACCTCGATCTGACGATCAGTATCTGCACGTCGGTCGCGCATCTCGCCGGTGCCATGGGCAAGCCGGTTTGGTTGCTGAACCGGTTCGATACCGATTGGCGCTGGTTCCTGAAGGGGGAGACCACCGCCTGGTATCCGTCGATGCGGATTTTCCGCCAGCCTTCCATCGGCGACTGGGATTCGGTGGTGCGGGCGGTTACGGCGGCGTTGCGGGATTTCGTGGGGCGCTGAAGCCGGTCAGGCCGCCCTACACCCCAGCACATGCGCGATCGCGAACGTCAGTTCGGGCCGGTTCAACGTGTAAAAATGGAACTCGTCCACGCCGTTCGCCTGTAACAGCCGGACCTGCTCCGCCGCGACCACCATGCCGATCATGCGCCGCAGTTCGGGCTCGTTTTCCGTGCCCTCGAACATCCGTCCCAGCCAGTCCGGCACGCTCGCGCCGCACATGGCCGAAAACCGCGCGATCTGGGCGAAATTCGACACCGGCATGATGCCCGGCACGACGGGGGCCTTGATCCCGGCCGCGAGGCAGCGGTCGAGGAACCGCAGATACACATCGGTGTCGAAAAAATACTGCGTGATCGCCCGTGTCGCCCCCGCGTCCAGCTTCCGCTTCAGCGCGTCCAGATCGTCCGTGGGGCTGATCGCGGCGGGGTGGGTTTCGGGGTAGGCGCCGACGGAAATCTCGAATGGCGCGATGGCGCGCAGACCGGCGACGAGGTCGGCGGCATAGGCGTAGCCGCCGGGATGCGGGGCGTAGTCCGTGCCTGGCGGCGGATCGCCGCGCAGCGCGACGATATGGCGGACGCCGGCGTCCCAGTACTGCCGCGCGACCTCATTCACTTCTTCCTTGGTGGCGCCGACACAGGTCAAATGCGCGGCCGGCACCAGCGTCGTTTCCTTCGCCAGGCGGGCGACGGTGCCGTGGGTGCGTTCCCGGGTGGATCCGCCCGCGCCGTAGGTGACGGAGACGAATCGGGGACCCAGGGGGCCGAGACGCTCGATACAGGTCCAGAGTTGGTGTTCGGCGGCCTCCGTGCGCGGCGGCGAGAACTCGAAGGAAAGCAGCGGCACGGGATGCGAGGCATCGCGGACCGGCAGGGAGGTGAAGCGGGGGCCGGTGAGCCACCGCCGCAGGGTATGTTGTGTATCGTCGTCCATGCTCCGTTCAATCCCCATTCGTCCCGGTCATTGCAAGCATTAACTCGGCGTATCCGTTGACGGTATTCATTGCATCGGGCCCGGCCCATGGTAGGTTCCCGTCACTGGAGCCAAGGGAATCAGTGGTCAGGATGTCCGTCGAGATACCCACACGCGCGCGGCCGGCGCCGCGCCGCGCGGCCAGACGGTTCGCGCTCGCGGCCGGGCTCTCGCTGTGCGCCGTTTTGGCGGGATGCGCGACTCCGCCGCCCGCCGGCGATCCGGAGGCCGTGGCGGATTTTCG
The DNA here is from genome assembly GCA_947474705.1 of Acetobacteraceae bacterium. Lineage (GTDB taxonomy): Bacteria > Pseudomonadota > Alphaproteobacteria > Acetobacterales > Acetobacteraceae > Rhodopila. The sequence continues at coordinate 15,599 of CANJJS010000014.1, read as the reverse complement.
TCAGACCAACGATCCGTTGGAACCCACGAATCGGGTCTTTTATAAGGTGAACAACGGGCTCGACACCGCGATCCTGAAGCCGGTGGCGCGGGGGTATCGTTACGTGGTGCCGGGACGGGTGCGAACCGGTGTCAACAATGTGCTGGAAAATCTTGGCGGGCCGGTGCGGCTGGCGAACGACGCGCTGCAAGGCAAGCCGCGGCGCGCGGGCGATACCGCGATGCGCTTCGTCATCAACACCACCATCGGACTCGGCGGCGTTTTCGATGTCGCCAAAGACCTGGGCTACCCCGACCACGACGCGGATTTCGGCGTGACGCTGGCGAACTGGGGCGTGCCGGAAGGACCGTTCCTGTTTCTGCCGATCCTGGGCCCCTCCAGCCCGCGGGAAGTCACCGGATTCGGAGTGGATATCGCGATCGATCCATTCGGCTGGATCGGGCGCGGGACCCGGGCCGCGACGGCCGCCAGTTGGACCAAAACCGGTGTTGGCGCGGTATCGACGCGCGAACGCCTGCTGGACCCGGTCGAACAGATCGAAAAAACGGCGCTGGACCCCTACGCGACCTTCCGGAGTCTCTACCGGCAGAACCGCAAGGGTAAGCTTGAGTCAATGCGGGCCGACACGCGCGCGACGATCCCTGTTTGGTGGCCAGGCGCGAACGCCGCCAACACGGCGGAGACGCCTCGGCCGACTCCGCCGGCGAAATAATCGGGAGGTTCGGGACACACATGTTGAACAGACGCCGCTGCTTCGCCGTCGCCGCGTTTTTGCTCGCCGCCGGCCCTCGCGACGGCTGGGCGCAGGCGATCGAAAAAGCCAGCGCCTTCGTGCGCCAGACCGGCGATAAGCTGACAGCTATCGTCAATGGCGGTCAGGGTGCCGCCGAAAAGCGCCGGGCGCTGACGCAGATCCTGGAGGTCGCGGTCGACCTCGACGGTGTCGGCCGGTTTTGCCTTGGCCGGTTTTGGCGCACGGCGACGCCGGACCAGCAAAAACGCTACCTCGCGGCGTTTCACGAGGTACTCGTCACGAATATCTCGTCGAAACTCGGCGAATACCGTGGCGTGACGGTGACGGTGCAGCGCGGCCGCGCGCAGGAGGAGGACGCGATCGTGACGACGGTGGTGGAACGGCCGAACAACCCGCCGACGACGGTCGAATGGGTGATCGGCCAGCCCGCTTCGGCGCCAAGGATCGTGGATGTGCTGGCGGAGGGCACGTCGTTGCGGTTGACGCAGCGGCAGGACTACGCGGCGTTCCTGTCGCGGAACAACAACGACATCGACGCGTTGATCGCGGCGATGAAGGCGCAGACCGCCGGCGGGAAATAAGCGCGCGCCGCGTCAGACCGCGACGCGGCGCTCCACCGGCACCGACCGGCAATCCATCTCGTAGTCCAAACCCACCACCGGCGGGCGGGCGAGATGCCATGTCAGCCCATGCCGCGCCGCGCCCCGGCGGGCGATTTCGTCCTGAAGAAAGGGATGCAGGTCGTAAACGGTATAGACCTGCGCCGATGTCGTATCGGCCCAGCCCTTGCCAATCGCGGCCATGCGCTGCTCCATCCGGCCCAGTACATAGATGGCTTTGTCGCGCATGGCGTCCGGGGAGGTCTCGCCCCAGCGTACCGTCCGTTCCCGGTACGAGGCATGGCCGTCCTCGGCCTCTCCGCTGCCGGAGATGGCGAAGGAGCCGCGCGCGCCCGCGACCGGGCGGGCGAAGCAGAAGGCGTGAAACGACGGCCCGGCGGGTTTTCCGATCTCCGGGCAAACATTGCTGCGGGCGACCGGGTTTCTGTCGTCCTTCATGATTCCCCAGCGTTCCAGCGTGCCACAGTAATGACGGTTGAACGCGACGAAACCCGCGTCGTCGAACGGCGCGGGGGAGCGCAGTTCGCAGGCCGCGAACGACAGCAACGGCAGATTTTGTTCTGTCAGATGGCGTTCGATGAAAGCGAAGCCTTCTTCAAGGGGAACCGGGGTCTGAAACGTCACGCGCTCGATCTGAAACCCGTCCAGCGCGGCGATGCCGGCGGAATATTGAAAGACGCCGGGAATGTAACGATATCCCGCGGCGGGAAGGTCGATTGTTTCGCTCATGTTCACCATCCTCCATCGACGCCGAGCGCCTGTCCGGTCACGAAAGACGCCCCGTCGGAGGCGAGAAAAACCACGGCCGCGGCGACTTCTTCCGGGGTGCCGAAGCGTCCCACGGGAATGGCCTTGGACCGTTCGGCGAAACCGCGCTCCAGATCGTCGCCGAATTCGCGCCGGTTCGTGCTGATGGCGCGAGTGGTGCGAATGGGGCCGGGCAAAATCGCGTTGACGGTGATGCCGTCCTTCGCGAGATCCAGCGACAGGCCCTTCATGAACCCGAGAATCGCCGCTTTCGACGCGCCATAGGTGGCGTGTTTGGGACCCGGCCGGAGCGCGGCCTTCGACGAAATGCACACGATCCGGCCCCAGCCGGCTTTGCGCATGATCGGCGCGACGGCGCGGCACATCAGAAACGTGCCGCGCCCGTTCACCGCCATGGTCCGATCCCAGGCCTCCACCGGCACGTCCTCGATCCGGTTGCGGTCGGCGCCTTGCGGGGCGCCGGCGTTGTTGACCAAAATATCGAGCCGGCCGTAACGGTCCATGACCGTATCGACCATGCGTTTCGCGTCCGCCTCGTTGCTGACATCCCCGATCGCCGAGGAGGCCGCGCCGCCGAGTTGTTCCACGAGTTGATCGATGCCGCGCCAGTGCGGATCGACATCGCCCTGGACGTTATGCTCGTTGGCGACGCCGGTGGGGGCGACGTCGGTGACGACTACGGTGACTCCCGCCTCCGCCAGCGCGCGGGCGATGGAGGCGCCGATGCCGATCGGTTTGCCGCAGCCGGTGATCAGCGCGACGCGTTGTGTTGCGGGCATGGATTTTTTCCTCAGCGCCGGCTGTATTTGACGACGCGGCGGACGCGGCCCCACTCGCCGGGCTGAACCGCATAGATCGATTTTTGCGAATCGCCCCAGATGCCGTGGATGGATTTGTGGATCGGCGCGCCCCAGCGGGCGAGGCGTTCTCCGTCAAGCGTCAGAATGCTGACCATGCCGCCGTTGTGTTCCGGGATGTAAACGATATCCTCGTTGTCGACATAGAAGAAGGCGGGGCCGATCAGTTCCGTGGGCCAGACGGTGAGAAGGTTTCCGTTCAGATCGAACACCTGTACGCGGTCGTTTTCGCGGTCCGCGACCAGCAGCCGTCCGCGGCGATCCAGCCAGAGTCCATGCGGCAGGTTGAACTGACCTGGCGCCTTGCCAGGCTCGCCCCAGGACATCAGATGGCGGCCGTCGGCCGAGAATTTGTGGACGCGGGCGTTGCCGTAGCCATCGGCCATGAACAACTCGCCGCCGGGCGCTTCGAGAATATCGGTCGGCAAATTGAACGGGCCGCCGCCATGGGTGACTTTCTTCCAGGCCAGCGAGGTAAAATCGTCGTCGGGCACGCCGGTATCGGCGCGCGCGCCCTTGACCCCGATGGTCCGTAGCAATTTCCCATCGTTGGTGAACTGCATGAACTGGCCGTGATGCTCGTCCGTCAGCCAGACATTGTCATTGGCGTCGATGCGGATGGCGTGCGGAAATCGGAACAATCCCGCGCCCCAGGAGCCAAGATATTTGCCGTCGCGATCGAAGATCACCACCGGATGCGCGTCGGACCGGTTGAAGCAGAAGACGCGGTCCTGAGAATCGACCGCGACCGCGGCCGGCTTCATTTCGATCTCCGGCGGCGCGACAGCCCAGTTTTCATTGACGTTGTAAGTGTGCCTGCCGCTGCCAACGATGGCTTCCATGACGCCCTCCTCTGGTTTTCGCGTGTTCTCGGCCGATCATAGCTCGCGATCGCGGCGCTGGAAATGCGCTCGCCGTTTCGTCCCGCGCCCCCCGCGGCGGGGCCGGAAAGAAGGTTACGGGACCGAACAGCGCGACGCCGATCGTCGCGCTGACGGCGACGCCTCGCCCGGCGATATCGCGATGTGCCTCGCGGCGGGGATGGCACGCTTCGTGGCCAAACCGATCCGCCGCGACGGGCTGGTGTCCGCCTTGGCCGATGCGCTGGCGCATCCGGCGGAAAAAGCTTGAAAGTTCATGTTTTGTTCTTTATGGGGACACTCGCGGTGGTTGTTGTGTGCGATCCACGCCACCGCGGGTCATGTGCGGGGTAGGCCACGCGCGCTTTTTCTCCGAACGGGGATCATGGGCACGCGTGGCCGATCCTGGCGCGCGCCCCTTGCCAAGATGGCGCGCGCGTGAAAACCCTTACCGATGCAATCCGGGTCCAAGGACCGCGGAGAACGGAGGGACCCATGAAGGCGCTGACACAACAGCAGGCGGATTTCTTTCGCGAAAACGGTTTTTTGTTCCCGCTGCCCGGGCTGACACCGGCGGAAATCGCCGAATGCCGCGCGGGCCTGGACCGGCTGGAAACCGAACTCGGCCGCGCGGTCGCGGACGCCGACGTCAAATGGCGCTCTCAGGCGCACGCGCATGCGCCTTGGTTCGACAAATTGATCCGCCACCCGAAAATCCTCGACGCGATCGAGGACGTGATCGGGCCGGACATTCTGGTCTGGACCAGCACCTTCTTCATCAAGGAGGCGGGCTCCCAAACCTATGCCGCCTGGCATCAGGATGGCGGCTATTTCGGGCTTGAGCCCAAAATCTCCGTATGCGCGTGGGTGGCGCTGACCGACGCCTCGCGGGAGGCGGGGTGCATGGAACAATTGTCGTTCCACGGCGAACCGCGTCTGTACCAGCATTCGCCGATGGGGCTGCCAAACAGCATCAATCGCGCGGGTCAGACGATCGTGGAAGATTTCGACCAGACCAATCCGACGGCGATGGCGTTGGAGGCGGGCCAGTTCTCGCTGCATCACGAACTGGCGATACACCGGTCGGCGCCGAACGGGGCGGCGCACCGGCGAATCGGCATCGGCCTGAATTTCGTCCCGCCGCATGTCCGGGTGGACGGGCCGGTGCGTTGCAAGGCGATGCTGGTGCGGGGCGAGGACAAGTACGGCCATTTCGATCTGTATGACCCGCCCAAAGCCGAGCGCGACGCCACCGCACTGGCCCTGCACCAGGAAGTGAGCGACCGTTACCGGGAGAATTACCGGCACCAGGTGACCCGGCACGAAGCGTATTTCGCCAAGGCGAAGTGATATCCGGGCCAGAACGGCCGAGCCCTCCCGGTGTCACGCGCGCCGGGCGGGAAATCGGAAGCGGCACGCCCGCGCGGGCGTGCCACAATGCCAATCGCCAGGCCGGGACGGCGGCGAACCCCTCCGTCAGGCGGTCTTCGCGGCGATGGTGGCAACCAAATCGCCGACGCACTTCAACGTGTCCAGTTCCCGCGTGGTGAAGCGGAGCTTCCACTTCTCCTCGCTGGCCATGATGATTTCGATCTGTTTGAAGGAATCCCAGCCCTGGACATCCTTCGCGTTCAGCGCCGGCGTCAGAACCATGTCGTCGCGCAGGAACACGTCGTTGAAGATCGTCGTCAGGTCGGCGTAAATCTCGGCTTCGGTCGCCATTTCGGTCAGCCCTCGGTCACATGGATGAAAGTTTCGGCCGGCTGGAAGTCGGCCAGGTCGAGCACCGCGCGGCTGCCGCCCGAAGGATCGGTTTCCACGACGGAAAAGCCCAGTTTGACATAGTGTTCCCTCACCATGCCGTTTTTCTTGGTCGGAATATACACGCCGATCAAACGTCTCGCCCCCAATTTCCTCGCCTGCTGGGCGATCAGGTTCAACGTGGTCGGCTCGACCTGGCGGCCCAATACGCGGCAACTCATGAGCCAGGTGTCGATCAGGAGGTCCTTGTTCGCCTGTATCCGGCCCACGGCGATCGCGATCACGCCGTTATCGCCGAAACGGTCGAGCAGGCGGAGTTGCAGGCCAAACGCATCGGGATCGGCCATGACGGCGATCGCGTCCTCGTCGGTGTAGCGGCGCGTGGTCAGGTTGAACTGGTTGGATTTGTTGATCAATTGCACGATGCGTTGCAGCCCGACCCGATCGAATGGCTTCCAGACCAGTTGCATCTCCAGCCCGCGAAGATAGGCCGGCAAATCGGTGACCGACGCCTTTAACGCGTCGCGGGCCTTGTTACCCTGGTATTGGCCGGTGCGCTCGCGGTCTTCGTCGGTGATCGACAACCCCTCGAAATACCCCGCGTCGGACAGGGCGATGGGATAGGCCGTGGGGTCGTCGGACACCTCGGGCACGGCGACCATCGGCAATTCCTGGCGCACCAGGTTCCGCTCGAATGGGTTGTCGTCGATGAAAACCAACGAATCCAGGCCGATGTTCAGCTCCTGCGCGATCGCCCGAATATTCCCCGCCTTGTCCGACCAGTTGGCGACGAAGCTGGAAATGTCGGACCGCCGCAGGACCATGTCGGGATGTTTCTCGAACGGTTCGATCGCGTTGGCCTCGTCGTTTTTGGAACAAACCGCCAAAATCACGCCGCGGCGGCTCAGTTCGCGGGTGTAATTTTGGAAAGCGGCATAAGCCTCGCCCAGCGGCGACCCCTGGCCGAGTTCGATGCCTTCCATGCCGTCGTCGCCAATCACACCGCCCCAGACGGTGTTGTCGAGGTCGAGCACGAGACACTTGAACGAACGCCCCAGTTTGGCGGCGATCCAGCGTCCCACGAGGTCCCCATACATCGGCGCGGCGCCATGGGCGACTTCCTGCTTCGCCCGGTGCCACAGGCCCGGATCGTGCCAAACTCGCAGCCCATCGCGCGCGGCGCGGTCGTCGATGGCGAGGAGATCGACCCCCTCTTCCTCCGCCATCCCCCGCAGGCGTGTGTTGAGCCGCTCGACGAAGGTGGCGCGAGACCCGGCGGCGCGGTGTTCGTTGTTGCCGAGGACGGGCAAATGGACGGGAAGCGCGGCCTGTTGCAGGATCGGGCAGCGTAATGTCTCGCGGGCCAGTCGCCAGGTGGCGCGGATGCGATCGCATACCTCGTCCAGCGCGGCGGCGGCGGTGTCGTTGTCCATGGCGGCGGTGACGCCCGCCGTCAGGTCGTGCGCGTCCAGCGCCAGCAGCGCCATCGTCGGTTTGAACGCGTGCAGCGCCGAGTCAGGCTCGGAGAGTTCCTGGATATACTGGCCGAAGTCGTTCTCGTACGTGTCGATCCAGATGCCGCGACGGACTCCCGCGACCCGGATCGCGGGCAGAAGATGGGTCAGGGTGCTGGACCCCAGAATCGCGAGGCGGACGGGTTTGGCGGCGAGGCCGTCGGGCGGGGTGGAAATCAGGCGGCGCAGTTGCTCGTCGAGGGCGTTGGTCAGGACGAAGTTGACGCGCCCGTTCGCCAGCGCGACGGCTTCGTCCCAGATCCCGTCCGTCTTTTTCGCCAGGCCGCGCAGGCGCGCGCGCCAGTCGGGAATCTCGGGCAACCAGTGCAGGTCCGTCATCGCATGCCTTCCGTCTCGCGCGCGGAGTGATAGCGCTCTTCGGGGCACGAATTCCAGTGCGAACGGGGGGCTTTCGGGCAATCGGGGGAGAGGTTTAAGCCTTGGGGCGCTGCCCCAAACCCCGCGAGGGGCGTTGCCCCCTCGACCCCCACCAAGGCAGGGCCTTGGATGCCGTCTTTTTGGGGGAGATGAAACGGGTCCAGGGCCCCCGCCCTGGCGGGTTCGAAGGGCAGAGCCCTCGCGGGGTCCGGGGCAGCGCCCCGGGGCTTAAACCCCGCTCCCCAATCGCCCGGAAGCCACTACCCCCCGTCAGCGCCCGGTTCCGTCCGCCCCCGCAGGCGGCGGCCCAGCGACAATTCGGTGACGATGCCGTGGAGGGTCCGCAGTTCCTGCTCGGTCGCCTCGCCGCGTTGGAAGAAATGGCGGATGTTGCGCACCATGCCCGGCCGCTTCGGCAGGTTGCGCAGGAACCCGCTGGCGTCGAGTTCGCCGATCAGGTGTGTCAGGAAATTTTCGAGACGGCCTTTGGGCGCGACCTGGCTTTCGTTGGTCATCAGCTCGCGCGCCGGCGTGTCGTCGGCGGCCATCCACCATTCGTAGGCGATGATCATGACGGCCTGCGCCAGGTTCAGCGACATAAATCCAGGATTGAGCGGATACCGGATCAGCGCGTCGGCCTGGGCCATGTCGTCGTTGTCGAGCCCCGCGCGTTCCGGACCGAACAGCAGGCCAATGCGCAGGCCGCGATCGGCGATGGCGCGCATCTCGGCCGCGGCGCCACGGGCGGTCAGGACGGGTTTGACGATGTGGCGCGGGCGCGGACAGGTGGCGAAGACGTGGTGCAAATCGGCGACCGCGTCCGCCACCGAGTCGTGGACGGTCGCGGCGTCCAGGATGCGGTCGGCGCCGGACGCGTTGCGCCAGGCGCGTTCCTGCGGCCAGCCATCGCGCGGGGCGACGATCCGCATTTCGAACAATCCGCCATTGCCCATCGCGCGGGCGCAGGCGCCGATATTGTCGGCGAGTTGCGGCCGGACCAGGACCACGACCGGCGTGTTGCCCGACGGCTTCAGATCGGCGCCGCCGTCCCTGCCGGTCATCGTCCCAACTCCGTCATCGTCCCGCCTCGGTCATGGCGAGCCACGCAGGGCCTTCACGACCGTTTCGAACCGATCGCGGTAAGCGGCGGGATTGAAGGGCGATTGCGAATTGGTGGGCTCGCCGGTCCGCGGCGCGGCCACCTGTTCTCTGGGCCTGGCCGCGGCGGGTGGGATGCCGGGTGGGATATAGGTGTCATTGGCGGATGTGACCCGCGGCAAAGGTGGCGCTTTCGGGGCCGCCGGGACCGTCGCGGTTGGGGCGGTCCCGGTTGGTGTCGCGACGGTCTGGGTGGTGCCGCCGGGGGCGGAGACGGGCAGGGTGCGTCCCGCGCCCGGTGTCGCCGGTCCGGTTGTCTGTCCGTTCAAGGCCGCCGCCACCTGCGACAATTGCGCCGTCGCCTGGCCCGCGATGGCCGCGATGTTGGGCATGTTCGTCAGACCGGGGATGGCGAGTCCGCCGCCGACGGGGCGCACGTGGTCGTCGGTCGAGAAGTTGACGGTGCCTTTCACCAGCGCGATCCCGCCGATCGCGACGACCATCAGAAGTAGAAGCGTACGCATGCTGTGTCCTTCATTGACTGGCCCGGCGCCAGGTGGTTCCGCCCGGCCCGTCTTCCAGAAGGATGCCGCGCGCCGTCAGGTCCGACCGGATCGCGTCGGCGCGGGCGAAATCCCGCGCTTTCCGCGCCGCCAGCCGTTCCTGGATCGCCGCCTCGATGGCATTGCTGTCATCGGCCTCGCCCCGGAACCAGGAGTCCGGCGTCTGGGTCAGGAAGCCCAAAAGGCGGCCAGAGGCCTGAAGCCCCGCGGCGGCGGCGGCGTCTCCGGTCAGCGCGGCGTCGGCCAAGGCGTGCATCGCCGACAACGCCAGCGGCGTGTTCAGATCGTCGCACAAGGCTTCCATCACCTGATCGGGCACGGCGCTTGCCTCTGAATTTCCCCCGGCGTCCGGGCATCGTTCCAGCGCTCTGTAGAACCGATCCAGTTCCTTCTTTGCTTCATTTATGGCGGTATCGCTGAAATCCGGGGTGGCGCGATAATGGGTGCGCAACAGCAGAAATCTCAGGATTTCGCCCGACGCGCGGCGCAGCGCGTCCCGCATCGTGGTGAAATTGCCCAGCGATTTGGACATTTTCACGCCATCGACCAGGAGCATGCCATTATGCACCCAATAACGGGCGAACTGGCTGCCGGGGAAGGCGCAGAGGCTTTGCGCGGCCTCGTTTTCATGGTGCGGAAAGATCAGGTCGGTGCCGCCGCCGTGAATGTCGAAGGTCTCGCCCAGATGCTTCCAGGACATGGCGGAGCATTCGATGTGCCAGCCGGGCCGGCCGCGGCCCCAGGGGCTGTCCCAGCCCGGCAGTTCGGGGGACGACGGTTTCCACAGCACGAAATCGCCCGCATCGCGCTTGTAAGGCGCGACATCGACGCGCGCGCCGGCCAGAAGCTCGTCGGCGCTACGCCCCGACAATTTGCCGTAGTTGGCGAAGCTGCCGACGGCGAAAAGGACATGGCCCTCGGCCGCGTAGGCGTGTCCCGAGGCGATGAGGCGCTGAATGATGGCGATCATCTCCGGGATGTGCCCGGTCGCGGTGGGTTCGACGTCCGGCGGCAGCACACCCAAAGCGGCGACGTCGGTATGGTAGTCGTTGGTGGTCTGGGCGGTGAGTTCGGCGATGGGGATGCCCATCTCCGCCGCGCGGGCGTTGATCTTGTCGTCCACGTCGGTGAGGTTCCGGACGTAGGTCACCTTGGGATAGAGTTGGCGCAGCAGGCGCGCCAGGACATCGTAGACCACGGCCGGCCGCGCGTTGCCGACATGGGCGAGGTCGTAGACGGTCGGGCCACAGACGTACATCCGCACATGGCTGGGATCGGCCGGCTCGAACCGCTCCTTACGGCGGGTCCGGCTGTTGTGCAGGTGAAGTTCGGGCATGTCGGGACACTCTTCGAAGCGAGGCCGTGTTTTCCGCCAATTCCCGCCGGGGATCAACGCATCCTTGAGGGGAGGCACCGGGGCTTCGCCCCGGACCCCGCGAGGGGCTTTGCCCCTTCGAACCCCACCACGGGCGAGCCCCAAAGGCCCATTGGGGCGGGTTCGAAGGGCGGAGCCCTCGTGGGGTCCGGGGCAAAGCCCCGGCGCCGCCCTCTCGGGTTGAGCCGGACGCGAGGGGCTGTCAGAACGGAGCGGGTGGGTGGCGCGACGGAGGGTGGGCGATGAAAGTTGGCATTCAGTTCTTTCCCGACATCGGGCCCGAGGTGAAATCGGCGCGGGATTACTGGCACGAGGCGTTGCGTCTGGTCGCGTTGGTCGACCGGTATGGCTACCACCACGTCCGCACGGTCGAGCATTATTTTCTGCCTTATGGCGGCTACAGCCCGAACCCCGTCGTGTTTCTGGCCGCCGCCGCGCAGATCACCCGCCACGCCCGGCTTGTCACCGGCGCGGTGCTGCCGGCATTCAACAACCCGCTGAAGCTCGCGGGCGAACTGGCGATGCTGGACGCGCTGTGCGACGGCCGCCTCGACTGCGGTTTCGCGCGGGCGTTTTTGCCGCACGAGTTCCACCATTTCGGCGTGAAGCTGGACGAAAGCCGGGCGCGGTTCGACGAGGGCGTGGCGCAGGTGCGGATGTTGCTGGAGCAGGAGAGCGCGACCTCCGAGGGGCGGTTCCATTCGTTCCGGAACGTCACGTCGCTGCCGCGCCCGACGCAGACCCCGCGGCCGCCGTTTTATGTCGCGGCTTTGGGCACGCGGGACTCGTTCGAGCGCGCGGGCGCCAACGGATACGGGATCATGGCGATCCCGATGGCGGGTGGCGCGATGCGGGACCTGATCGACGCTTACCGGAACGCCCGCGCCGCGGCGGGACACGAGGGGCCGGGCACGGTGATGCTGGCCTTTCATATGTTGTGCCATGAGAATCAGGCGGAGGCGGAACGTCTCGCGCGCGAACCGTTGAACCGGTATTTGCGTTCGCTGGTGGAATCAGCCCGGCAGTGGACGGAGGGGGCGGCGTCGGCGGATTATCCGGGCTACGATAAGATCGTTGGGGCGCTGGCGCTTGAGACGTTCGAAACCCAGGTCGCGAAGGGCGCGGCCTGGATTGGCACGCCGGAACGAATACTGGAGACCATCGCCGGATATCGCGAAGAGGTTGGATTTTTCGAAATTGCCTCGTTACAGGTGAATTTCAACGATCTGCCGCTGGCGGTGGCGGAATCCTCGATGCGGCTGTTCGGAGAGCATGTGTTGCCGCGTCTGGCGCGGGAACGGCCGGGTGTCGCGCGATAGGGTGGACAAGAAACCGATGCGGATCTGGAGGCTGGGTGCGATCGCGATGCTGGGGGTTCTGCTGACCCCGCCGGCGCATGCGCAAACGGCGGCGGGCCAGAGGCCGCCGGTGGAGTTGCGCCTGGTGCTGGTCGATATCAACACCGCCACGCCAGTGGAACTGACGCGGGTGCGCTTCATCGGCCGCAACCGGGCCGCCGCGATCGTCGCGGGCCGGCCCTGGAAGCACCCGGACGAACTGGTCGCGAAGCGGGTGATGCCGAAGAAGGTTTACGACCAGATCAAGGACCAGTTGATCGCGAAATGACGCGGGCTCAATCGCTGGTCCAGGTGTCGCCGGTCCAGCCGTTCGTGTCGTAATCGGCGAGGCATTCGTCGACAAGTTGCTCCATCGCTTTCAGTCCGCCGCCGCGTTGCGCGCCGGTCAGCACCTGCGCGCGAATGTCCTCCCATCCGCCGGAATAGTTGCGTTCGTAAAGCTCGTGGCGCCCGGCGAATTCGGTGCCGACGGAATCCCACAGCAATTTCATGATTTTCACACGCTCGACATGGTCGATGCCGTGGGAGCCCCGGACATATTGGCGGAGATAGGGCTCGATGGCCGGATTGGCGAAGTCCTTCACCGAGGACGGGAGGTAGATCAGCGCCGATGTCACGGTTTTCTGCACGATGTCCTTGATCCGCGGCCAGGAATCCGGCGCGAACACGCGATAGGACATGGCGGCCTGCAATTCCGGCAACACCGCGTCGCCCTGCCATGCCTGTGGATTGTTGGCCATCGCGTTGGACAGCGACCAGAACAGATGGCGCCAGGCGATGACCTCGCCCAAAAGGATCTGGTTGTTGCGCGCCTCGTCGCCACCGGTCGCGCGCAACGCCTTGGCCAAAAGCCCAGAAATGAAATCGAGTTTGACGGCGTAACGGGTGCAGCCCTGGAACATCGCGCCATGAACAAAGCCGGTGCCCGGAAAGAAACTCATGACCCGCTTCGGATCGCGATAGATAAAAACATCCTCCCAGGGGACAAAAACATTGTCCATGACGAAAATGGCGTCATTCTCGTCGAAACGGGAGGATAACGGATAATCGAAGGGCGATTTCGCCGCGGATTCGTATGACGTGCGGCAGATCAGCTTCAGGCCGGGCGCATTGATCGGAATCATGAACATGACCGACATGTCCAGATCCTCCGTTGCGGTCTTCGACGACTGGCCCATGAAATTGTAATGCGTGAACGCCGCCGAGGTCGCGACGACCTTGGCGCCCGAGACGTAAATCCCCGCGTCGGTCTCGCGTTTCACACAGGCGTAAATGTCCTTCACGTCCTCCGGCGGGCGATGTCGGTCGATCGGCGGGTTGACGATCGCGTGATTCATGAAAGGCACGGTTTCCTGCGCGCGTTTGTACCAGGCGCGGGCATTGTCGGCGTAATCGCCGTAATATTCTGGAAACGCACCGAGCGTGTTGGAAAACGCCGCCTTGTAATCCGGCGTCCGCCCCATCCACCCATACGACTGCCGCGCCCACCCCGCGATCCCCTCCTGCGCTCCCACCAAATCCTCCCGCGACCGCGGCACCCGGAAGAATTTATGCGTGTAACCGCCAGAGCCGGTGTCGGTCGGACAGGTCAACGCATCCTTGGTCTTCGGGTCGTGCAATGCGTCGTAAAGACGGGCGATGGAACGGATCGCGTTGCGAAACGCCGGATGGACGGTGACGTCCGGCACACGTTCGCCGTCGATGTAGACCTCGCGGCCATCTTTCAGGGAGGCGATATACTCGGCGCCGGTGAAAGGGCGGCGCTTGTCGGCGATGTGGTCTTCCGGGCGCATGTTTGGGCACTCCGTTGGGCGGGGCGGGTTCGCGCACGGTGATGGAAGATGGACAAGGGGGCGTCAATGGCGGGGCGCTGTCGCGGGGACAGCGGGGGAGGGGAGGATGTGTCGCGGGGGGTAAGTGGTGAGACGAAAAATCGCCCTTATGAAATCAAGGGGTTGCGCGTCGCACAAGTTGGTCGCATGATAGCCCCATGAAATACGGCTACGCCCGCGTAAGCACCGAGGATCAGAATCCGGCCATGCAGCTTGCCGCCTTGAAGAAGGCGGGCTGCAAGACCGTGTTCAAGGACGAGGTGACGGGGGCACACGTCAACCGCCCTGCCCTTGCCCGTTGCCTGAAGAAGCTGGAGACAGGCGACACGCTCATCGTTTGGAAGCTTGACCGCCTCGGGCGCAGTCTGCGCGACCTTATCACCATGTTGGACGACTTCAGGAGCAAGGGTATCCGGTTTAAGTCCCTCACCGAGGCCATCGACACCGAGACACCGACAGGCCGCGCCATGTGGCAGATGATTGGGGTGCTGGCCGAGCTTGAGCGATCCTTGATCGTGGAGCGTACCCGCGCGGGTGTGAAGGCGGCACAGCGGCGCGGGGTGAAATTCGGGCAGAAACCGAAGCTGACGGCTGATCGGCTTGCCCATGTGCGGAAGTTGATCAACCAATGCACAACACCGACCCAAGCCGCGAAGATGGTTGGCGTGAGCCGCGCGACCGTTTACCGCGCTTTGCAGCGCGAGGCGGTTTGAGATGATGAGGGAGAAAATCAAAAAGATCGTGGAACTTCTTGGGGAGCTTGACGTCGAAAGCAACGCTGCGGCTGCGGAACGCGCGCTCGTGTCCGGTTTAGAATTGCCCGACATTATTCGCGATGTTGTCGATCTACTGAATCCAGAATTGAAGCCCTACGAGGCTGCCATCTACATGTATATGCTGCGTCACTCAATAGTTGAGGCAGGCAACCAGATGATACGAACTTCCGTTCGCGGTCTAATTAAAGCTGGTGTCGTGAAGTCACCATACGAAGGCACACGTAGTGGTGGTGGAACAGTCGTTGCAACGGTGAGCTATAAATCGATCCAAACAGCACTTGAGGGTTTGGGGGAAATCGGTGCGATCCGCCAAGAGGCAGACCCTAACCGCGATGGCACATTGTATAGAGTTCTTTTGCCTGAGGAGATAGAAGTCTGCCGTAATGCGAGACAGGCTCGTGAAGCTGCTTTGCCATCGTCAATCATAGACGAGAGACGCGAGGCTGATTATTATAATGTCCGCGAAAATCGGATGAAAATTTACGAAAGGGATAACTACCACTGCCGGTATTGCCAGAAGCAGCTTACCCGCTTCACGGCGACACTTGATCATGTCCAACCTGTTGCAGAGAGCGGCGACAATTCGTATGGCAATCTCGTGACAGCCTGTATTGACTGTAACTCGCGTAAAAATGTCCGCCCACTTGGTGATTTTCTTGCCGAGAAAAGCGCGATGCCAACCATTCCGACTTAACATATTGGAATCTTCTGCGGCATTCGTCTGTAGATCACCGATAGAAATGTCACGCCCGTGCCCGATGGAAATGTCGCTGAGGCATGCTGTCGTCGAGACGTTTGGAGTGACGTGCGATGGCGGTGATCCAGATGAGCGATCGGGAGTTGACCCGGCTGCGTGTGTCGATCAATTTGGCGGTGGGTCGGCTGACGGTCAATGCTGCGGCGGCGCCGATGCGGACGGGCCGGCGGCGGGTCTACCTTGTAAAACAGCGTGCAAACCTTTCCAGATTCCGGGGGTAAACAGCGTCCAATAGTTTCCACCCCGGTCCGTGCGATCCTCCGGCGTTTATGCTGGAGAGTCTGGGGTGTTGTACATGGATACGATTGCCGAAATCCGCCGCCGTCAT
>CANJJS010000013.1 GCA_947474705.1 Acetobacteraceae bacterium | reverse complement strand
GTTACCTCGCCGAGTTCGAGTATCGCTTCAACCGGCGATACGATCTCGCCGCCATGGTGCCTCGCCTTTGCTGGGCCGCCGCGCGGACCCCGCCGATGCCATACAGGCTCCTGAAGTTAGCTGAGGTTTATGGGTAATCAGGTAATCTTATGGGAGCAAACGCCTATGTCGCCCGATCTGAAATATCTCGTCTGGTCCGTCGCCCTGACCTTCGCGCAGGTCGTCCTGTTCTTACTGTTCGGCATGTTGCAGGTCGGCCTGCCCGCCCTGGCCGGGAACCGCGACGACATTCCGCCCATCGAGGGCATGGCGGACCGCGCCAACCGCGCGCATCGCAACATGCTCGAAAACCTGGTGCTGTTCGCGATTCTGGTCCTGGTCGCGCAAATGGCGGGCAAGGCCAACGCGACGACCGCCGCGGGCGCGTGTTTGTTCTTCTGGGCGCGGGTTGTTTACGTCCCGGTCTATCTGCTCGGGATTCCCTGGGTGCGCACCGGCGTGTGGGGTGTGTCCGTCATCGGCCTCGCCATGATTTTTCTGCAGTTGGTGTGATCGCGGGCCGCGGTGGGGCGTCCCGCCTTGGGCGCCCCGATTGGCGGATTTCCGCGAAAAAGGCCGGAAAATCGTGAAATAGCCCTTGCCCGGATTCACAACCGTGTTATGACCGGCGCCTCGCCGGGCAACCGGTCCGAACCCATTCGCGCGCGTCGTGACGCCGACCTAATCGGCGGGGCGCGCGGACCACAGACAGGAGATAGCTCTAGGTGCAAGTCCTCGTTCGCGATAACAATGTCGATCAGGCGCTCAAGGCGCTGAAGAAAAAGATGCAACGTGAAGGCATTTTTCGCGAAATGAAGTTGCGGCGGCACTACGAAAAGCCGTCCGAGCGCCGGGCCCGCGAGGCCGCCGAAGCCGTCCGCCGCGCGCGGAAGCTGGAGCGGAAGCGGCTGGAACGCGAAGGCTTCTGAGCCAAAATATCCCGAAAAAGGGAGGCGCGCCGGATGGCTCGCCTCCCTTTTTTGTGTTCAGGCCGCCTGGCGTTCGGACCGCCGGGGAATCGCGATCAGCATCGCCACGAACAACGCCGTCGTCAGCGTCCCCTGCGCGATCGCGAAGGCATGCGCGTAGGCGCGCTCCCCCTGCCCTGACGCCAGCGTCGAGAAAAACAGGCTGCCGATCGCGGCGGTGCTGATGGAGGCGCCGACCTGAAGCGAGGAGTTGACGATCCCCGCCGCGACTCCGGCGCTGGCCGCGGGCACCTGGCCCAGAACGGTGTTGTAGAGGCGGGGGAAGGCGATACCCTGGCCGAAGCCGGCCAGAAGTACCGAAGCGAGAAGCGCGGAAGGCGAGGCGTCGAGCGCGACCAGCAGACCGATTCCGGCGTAGCCGATGACCTGGATGGCCATGCCGATCGCCAGAAGACGGTCGCGCAGGCGCACCAGCGGAGCGGTGACCAGGGGGCCGATAAACAGGCCGATGCCATAGGGGACGATGGCGAGGCCGGTGTGGAGCGGATCGGCGCCGCGGCCTTCCTGCTGATACAGCCCGAACAGCAGGTAGAACGACGTGGTGAAGAAAAACAGCGTCGCGACCAGGACACCGCGCCGGAAGCTGGGGATGGCGAAAAGGCGGAGGTCGACGAGGGGCATACCGCCGCTGGCGGCGAGGCGCTTTTCGTGGCGAAGGAAGACGGCGACCAGGATCGGCACGGTGGCGAGGACGAGGAAGATCCAGAGCGGCCAGCCGCGGTCCCTGCCCTCCGACAGCGGCACGATGGTGGCGGCGAGGGCCAGGGAGACCAAAGCGGCGCCGGGCAGATCGAGGCGGGCTTTGCCCATGCCGCCGGTTTCCGGGACGGCCAGCCAACTCGACAGCATCACGGCGAGGCAGAAGGGCAGTTTCACGATGAAGACCGTGCGCCAGCCCCAGTCGAAGGGGCTCCATTGCACGAGCGCCCCGCCGGCGAACTGGCCGGTGGCGGCGGCGAGACCCATCATGATGCCATAGGCGCTCATGGCGCGGGCGAGGTCCTTTTCGTCGACGCACAGCGCCCGCACCGCGCCAAGCACCTGAGGGACCAGGAGGGCGGCGGAGAGGCCCTGAAAGGCGCGTGCCGTGAGAAGCTGCTGGGGGCTGTTGGCGAGGCCGCAGGCGAGATTGGCGGCGGTGAATCCGGCCATGCCCAGAAGAAACATCCTCTTGCGGCCGAACAGGTCGCCGAGCCGTCCGCCGGTGATGAGGAACACGGCGTAACAGGCGGCATAGCCCGAGACGATCAATTGCGACTGTCCTGGCGAGGCGCCAAGGTCGGCGCGGATGGAGGCGAGGGTGACGTTGACGATGAAGAAGTCGACGGGAGGAAGGAAGGCGCCGGCCAGCAGGACGGTCAGCGCGAACCAGCGCGTGGCGGAGGGTTGGGCGTTCATGCGGGGGAGAGTGCCTGTTCCGGCGATCCGGGGCGAGACGGGGGGGCGCGGCGCCGGTGAAGCGGGAGCTAATCGACGGCCGGTCCGACGCGAACTTTGGATAATTCGCCAGCCCGGACATGAAGCCGGGCGAGACCGCCCCCCCGAAACGAAACCGGCCCGTTCCATCGCTGGAACGGGCCGGTTCGTGTCTCAGTCCGAACTCAACGCGAGTAGAATTCGACCACCAGATGCGGTTCCATCTGAACCGGATAGGGCACGTCGCTCAGCTTCGGCGCGCGGACGTAGCGGCCTTTCATGGCGCGGTGATCGACTTCCAGATACTCGGGCACGTCGCGCTCGGTGCTCTGAGTCGAGTCGAGCAGGATGGCGAGTTGCTTCGACTTTTCCTTCACCTCGATCGCGTCGTTGTCCTTCACGAGGTAAGAGGGGATGTTCACCCGCTTGCCATTCACCGTCACATGCCCGTGCGAAACGAACTGGCGCGAGGCGAAAGGCGTGATCGCGAACTTCAGGCGGTAGATCACCGTGTCCAGACGGCGCTCCAGGATCTCGATCAGGTTTTCCGAGGTGTCGCCCTTACGGCGGACCGCTTCCTCGTAGTACTTGCGGAACTGCTTCTCGCCGATGTTGCCGTAGTAGCCTTTCAGCTTCTGCTTCGCCATCAACTGGGTGCCGAAGTCGGTCGGCTTCTTGCGGCGCTGGCCGTGCTGTCCCGGGCCGTAATCGCGCTTCGAAATCGGCGATTTGGCGCGGCCCCACAGGTTGACGCCGAGGCGGCGGTTGATCTTGTACTTACTTTCGGCGCGCTTGGTCATGGGCGCGTGCCCTTTCTCAGGTCTGTTTTTGCACCGGTAGGCCCCGGTTTTCCCGGCGAAGGGAAATCCGGCGCGGGCGCGGACCACGTTATTGGGTCCGTCCACGTTCCCGGCAGTGGAAGCGCGGGCCTATAGAGGCGGCGGGGGGCGGTTGTCAAACGGTTCGGGCTCGCTTAGCTGGCGGCCATGATCCAACGTGGCGAAATCCTTTATCTTGGCCTCGCGGCCGGTGTCATGGGCTCTCTGGTCGGGGGGATGATGCTGGGCATTGGCATGAACCTGATTGTCGGCGGCGCGCCGGTGGGGTGGCTGCTGCTGTTGCCGGCGGCGCCGGCGGGGGCGTTGCCGGGCTGGCTGCTGGCGAAGCGGCTGGCGGCGAAGCTCGGGTAGGCCGGGGGCGGTCACCACCGGGAGGAACCGTTATCCGGGGGGGTTATTCGAGGTAATACCGCATGATGATCGCGCGAATCGTCACCGCCATTGTGACCACCGGGAAGCCCAGCGTCGCCGCCACCAACAGCGCGCGCGGGCGTGCCGCCCAATGCCCGGCCAACGCCGGTAGCAACCCGGCGCCGGCCAGCGCGAGCGGCAGGAAATAGCGGCCCTGCACGCCCTCGACGATCATGCCGCCCGGTGGCGTCCAACCGACCCAGAACGCACCAAACATCGCCGCGATCGAGATGCCGATCGCCACGATCCCGGTCGCCGCCGCGCCCGCGCGCACCCGCGCCCCGGAACCCGCTGCCAGCACGGCGATCCCGAGCATCGCGAGCGCGGCGTCGCGGTAGGACGCCGGTAACGGGACATCGTACCAGCCCAGACGCCCAAGGAAGCCCTCCAGGTATTCCCACCCGTAATGATCGAGCGTTTGGCGCGCGACGTCGAAAACCGTGAATGGATGCGCCATGAGAAACGCGATCTGCGCGGCGGGGTCCGCGCCGCCGGCCGCGCCCAGGTCTGTCATGGCGTGGATGGCCGCGTACGAGGACCAAAGGCCGGCGGAACCTGCGATCGTCACGGCCGCGAGGATGCGCCAACGTGCTCGCACGGCGGGAACCGCCAGGGCCAACAAGGCGAGAGCGGCATAAGGCGGACGCGCCATGGCGATCGCCGAGAGCACAAGGGTCAGGCCACCCAGACGCCACCGGTTTCGCGCGTCCGGCTCGCGGACCGCCCGCGCGAACAACGATCCAACGAGCGCCGCGCAACCCAGTATCGACGCGTCCTGCGATGGCGACGCGGTCAGGGCAAACGACATCGGTAAGGTCAGAAGCGCGAAGATCGGCGGTGCCATACCGCCCGCCCATGCGATGGCGGCCACGCCGGCCGCGAGCGCGCAGAGACCCGTCGCGATCCGGGTCAGAATCAAGGTTTGTCCGACCGGCATGCGAGACGCCCGCCCCACCAGTACGCCAGCCGCCGCCGGGAGGTACAGAAAAGGCGGGTAAATCGCGGTATTCGCGAAATCCGCCGGTTCGCGCCGGCCGGACCACGGGACTTCGATGGCCAGGGCGGACCGGGTCACGCGCGTGTCCGCGTGAAAGGGCAGTGCTCCGAAAGGTTTGTAGGCCGCGACGATCGCCGGGTCGGAGAGCCCGCCCGCGCCTATCGCCATCGTGCCATCGGCTTCCCGGCGCGAAAACCGCTGGCCCACCCATCGGCCATCCGCCACGTGCGCGGCGCGGAGGAAGTGGGACAACTCATCCGGGTTCTGGAATGGTGGCATCGTCGTCGCCAGAAGCACGATGGCGACCGTTCCGAAGAGCGCGTAGGCTACCGCCAGTAAATGCGCGATACGGCTTTCCGTGCATGGCGACGGTATCGACCCTGGCGATCCGGTCGAGGTCAGAGGCATCGTGTAACCTTATCGCGATGGCGGCATGCACGGACGGCGGCCTGGTCCAATATTCGGCAAACGTAGCGAACCAGGTGTGGCCGGACAACGGCGAGGCGTCGTGGCCCGAAGATCGGTCCCCTCCCGTCCGGCGCCTTTCGGCCGTTCCCTTGGCGCCCGATGTCGCGAGGGGTATCTTTGGCGCATGTCATATATACGACGATTGCGAGACCCCGCCACCATGGCCTCGGTGGTGTTGTACGCCGCCATTGCCACGTCCCTCGCGATCGTCGCGGCGCATTTCGGATTATTGCCGCGTGGCGCCTGGGTTGCCGACGAATACGGGATCTTCGCCCATTTCCGCGAAGACGGGCTTTCCTATATCTGGTTCCGTTTCTGGTCCTGGAGTCCCCGCCCCCTCTCCGAACTCGCGATCGCCGCCTACGCCTGGGCCGTGACCCTCACCGGGCGGCCGCTGATCGTCCCGGTTCTGTCGATCTACTGGCTCGCGCTGATCGCCGCGGCATACCCGGCGTTTCGCGGCATTCGCCCGGATCAGGTGCCATTCCGCTTACTGGGCGCGTCCGCCATGCTCGCGTTTCTGCTGCTGGGGCGGCAGGTGTTTTCGATGTATTACTGGCCCATTGGGGCGGTGGCCTATATGCCGCTGGCCGCCGCCGCTCTGTTCGTTTTGTTCACACTCGCGGGTGGGCCAACCCCCGGCACGCCAGGCAGCGGCGCGACGGCGATTGTCCTGACCGCGGCGGCCTGGTCGTCAGAGGCCGGCGCTCTGTTCGCGACAATCGTCACCCTGTTTCTCGCGGCCCATGCCCTCGCCGCGCGCGAAAACCCATCCGCCTGGCGCGCGCTCGCGATCCCGCTGGCCGCGGCTCTGCCCGTCCTGTGGATGATCGCGACCAACGGGCGTTCCCGCATGGAACGGCCCGAAGGCGTGGACCCAGAGATGTACGGACTGCTTCTGCCCAGCCTGCGCGCCGCGACGCCGGCTTTCGTCGTGGAGTTGCTCGTATTCGACGACGGGCCATTGTCATTACGCAACGTGTCCAAGGGTGTTCTACTGAAACTGGCATGTTTCGTGGGCATGCATCTCTGCTGGGCGGATGGCGGCCCGGACGCGCGGTCGAAACGCAAATACCTGCCGATCTTCGCGTTGGCCACGATCGCGACGAGTTTCGCGATGCTGGTGGGCAGTTTTCGCCAGTTCGGCGGCCCCTGTTGCGAGCAACACGCGCAGGCGAGGGGGAATCTGGCTTTCGTCGCGGTCGCGGCGTTGGCGATCTGGATGCCGCCGATCCTTCGTTTGGCGCCGCGATGGCG
Source organism: Acetobacteraceae bacterium (assembly GCA_947474705.1). Classification (GTDB taxonomy): domain Bacteria; phylum Pseudomonadota; class Alphaproteobacteria; order Acetobacterales; family Acetobacteraceae; genus Rhodopila. The sequence goes on along the minus strand of CANJJS010000013.1, from coordinate 68,769 downwards.
GCGGATTTCCGCGCCGGCCATTTTGGCCGCGGCCTTGATATTCGCCGGGAAGCCGCGTCTGGGCGATCTGGCCACCGCTTACCGTCATTACGGTGAGCCCGATCTGGCCCGCGATATGACCTGGGCTTCCGCCGCGTCCCCCGGAACCGGCATGGTGCTGTTTTTTCCGGCCCCGGACACGGTGTTTAAAGTTTACATGCCGAATGGAACGTTTCGAGCCCAGGACCATTGGCTGGCGCCGGGGATTCTGGCGTATTTCGGTAAGGAGACGGTAACGGTGCGCATCGCCATACGTCACGGGGAATGGTGAGGCTGAGGATCGGACACCGCGCGGCCTGACTCGATCCGGACGACCCGGTCGAAGGTCGCGGCGACGGCATCGCGGTGGGTGATGGCGATCAGGGCGCGGCCATGCATGAACGCGCGGATATTCCGGAGAACCTCGGCCTCGGTCTGGGTGTCCATGGCGGAAGTGGCTTCGTCGAGAATCAGCACATCGGGGCGGCGGACGAAGGCGCGGGCGAGGCCCAGACGCTGTTGCTGGCCGGCGGAGAGGGGATTGCCGTTGGCGCCCAGCGGTGCGTCCAGACCGGCGTCCCAGCCCTCCACCTGGGTTCGCAGGGCCGCGAGGTCCAAGGCTTTCCAGATGGCGGCGTCATCGATCGCGGTGTCCCAGAGGCGGACGTTCTCGCGGGTGGTGGCGTTGAAGACGGTGACGGCGTGAGGGACCAGCAAGACGGCTCGGCGGTGGCGATCCAGGGGCAACGGCGGGGTGCCGCCCAATGTGAGCGTGCCGCGGTCGGGGCCGAGGAGGCGGGTGAGGATATGGGCCAGGGTCGTCTTGCCCTCGCCGGAACGGCCGACGATGGCGATGTGCTCGCCCGCCGCGGCGTGCAGGGTCACGGCGTCCAGCGTGTCGCGCAAGGCGCCGGGGTGGCGGAACGAGATCGTGTCGGCGTGGATGGCGCGCGGGGCGGGCGGCTCGGACCCGGGCGCATCGGCGAGCGGCTCGGGCCGGCCCATGCCCAGCGCGCGCATGCGTTCCAGGCCGGCACGGGCTTCGTGCCATTCCCGCAGATGCGATTGCAACCCGGCCAGGGCGGCGCCAAGACCGGCCGACACCGAGACAAACAAGAGCAAGTCGCCCGCCGAAATCGCGCCGCCGATCAGCATCGCGGCGCCGCAAACAGTGCCGATCCCCGGCGTGGCCACACTCCAAAAGCGCACAACCGAATCGGCCTGGGCCTGGCGGTGCCGCCAGGCGCGAAGGCGGTCTTGTTCGAGGGATTGCTCGGCCTGGAAAGGCGCGAGGACATGGCTATGCGCGCTGAGGGTTTTGATGGTCGGCATCGCCGTCAGGCACTCGACGATGAAGGCGAAGCGGCGGTCGCGGACCGGCAGCCATGCGTCCAGCGCCAGGCGTGCCGACAAATTCAGGCGAGTGGAGGTCAGCAGGCTGAGACCGGAGAGGATGACGAAGACCAGCGCCAGCCGCCATTCGACCCACAGCATCAACGTGGCGGAACTGACCGCGATGGCGGTTTCGGCGAAGAGTTCCACCGACCGCGCCGCCAGGAATTCGACGATGCGGTCCAGGTCGTCGAAAGAGCGGATCAGCGCGGCCTCGTTCCCGCCGGCATAGGCGCGCAGCGGCAGGCGCAGGCTGGCGCGGAAGTGGCGTGTGGCTTCGGCGTCGCGCAGGCGCATTTCGGTGGCGACGGCCAGATGGCGGCGGGCGAGGGTCAGGGCCGCGTCCCAAATGGCCAACGCGAGAATGGCGGTGGCGGCGATGACAGCGGCGCGAAGGTCGAGGCGGCCGCCGATCGCGGTATCGACGACCCGCGCGACGACGATGGAGGGCAGCACGGCGGAGGCGGCGAGGACCAACGACAGGACAGTCAGGATGGCGACGCGGACCGGGCGGGCGCGGACATGAGCCAGGACCAGGGCGGAGACGCTGGCGGCGCCGGAGCCAAGGGCGGGAAGCACGGGACCCAGGGGCACGAGACCGGGGGGCGCGGGACCAGGGGACGGAGGATCAGGGCGCAAGCAGGTCCGCCATCGCCGCGGCCATCGGGGCGCCCGCGATCAGCTCGATCCACAACCACTGGCCGTTGGGGTTGAGTTCCAGGAAGACATATTCGCCGGCGGGGGTGACGATCGCGTCGAAGGCGCCGAAGCGGAGATCGTATTGGTGGAGCATCGTCCTGAGCGCGGTTTCCACGCGGGACGGGAGTGGAACGATTTCATGCGGGACGCGGAACGGGTCGACGCGGCGCCAGTCGGTTTCGGCGCCCTCCGCGGCCTGGGAGTCGATGCGGCAACAGAACACGGCCTCGCCGATGACGGTGATCCGGAGTTCGTGGTCTTTTTCGATGTATTCCTGGAACAATGTCGGGCACAGGGCGATTTGTTCCACCTGCGCTTCGAATTCCGCCGCCGTCACTTTGCGCGCGAACAAGGCGTGGAAATCGGGTCCGTCCTCGTAGCCATTGGCTTTCATCGGTTTGCAGAGAAGGGCGCCGCCGGTTTCATCGCGAAACGCGCGCGCCCGGTCCGGATCGTTGGTGACGAGGGTACGGGGCACGCGCAGCCCGAGAGCGGCGGCGCGGCGCAGTTGGGGGAGTTTGCGGCGGGCGGCTGCGTTGGCCTCGGGGTTGTTGACCCAGAGGACGTTGGGCTCGCCGCCCAGAAATGACAGACATTCGAGGGTTTCGTCGAGGATGACGCGCCGTGCTTCCGGGTCCGTCACGGCCGCCGGCGGGGCGGGATCGATGGGTTTGCGATACCAGACCGAATGCGTTTCGCTGGGGAAACGGTGTGCGCGGCCCCATTTGTCCTCGATGAGGATGGCGCCGTCCGCGCCGGACGCGGCGATACGGTATTCCGTGTGGAAGTGGTCGGTGTTGAGACGGAAGAAAGCCGTGTTCCGGCGCCGCAAATGCTCGATGACCCGGTCCGCGTGCGGATCGAATTTCCGCGTGACGATCAGGACGGTGGCGGGGGGCATCTACGGGGGTGGAGCGAAACGGCCGGCGGCGGGACAAGCCGCGCCGGCCGGCCGGGATCAGTCGTCGGACTGGTAGGAATAGCCGCCGCTGGAGCCGTTGGAGCGGCTGCTATGCGAGCCAAGGCCGAGGCGATGTTCGCCGATCCAGGTCTGGCTGGCGGGATCGTAATGTCCGCCGATGGCCTGGTCGGGTGCGCGGATATCGGCGTTCAACATCACGAAGGCTTGGGCGGAAGGTTGTGCTTGATGGAAGGCAATCATCGCGGTGTCCTCGTTGGAGACGATAAGGACGGTAGCGCGCGTGCCCGCCGGTTCGCAATCGGAATCGATATGTCTCGGAAAATGCCCTTTTCCGGACATGATTCATCGAGAGTTTCGCGATTCCCTGGGCGACTCCGCAATCGGAAGGACCTGAGGGCCATCAGGCCGCTCGCGCGCGGGTTGCGCCGGACGGGTTGCCGGCACAGCATCGGGGCGAAACCGTCTCACGCGACGGATCTTTACCAGGAGCGGACATCTCCCATGAAATACGGCATCACCCTTGGCAATCGCGGCATTCTTCTGGGCTTGAGCACCGTGCCCAAATTGCTGGCGCTGGCGGATGCGATCGACGCCAATCCGGCGCTGGACAGCGTCTGGGTGGGGGACGCGCTGTTCGTCAATCAGCGGCTGGACGCGCTGACTCTGCTGGGGGCGATCGCGGGGCGCACCGGCCGGGTGAAAATCGGGCCGTCCTGCATGGGGTCCTTCGCGCTGCGCGATCCAAGGGTGTTCGCTTACGAGTGGGCCTCGCTGGACGTCATCTCCGGCGGGCGGACGATTCTGTCGGTTTGTTCCGGTGGCGGCGCCGGGCCGGCGTGGAACGCGGAGACGGAGGCGATGGGCATTCCGCCGGCCGAACGGCGCAAACGCATGATCGAGAATATTTCGGTGCTGCGGCATCTGTGGACGACGAACGGTACGCCGTTCGAAGGCGAGTTTTTAAAGTTCGGCCCGGTGACGATGCTACCGAAACCGGCGCAAACGAAATGCCCGATCTGGTTGACGACCAACGCGGGGCGGCTGGGCAACAACGCGGTGGGCTCGGGCGGGTCGGATTTCGCGTTGAAGCGGGTGGCGCGGGTGGCGGATGGGTGGATGACACACTCGGTCACCCCAGAGGGATTCCAGCGATCGCTGTCGCTGATCGAGGACACGGGCCGCGCGGCGGGGCGCGATATGTCGGAGTTCGGCAACATCGTCACGGCCGTGCTGAACATCCAGGACGATCCGGCGGCGGCGGTGGCGGACGCGAAGACATATCTCGACCGTTACTATGGCGCCGATTACACGCCGGAGCGGCTGCATGCCTGGGGGCCCATCGGCACACCCGCCACCTGCGCCGCCTGGATCCGGCGGTTCGCGGGCTCGGGGTGCCAGGGGTTCACGTTCCGGCTGGCGACGAACGGGGACGCGATGGCGCAGTTGCGGCGGTTGACGGAGGAGGTACTGCCGCTGGTGGGGTGACGGTTGGCGAAAGGGCGGAGAAATGGACGCGTTGGGGCTCCGCCCAAACCCCGCGAGGGGCGTTGCCCCTTCGAACCCCACCAGGGCGGCCCCCCCCCGCCTTCGCAGGGGCAGCGCCCCCGTGGGGTCCGGGGCAAAGCCCCGGGCCATCCATATCCTCCGCCCTCTCGTCAGCGGTTCAGCCAGACGTCCTCCATCCGCCAGCCGTTGTAGATGCTGTTGGTGTTGACTGTCAGACCCTTTACGGCGGGATCCCAGCACACGCCGGCGCGGTTGAACTGGATCAGGGGTTTGGCGTCGTCCGCGAGCAGCCGGCGTTCGATTTCCCAGACGATTTCGCGGCGTTTGTCCTGATCGCGTTCCATCGATTGCCGGTCGATCAAAGCCTCGATGTCCTTGTCGCAATAGGCGTTGTAATTTCCCTGGCCGCCGCAAGAGAAATTTTCGTACAACACCGCGTCCGGATCGTCGACGAAGGTGCCCGTCAGGTTCAGGGCGACCGAATAATCTTTTCGCAGAACTTTCGGGAACCATTGGGTGGTGTCGAGGACTTCCAGCTCGCCGTCGATGAAGATCGTCTTCAGTTGGTCGATCAGGATGATGGCGGGGTCGCGATAGGGCGGCACGTCGCGCGTCGACACCTTGACGGCCAGGCGTTTGCCCGGTCCGTAGCCGAGGCTTTTCATGATCTCCACGGCTTTCGCCTGACGTTCGGCGATGTCGGTGCCGTAACCCGGCATTTTCGACAGCATCTCCGGCGGCGTGCCCCACAGCCCGCCGGGCATGGGCTGCATCGCGATGGCGAGGTTGCCCTGCCCTTCCGACAGGATTTCGACGAAAGCGCGGCGGTCGAGGACCAGCGCCATCGCTTTCCTGATCTCTGGATTATCGAAGGGCGGGCGCAGCCGGTTGACGATCAGGTTGGTGCTGACGCTGCCCGGCGGTAGCTCGCAGATCGCGTCGGGGCGTTGTTTTTGGAGATCCCGGGTCAGCGGGACGGTCAGCACGCCGGCGAAGGTCAGGTCGTATTTCCCGGCGATGAAGGCCAGGATCGCGGTGGAACGGCTGCGCGAGAGTTCGTATTCGATGCCGTCGAGATAGGGACGGCCGGGCTTCCAGTAGTCGGGATTGCGCACGAGTTTGATGGATTCGTTGGGTTTGAACTCGGCGAATTTGAACGGGCCGGTGCCGACCGGTTGCTGGCGCATCGCGGCGGGCGAGACGTGGCAGGGGTAAACCGGCGACATGCCGGTCGCCAGCAGCGCCAGGAAGGCGGGTTGCCGCCGTTTCAGGACGAAGACGGCTTCGTACGGGCCAGGTACGGTCACCTCCACCAGATTGTCGTACCAGGACCGCCTGGGGTTGATCCGGAGTTTCTCCGCGCCCAGGCCGCGCAACATATCCCAGGTGCATTTGACGTCGGCGGAGGTGAAAGGTTTGCCATCGTGCCATTTCACGCCCTGGCGCAGCCGGAAGGTCAGCTTTGTGCCGTCCTCGTTCCACGACCATGTTTCCGCGAGGTCGGGAACGATCGACGCCATGCTGTTACGGGCAACGCTTTGGTCGAAAAGCACCAGATTGTTGAAAATCGGCATCGCCGGCCGCTCGCCGGTGACGGTGCTTTCCTCGTGGATGGAAAGGCTGGCCGGGTTATCGGGGATGTGCTGGCGCAGGACGCCGCCCTGCTTTTGCGCGAGCGCGGTGCCCGCGGCCGCCAGCCATATCGTGAATCCAAGACAAACGAGGACGCGTGAAAGCCGCCATGGGTTGTCCTCCCTGGCCACGGCTTTCCGCAGGATCTGTCGTCCCGTCTTCACCGGGCACGGCGGAAAGGTGGCGCGGCCAAGGCGCGCGCGCAAGAGGGGCGTACCAAGAGGGGCGCACATAGAGGCGGGCGCTCATGCGCCGGGCGAACCGGCGGAACGCGAGCCCCAGCCCCTTGCCCCAACGTTGACATCCCCCCGCCGCCCGCTCAATTTCCGCCGCCGAACCGAGACAGGGAATGCCGCCGCCATGGCCGAACATCAATTGCAAAAGCCCATCGAAGACCTTTGGGAGCTGCGCGACAGCCTGACCTCCTCCACCAAAGGCGAGGCCCGCGACGCGGTCGAGGCCGCGCTGGAAGCCATGGACAACGGCACCGTCCGGGTCGCCGAGAAGATCGATGGCGCGTGGAACGTCAATCAGTGGGCGAAGAAAGCCGTTCTGATGTCCTTCCGCCTGACCGATTCTCAGCCGATGGAAGGGCCCGGCGGCGCGCCGGTGTGGGACAAGGTCCCCATGAAATTCGAGGGCTGGGGCGAAAACCGCTTCAAGGAAGCCGGTTTCCGCGCCGTGCCCGGTGCCGTCGTGCGCAAATCCGCCTTCATCGCCCCCGGCGCGGTGCTGATGCCCAGCTTCGTCAACCTTGGCGCCTATGTCGGCCGTAACACCATGGTCGATACATGGGCGACGGTTGGCTCCTGCGCGCAGATCGGCGCCAACTGCCATTTGTCCGGCGGCGTCGGCATCGGCGGCGTGCTGGAACCGTTGCAGGCCAATCCGGTCATCATCGAGGACGATTGCTTCATCGGTGCACGCTCCGAAGTCGCGGAAGGCGTCATTATCGAACAGGGCGCGGTGCTGTCGATGGGCGTGTTCATCGGCGCGTCCACCAAGGTCATCGACCGCGCGACCGGGGAAATCTTCATGGGCCGCGTCCCGTCCTATTCCGTCGTCGTGCCCGGTTCGCTTCCCGGCAAACCGCTGCCCGACGGGTCGCCGGGCCCGTCGCTGTATTGCGCCGTCATCGTGAAGATCGTCGACGCGCAAACCCGCGCGAAAACTTCCATCAACGAACTGCTGCGCGATTGAGCGACCTGTTCGACCCGCTGCCACTGGCGCAGGCGCTGATCCGGTGTAACTCGGTCACGCCCGCGGACGGTGGTTCGCAAGATGTGCTGGCCAAGGCGCTGAGCCGCCTTGGCTTCACCGTCCACCGTCTGCGCTTCGGCGAGATCGAGAACATCTACGCCCGGCTCGGCACCGAAGGCCCGCATTTCTGCTTCGCGGGCCATACGGATGTCGTGCCGGTCGGGCAGGTCAACTGGCGCGACAATCCCTTCGGGGGCGAGGTCCGCGACGGCGTGCTGTACGGACGCGGCGCCTGCGACATGAAAGGCGCGATCGCCGCCTTCGTGGCCGGTGTGGCGAAGCATCTTGAAAGCGGCCCGCCCAAGGGCTCGATCAGTTTTCTGATCACCGGCGACGAAGAGGGTCCCGCCGTCGACGGCACCGTCAAAGTGCTGGAATGGATGAAGGAACGCGGCGAAATACCGGATTTTTGCCTCGTCGGCGAACCGACCTGCCCGGTCAAACTCGGCGACATGGTGAAAATCGGCCGCCGCGGCAGCGTGAACTTTAAGATCGAGGTCCACGGCACCCAGGGCCACGTCGCCTACCCGCAACGCGCCGACAATCCGGTCCACCGCCTGATTTCCGCGATGCAGGCTTTGACCGCCGCGCCCATCGATGCCGGAACGGAATGGTTCGAGCCCTCCACGCTGGGCGTCACCAGCCTCGATGTCGGCAACACCGCGACCAACGTCATCCCACCCTCGGCGCGCGCGATGCTGAACATCCGCTTCAACGACAAGCACACCGGCGCGTCGTTGATCGCCTGGGTTAAGGCCACGCTCGCCCGCTACGCCGACCGTTTCGACGTCGAAGCCTCCATTTCCGGTGAGTCCTTTGTCACCAAACCGGGCCCGATGGTCGATATTCTGCGGAACGCCATTATCGGCGCGACGGGAGTCGAACCGAAACTGGACACCGGCGGCGGCACATCGGACGCGCGCTTCATCGCCAATTACTGCCCGGTGGCGGAATTCGGCCTGGTCGGCGCGACCATGCACCAAACCGACGAACGAGTCCCCGTGGCCGAGATGCGCGACCTCGCTCGCATCTATCATTACGTGGTCGCGGCGTTTCTTAAATGAGCGATCCGGCGCGGGCCCCGCGCTCCCTCGTCGCGCGGGGCATGCTGCTGATCGCGCGCGGGCGGGCCGAGGGGTTGAACTGTTTCCGGGACACCCCGCAAGCCTTCCTCGCCAGCCTGGCGCCGGGCATGGGCATCCTGGCGGCGGCGGTTCTCGCCGGGCTGTCGGAAGGCGACGCCGGACGGGCGGCGGGGGAAATCCCGGGAACATTGTGCGTCCTGCTGGCGCCGTCGGTACTGTCGTTCGAACTCGCGCGCCTGTGGGGCCGGGACGCCTTTTGGTATCGGTACATCGTCGCGTTCAACTGGTGCCAATGGCTGCTGCCGGTAGTGGGATTCGCGCTGGTGCTGGCACTGACCGTGGCACGGGTAGCGGGCGGTGGCGGTGGTGGCGGGATATTCAAGATCGTCATCCTCGGGTTGGCGGGATACGCCTTGTGGATGAACTGGTTCCTCGCGCGGCACGGCCTCGCGCTCAGCCGCCTTCGGGCGGCGATTTTCGTGGTGGCGGTCAATCTGGGCACGATGGCGTTGATTTTCGTGCCGGCCATGCTCGCGACGTTGACGCGATCGTAGCGGGGGCCTGAACAGGCCGTTTTTTGTGTCTCCGCGGCGTGCCGGGCGCGGAGACGCCGTGCCGCGCCCGGCACGCCGCGGAGAGCCCGGGCCAGGGGCCGTTCGTTTGGGCCGCCGATTCAACGCCCCATTGACTCGCGCCCCCTTCCTGGACGTCGATACAGGTCTGGGAGGAGGCGGTCGCCGCCCCAACGCACGGAACCGTCACGCGGCCGAGGACGTTCGGGCATTCACCGTCGAAAGGGGCGCGAAATGCGTTTTTCACTTGGTCTGGCCGGTCTGGCGTGTCTGCTCGCCGTCTTTTCGCCCGCATGGGGGCAGGAACGGCGGCTGCGGGCGTCGATGAACATCGAATTGCAGGTGCTGGATCCCCATATCACCACGGCGACCGTGACCCGGGCGTTTGGTTACATGGTTTACGACACGCTGATCTCGATGGATTCGAAAGGCGTGTTTCATCCGCAAATGCTGGAGTCCTGGAAAGCCAGCGACGACCGGCTGACCTGGACCATGACGCTGCGGCCAGGCCTCGTTTGGCACGACGGCGCGCCGGTAACCCCCGAGGACTGCATCGCCTCGCTGCGGCGCTGGGCCAAAAGCGACGCGTTCGGCAAACGCATGATGACGGCGGTGAAGGATATCCGCGTCCTCGACGATCGGAGCTTCGCGCTGGAACTCAGCCGGCCCTACGCCTTCGTGGTCGAGGCGATCGGCAAACCCAACGCCAATATTCCGATCGTGATGCCCGCCCGCGTCGCCGCGACGCCGATCGGGACGCCGGTGACCGAAACGATCGGGTCCGGCCCCTTCTCGTTCCGGAAGTCGGAGTGGCGGCCGGGCGATCGGGCGATCTTCCATCGCAACGCGGCCTATAAGCCGCGCCCCGAGCCAGCCGATGGCATGGCCGGTGGGAAAGTCGCGCATTTCGATATCGTGGAATTCGTCTCCATGCCCGACCCCGCGACCAAGGTGGCCGCGCTGCGCAAGGGGGAGATCGATTACGTGGAAGTGTTACCCTTCGATTTCGTCGATTTGTTGCGGAAAGATAAAAACATCGTGCTGGCCACCCTGCCCGCTCTGGCGCAGGTCACCGGCGGGCTCTCGGTGAACAATCTCATCCCGCCCTTCAACGATGTCCGCATGCGCCGCGCCATGCAGATGGCGCTGGATCAGGCCGAGATCATGGCGGGCACCGGCCTGCCCCCCGACATGTATCTGCCGTTCTGCCAGTCGATCTTCCTGTGCGGCGGCCCCTACGCGACCGATGTCGGGACGGAACGTTTGCGCCGGCCCAACGCCGAGGAAGCCCGCCGCCTGTTCCAGGAAGCCGGTTACAAAGGCGAACGGATCGTGCTGCTTCACTCCACCGACTCCGCGCAGATCAACCCGATCTCCCTGGTCGTCATCGAGCAACTGAAGCGCGCCGGGCTGAACCTGGACGTCATGTCCGCCGATTACAGTTTCCAGGCACAGCGGCGGCTGAAAAAGGACCCGATCGATCAGGGCGGCTGGAACCTGATGCCGGTGGTCTGGAGCGGCTACGACATGATCAATCCGCTGTCGCATTACACGACGTCGTACTCCTGCGGCGGCAGCTACCCCGGCTGGAACTGCGATCCGGAGATGCCGGGCCTGGTCGCGAAGTTCGAAGCCGAACCGGACCCGGCGAAACGCAAGGTTCTGGCGGAAGAAATGCAACGCCGCGTACTGGATGGGGCGCCGCAGTTGTTTTTGGGGCAATACTCGCCGCCGACAGCGCTGCGGGCGGATCTGACCGGGATGATCGTGAACGGATTGCACGTATTCTGGAAAATGCGGCGGCGCGGCCCCTGAGGTCCGCGCCGCCCATGGCTTAGTCTTCCTGCAACCACCGCGAGGTCACACCCGCCAGCGCGGCGCCAATCATCGGCGCCAGCCAGAACAGCCAGAGCTGACCGATATAGGCCCCGCCGGCGAACAACGCGGGGCCGGTGCTCCGCGCCGGGTTCACCGATGTGTTGGTCACGGGAATGGAGATCAGATGAATCAGCGTCAGGCCCAGACCGATCGCGATCGGCGCGAACCCGGCGGGCGCGCGTGCGGACGTGCTGCCGAGAATAATGATCAGGAAGAAGAACGTCGTCACCACTTCCATTAAAAAGCAAGACACCAACCCATACTTCCCTGGGCTTAGCGCGTCGTAACCATTCGAGGCGAAGCCGCCAGTCACGAAATCCGGCTTCCCGCTGGCGATCAGATACAACACGGCCGACGCCGCGATCGCCCCCGCCAACTGGGCCAGGATATAAGGCACGATGTCAGCGGCGTTAAACTTCCCGCCGGCCCAAAGTCCGATGGTCACCGCCGGATTGAAGTGACCGCCGGAAATATGCCCGACAGTATACGCCATGGTCAGAACCGTCAGACCGAAGGCCAGCGACACCCCCGCGAACGCGATCCCGAGTTGCGGAAAGGCGGCGGCCAGAACCGCGCTGCCACATCCGCCAAATGTCAGCCAAAAGGTGCCGAACGCTTCCGCGCCCAAACGTTGGCTTATTGCCATGAGAGAACCCTCCGTGAAGAAATGCGCCTCCGTCGAAGGAGGAGAACAATTTTACCACGGGCGAGCAACGAACGCCAAAATTGGACCGTCGATACGCGCATGCCGGAGTGCGGCGGCGCGTACCCCAAACCGGGCTGTTATTGTTGGGCGGCATCCCATGAGGCCCACCCGCGAAACCGCGCCTTATCCAGGCACGAGACCGGCCCGCGCGGTCAATGCGCGGTTTTCAGGCCTTCCACCGCCCGCCGGACCCGCGGATCGAGCGCGTCTGTCTCAAGCGCCGCCAGGATTTGCCCGCGCATCCGCGGATCCCAGAATTTCCGCAAATGGTCCTCGATCGCGGCCACCGCCTCGCCTTCCGGCTTATGCGCGAAGAATTTGCCGATCTGGTTGGCCATGTAGGCCAGTTTGTCATGCGCCATGGCGAAGCTGTTCCGTTCCGATCCGATGAGTATGCGTGAAAACCTCGAACGAGTCGTCCCGGGCCACGCCGATCAATGTAATCCCGGCCGCGTCCGCGGTCCGGGCGGCCAGGGCCGTCGGGGCGGACACGGCCACGATCGCCGGCACACCCAGCGCCGCCGCCTTCTGCACCATTTCCACCGAAACCCGGCTGCTGAGCAAGAGCAGGCCCAAAGCGGCGGGCCGATGGGCCCAGACCATGGCGCCGAGCAACTTATCGAGCGCGTTGTGACGGCCGACGTCTTCGCGCGCCATGACCAGGCCGTCTTCCGGCGTCCAGAAGGCGGCCGCGTGCACGGCGCGGGTCAGATCGTTCAGGGGTTGCGCGGTGGCCAAAGCCCGTTGCGCGGCGGCGATTTCCGCCGGGACAAACCGCCGCCCCGCGGGGACGGCCGGCATGGGCCGCAGCGCCTCCGCGAGGCTGTCCATTCCGCACAGGCCGCAGCCGCCGGGCCCCGTGATGCGCCGCTGCCGCCGGGTCAACCCATCCCGCCGCGCCGGGACCAGGTCCATCCGCAGTTCGATCCCGTCCGCGACGACGACGATATCCAGGGCCTCGATGTCCTCAGGTCCGGCGACGATGCCTTCGGAAAGGCTGAATCCCAAAGCGAAATCGCGGAGATCGGCGGGGGTCGCCATCATGACGGCGTGGGTGGCGCGGCCATAGGTCAGGGCGACCGCGGTTTCCTCGGGGATTTCCCGGACGCCGGTTCGCGCCGTGTCGCCGCGCCAGATCGCGCGCGCGGCGGGCACATGGGAGGCGGGGACGGGTCGCATGGCGAAGCAGTGCGCCGCCCGGTCGATCGCGTCAATCGTCGCGGTGGACTCGTTCCATGCGTTCGTGGCGTTCCTGTGCTTCGATCGACATCGTGGCGATCGGACGGGCTTCCAGGCGGCGGATGCCGATGGGTTCGCCGGTTTCCTCGCACCAGCCATAGGTTCCGCTTTCCAGGCGGCCAAGCGCCTGGTCGATCTTCGAAACCAGCTTGCGGGCGCGATCGCGGGTGCGAAGTTCCAGGGCCCGGTCGGTTTCGACGCTGGCGCGATCGGTGATATCGGGCTCGAGAATCCCGCCTTCCGACAGGCTGGCCAGCGTCCCGTCCGACTCCCTCAACAAATCCCCGCGCCAACGCAGCAGTTTACGCCGGAAATATTCGACCTGAAGAGGAGACATGAACTCCTCGTCCTCGGAAGGCCGGTAATCGGGGGGCAAGGTCAGCAACATCGGCGCCGGTCCTGTTGGTTCTGTTACCGCCACGAACAGATGAGCGGCGGTTTCCCGGCCCGCCGTTCTCGCGACCCGGACGGGCGGGCTTATAGCGACGCCATCCGCGCGCGCCAAGGGGGTGCCAGGGGGGTAACGGAATTCATCGCATTTATGCCACATTGGACCGGTCCACGGCCTCCCGCCGGGCGAGTTCCACGCGGGCGCGCAACGTCACCGCGCGCAGGATCCCCGCCAGTTCGGGATCGGCCGCCTCCTCTTCCCGTGCCTCCGTCAACGCCCGCAGGGAGCGCAGGGTCTGGGCCGGATCGTCCGCGACGACGATCGTTCGTTGCAGATCCGTCAGGGCCGCCAGCAGCGCCAGGCCGCGTTTGCGCGCGCGCCGGTCGCGCTCCTCGCCTTCGTCCACCGCCTGCAACGCCAGCATGCTGTCCATGCCGATCAGCGCCGGGCCGGAGGTGCCGCCGGCGCGGGCGGTGGACCGCGCGCCGGTCTCGACCGAGAACCCGCCGCCCGTGCCGCGCGCGCCGGGCCGTGTGGGGGCCGTGCCTCCGATCGGTCCGCCAGATCTCACGCCGTCGACCATGCCGTTCTCCTTTGCTTCGCCAACGCCCGGCTGTTTTTGCCGCCCGGCACGATTCTCCCCGGCGTTCGGGCCCGCCACCGCCGGGATTCCGGGGGTTCGTGCCTGGCATGGGATTTGCTGATCCCCCTTCGCGCCGGTTGCACCGCTTGTACCCGTCAAACCTTGAGAAGTTCTTACCGGAAAGACAGTGACGTGACCTGGATGCGCGGATTTCGCCCGGCCCTGCCGATCTTGTTGTCGCTGTTGTTCGTGGCGCTGGCGGGCGCTGCCCAGGGGCAGGTGCGGATCAAGGATATCGTGGATGTCGAGGGGGTACGATCCAACCAGTTAATCGGCTATGGGCTGGTTGTCGGGTTGAACGGCACCGGCGACAAGCTCGACAGCGCCATTTTCACCCGGGAATCGCTGGTTGGGATGCTGGAGCGTCTGGGCGTGAACACGCGCGACCAGGTCGGTAAACTCAGCACGAAGAACATCGCGGCGGTGATGGTGACGGCGGAACTGCCGGCGTTCTCGCGCGGGGGCAGCCGGATCGACGTGTCGGTTTCCGCGTTGGGGGATGCGTCCAATCTGACCGGCGGCACGCTGCTGGTGACGCCGCTGCTGGCGGCGGATGGCGATGTTTACGCGGTGGCGCAGGGCGCGATCGCCACCGGCGCGATCGCCGCGCGGGGCGGGGCGGCGTCGGTGACACGGGGCGTGCCCACGGCGGGGCGGATCACCAACGGCGCGACGGTGGAAAAGGAAGTGGCCTTCCGGCTGGACAAGTCCGGCGCTTCCTTGCGTCTGGGGCTGCGCAACCCGGACCTGACCACGGCGCGGCGGATCGCGGCGGAGATCAACAAGACGGTGGGTCCGATCTCCAAGGCGCTGGATCCGCGCACGGTGCTGTTGGAACTGGGCGCGCGCGACCCGATCGACACACTCGCGAAAATCGAGAATTTGCGCGTGGAGCCGGACAGCCCCGCGATCGTCATCGTCGACGAGGCCAGCGGCACGATCGTCATGGGCGACAAGGTGCGCATCAGCACCGTCGCGATCGCGCAGGGCAATCTGACGATCCGGGTGACCGAGACGCCGCAGGTCAGTCAGCCCGGTCCGCTTTCCAACGGCACCACCGCCGTCGTGCCGCGCACGCAAATCCAGATCGACGACGGGCGCGACAAGAAGCTCGGCGTGCTGGACAGCGGCGTGACGCTGCGCGACCTGGTGGCGTCGCTGAACGCGCTGGGCGTCGGGCCGCGCGATTTGATCTCCATCCTCCAGTCCATCAAGGCGGCCGGCGCGTTGCAGGCCGATTTGCAGGTGAAATGATGACCTCCCTTCCCGCGATGCCCCAGCCCATGACCCCGATGCCCCATGCCGGTTTGGCCGCCCCGATGCCGGGCGCGATGGCCCGGCCCTCGGTCCCCGCCGATCCCACGAAGATCGCGAAAGCGGCGCGGGATTTCGAGGCGATGGTGCTGGGCGAGTTTCTGAAGCCGATGTTCGACGCGCCGGAGCCGAAGAAGAACCTGTTCGGCGGCGGCGCCGGGGAGCGCACCTGGAAGCCCATGTTGATCGACGAGATCGGCAAGCAAATCGCCTCGGCCGGCGGTCTGGGGCTGGCCGCGCCGATCCAGGCGGCGATGCTGCGGATGCAGCAGGCGGCGTCGCGATGACGGCTTTGTCGATCGCCGTGGTGACCGGGCTCGCGGATATTCTGGCGCGGGAAAACGCGGCGCTGGCGGCCATGGACCTGGCGGCCGCCGCGGCGTGTCTGGCGGAAAAGACGGCGGCGCTGACCCGCTTCGCCGAGACGGTCGCCAGCGAGACCGGCCCCTGGCCGGCGGAGGTCGCGCCGGAGGCCGCCCGGCTGGACGGGCTGGCGCGCGAGAACCGGGTTCTGCTGGGACGCGCGATGGCCGCGCAGGAACGGGTGATTGGCATCGTCGCGGGCGCGATCGCGAGCGCCAGTGCCCCTCCGGCCTATGGGGCGGGCGGGCGGCTGGCGGCGCGGACGGGTCCCTTGGCCCTATCGGCGCGGGCGTAGGATCGGCGTCGGGAACGATTGGACCCGGGTTGTGCCGGTCGCCTGGACCGCCCGGTGCGAGGTATCATGGGCGGTGCCAAGGCTCCCGTCGCCGTGCCGCGCCCGGTAGCCCGGTCAAGCCGGGCCATGATGAGGGGGGATGGCCCGGTCAAGCCGGGCCATGACGAGAGGGAGTGGACGCGGGGCGGGGGAACGGCGGATCAGGACGTGGAGGATTGCCGGCGGAGGAAGGCCGGGATTTCGATCCCGCTGTCGTCGGCCACGCCGGCGCGGCGATCGGCGGCGCGGTCGGCTTCGACCGGCAATTCCCGGGCGTATTGCTGTGCCATCGGTTCGGCCACCGGCTCCCGGCGGCGTGCCAAGGGCTCCGGCGCGTGTTGGGGTTCCGGCGCGGCTTGTACCGCTGTCGCGCGTTTGCGGAACAGGCCCGTGGCCTGCTGGAACAGCGACCGCGCGACGGACTCGCCCGCGGGTTGCGACGGCACCGGCGCGGCCGGTTCGCGAGCCTGTGTGGCCTGCGAGAACAGGCTTGACGGCGGTTTCGGGCGGGGCGGCGGAAGCGGCTGCGCCTGAAGCGCCGGACGCGGCGCGGGTTCCGCCAGGGGTTCGTCGATCAGCGGCATCGGATCGCGGATGATCGTCCGTTCCTGCGTTTGCGCCACCGCGGGCTGGCGCAGCGTGGCGATGTTGGACGCCGGTTGTAGCTGGCCCATCGGCGTGGCGACGGCCTGCGCGGTCGCTTCCACCAATTGCGCCTGCATGGGCGAGGCGCTTTGGACCGGCAACGGGATCGGCCGCGGCTCGGCGAAGGTCGCGCCGCCGGCGACGGCGACCAGCCGGGGGCGGGGCATGTCCTGCTCGCGCTGCGCCTGGTCGATGCCGGTCGCGACGACGGAGACGCGGATGCGTCCCTGTAGCGATTCATCGGTGGCGGAGCCGAAGAGCACATTGGCTTCCTCGTCCACCTGATCGCGCACGGTGCTGACGGCCTGATCGACCTCGAACAGCGTCAGATCGTCGCCGCCGGTGATGTTGATCAGCAGGCCGCGGGCGCCGGCCATGGAGGTTTCTTCCAGCAGCGGATTGTTGATCGCGGCCTCGGCGGCGCGCTTGGCGCGATCTTCGCCTTCCGCTTCGCCGGTGCCCATCATGGCTTTGCCCATCTCGGCCATCACGGTCTTGATGTCCGCGAAGTCGAGGTTGATCTGGCCGTGCACCATCATCAGGTCGGTGACGCCCCGGACGCCCATGTACAGCACCTGGTCGGCCATTTTGAAGGCCTCTTTCCAGGTCGTGCGCTCGGAAGCGATGTTGAACAGGTTCTGATTGGGGATGACGATCAGCGTATCGACGTATTGTTGCAGTTCCAAAATGCCCTCGTCGGCGGCGCGGGCGCGGCGGGAGCCTTCGAAGCCGAAGGGGCGGGTCACGACGCCCACGGTCAGAATGCCGCGTTCCTTGGCCATGCGGGCGATGACCGGCGCGGCGCCGGTGCCGGTGCCGCCGCCCATGCCCGCGGTGATGAACACCATGTGGGTGCCGTCGAGGTGGCGATACAATTCGTCCGCCGCTTCTTCCGCCGCCGCGCGGCCGACGTCGGGTTTCGCGCCGGCGCCAAGGCCCTGGGTGATGTGCGGGCCAAGCTGCACGCGGCGGTCGGCCTTGCTGTGCATCAACTGTTGGGCGTCGGTGTTCGCGACGACGAAGTCCACGCCCCTCAGATTGGAGGCGATCATGTTGTCGACGGCGTTGGTGCCGCCGCCGCCAACACCGATCACGGTGATGCGGGGGGTGAAATCCTGGTGGACTTGCAGCGGCGCGTTCAGATTGAGTGTCATTTGGAGATCCTCCCCGGGGTGACGGGACGACGGTCGTCGTACTTGTAGGACAGTGAAACGGATTCGCTACAGCCCATCAGACGCGATCTCTGATGAAGTTGACGATTCTCTGGAACCAGCCGGCGCGGCCCATGCGCGCGGCCTCGGCGTCCTGGAAGGTTCCGCCTTCGCCGGCGGCCCAGATAAGCAGGCCGGTGACGGTGGCGAAGGCGGGACCGGTGAAGATTTCGGGCATGCCGCGCATCGGCATGGGCCGTCCGACCCGGACGTCGTGGCCGAGAATGCGCGAGGCGAGGTGCGGCAGACCCGGCAACTGGCAGGCGCCGCCGGTCAGAACGATGCGGTTTCCGGTGGCTTGCGAAAGTCCGGATTCGGCCAGTTTGTCGCGGATTTGCTCGAAGGTTTCCTCGATCCGCGGACGGATGATGTTGACGACCATGGAACGCGGGACTTTCGCGAGGTGATGGTCCGCCTCCCCCACCCGCGGCACGGGCAGCATGTCGCGGTCGTCGTCGGGGCTGGTGTCGACGTTGCCCCACAGGGTTTTCAGCCGCTCGGCGTGCGCCAGGGGAGTCGACAGGCCCTTGGCGAGGTCGGAGGTGACGTGCAGCCCGCCCATGCGGACCTGCGCGGTGTGGATTAACTGGCTTTCGAAGAACGAGGCGACATTGGTGGTGCCGCCGCCCATGTCGATGACGGTGGCGCCGATTTCGCGCTCGTCGTCGACCAGGGTGGAGAGGCCGGCGGCCATCGGCGCCGAAACAATCGCCTCTATTTCCAGGTCGCAACGTTGCAGGCAGGCTTCCAGGGATCGCAGCGCGGAGGAGGAGACGTCGATCCGGTGCAGCCGCGCTTCCAACAGCGAGCAGTAAAGGCCGCGGGGGTCGGCGACGTGATCGGTGTTGTCGAGCGAGAAGTGCAGCGGCATCACGTGGACGGGTTCGCGGCCTTCGAGGCGGGCGAGTTCGCGGCCCTCGCGCAGCACCTCGTGGACGTCGCGATCGGTGACGGGCCGTCCCTCGGCGGGGGCGTCGAGCGACCATTTCACGTTGTAGATGCGGGAGTCGGGTTGTCCGCAGGTCAGGTTGACGGTGACGGCGCGCAGGCGGGTGTCGGCCATGTTCTCGGCCTGGCCGACGCAGGCGCGGATCGCGCGCTCGGCTTTTTCCAGGTCGACGATGCTGCCGCCGCGGATGCCCAGGCCCTGGCGCCAGTCGCAGCCGAGGACGCGGATTTCGCCGTCGCTATCGACGCGGGCGATCAGGCAGGCGATTTTGGTCGTGCCGATGTCCAGCACGCCGAAGGTGCCGGAACGGTGCGGGCGGGAGCGGTCGGGTTCGGGCGGTCCGGTGTCGTGGCCCAAAACGCGATGCGGCATGTCGTTCATGGCTGCGCGCTCCTTAAACGGGTTTGTTTGGCGCCGGGCCGGGGCCAGGCCCGGTTGGCGGGGTTTGTTTGTCGGTGGCGGCCGGGCGGGGGCGCAGCACCAGCTTGTCGGCGAGGCGCATGTCGATCGCGGCGAGGGGCCGGTCGAGCAGGGCGGTGTCCTGTTGCAGGGTAAGAAGCCGGTCGAGGGCTTCTTTCTCGTGGCCTTCCGGCAGCAAGATGTCGGTGCCGTTTTTCATGCGCAGGTTCCAGCGGCGTTCGCTGATACGCATGGCGGCGACGACGCGGGCCTGGATGGCGGGGCGTTCGGTCAGCAGGTCGAGCAGCGCGCGGGCGCCTTCGTTGGCGCCGGGTCCGACGATCAACGGAAGGTGGCGGAATTTCGCGACTTCCTCGTCCGCCACGGATTGGCCGTCGCGGTCGATCAGGACGTATTTGCCTTGGTTTTGCCAGACGGCGAAGGGGCGGCGTTCCCACAGGACGACGACGATGGTGCCGGGCAGGCGGCGTTCGACGGTGGCATGGGCCACCCATGTCAGGCGCTCGATTTCGGCGCGGGCGCGTTCGAGGGAGAAGCCGACGATGGGGTCGCCTTTGCGGACGCCCAGGGCGAGGAGGAGGATGGGTTCGGGGGTGTTGGCGCGGCCTTCGATGACGATGTCGTTGACTCGCATACCGGCGTCGGCGGTCATTTCGCCGATCCACTCGCGCGCGGCGGCGATGGTGCTGCCGGGCTGGGCGTTTTTCAGCAGGACGGAGCCGGCGGCGAAGGCGACGAGGCCGGCGCACCCCCAGGCGATGGGGCGGAGTGTCCAGCGCTGGCGGCGAAGGAAGAGTTTCCATTTCGGCGGACGGTCGTTCACGGATGTGCGGGCGCGGGCCATGGTCAGAGCGCTCCCCCAAAGGTTTTTGGCGGCACGGTCGTGGGGATCATTGCCGGCATGCCGCGTTCTCCACCATCCAGGCGCAAAGTTCGGCGAACCCGATCCCCATGTGCGCCGCCTGTTCCGGCAGCAGCGAGGTTGGGGTCAGGCCGGGCTGGGTGTTGAGTTCCAGCAGGACCAGGCGCCCCGGCTCGCCGTTCGTGTCGTCGTAACGAAAATCGCAACGGCTGGCGCCGCGGCACCCCAGCGCCTTGTGCGCCTTCAGCGCCACGTCCATTGCCTGAGCGTAAACATCCGGGTGGATCGCGGCGGGCACGATGTGGCGGGATCCGCCGTCGCCGTATTTCGATTCGTAATCGTAGAAAACACCCGCCTCGGCGATAATGTCGGTGACGGCCAGGGCGCGGTCGCCCATGACGCCCACGGTCAGTTCGCGTCCCGGGATGAATTCCTCGACCATGGCGGTGGGTCCGTAACGCCAGGCCTGGACGACCTCGGCGCGGCGGTTGTCGCCGTGGCGGACAATGGACACGCCGACGGACGAGCCCTCGTTCAGCGGCTTGACCACGTAGGGGAGCGGGATCGGGTCGCCCGCGGCCAGGGTCTCGATGGGGATGACCGCGCCCTTGGCCACCGGCAGGCCGGCGGCGGCGAAGATCGCCTTGGCGGCTTCCTTGTTCATGGCGACGGAGGACGCCCGGACGCCGGAGTGCGTGTAGGGAATGCCCAGCCAGTCGAGGATGCCCTGGATCGCGCCGTCCTCGCCGAACTGGCCGTGCAGGGCGTTGAAGACGGCGTCGGGTTTGGGGGTCAGCGCGGCGAGGAGCGCGGGCAGGTCGGCGGTGACGTCGATGAGGTCGACGGCGAACCCGGCCTCGCGCAGGGCGATGGCGACCTGACGTCCCGAGGAGAGGCTGACCTCGCGTTCGTTGGACATGCCTCCGTGGAGGACGGCGACTCTGATCATGTGCCTGTCTCCGATTTGGCGGCGGGAACGCCGATGCGGCGGATTTCCCAATGCAGATCGACGCCGGTGGCTTCCTTGACGCGGCGGCGGACTTCCTCGCCAAGGGCTTCGATGTCGGCGGCGGTGGCGGCGCCGGTGTTGATCAGGAAGTTGCAGTGTTTTTCGGACACGGCGGCGCCGCCACGGATCAAACCGCGGCAGCCGGCGGCGTCGATCAGTTCCCAGGCTTTCATCCCGTCGGGATTTCGGAACGTGGACCCGCCGGTGCGGGCGCGGATGGGCTGGGAGGCTTCGCGGGAGGCGCGGATTTCCGCCATCTTCGCGGCGATCGTGGGGGTGGCGCCGGGCTTCGCGGCCAGGCGTGCCCGGGTGATGACGCTGCCCGGCGGGACGTTGGCGTGGCGGTAGCCGAAGGCGAGGTCGGTCGAGGTCAAACGGCGCTTCTCGCCGTCGCGGGTCACGCACTCGGCCCATGACAGAACATGCGACATGTCGCCGCCATAAGCGCCCGCGTTCATGGCGACGGCGCCGCCGATGCTGCCGGGGATGCCGGACAGGAATTCGAGGCCGGTCAGACCGGCGGCGGCGGCGGTTTCGGCGACGGTCAGGTCAAGGGCGGCGGCGCCCGCGATGACGCCGTCCGGCTCGACGGTAATGGCGGAGAACCCGCGGGCGAGGCGGATGGTCACGCCAGGCAGGCCGCCGTCGCGGATAATCAGGTTGGAGGCGGCACCGATGACGTGTACGGGCGTCGTGTCCGGCAGGCCTCGGAACAAAGTGGCCAGGTCGTCGGCGTCGGCGGGCCGGACCAGAAACTCGGCCGCGCCGCCGGCCCGGAACCAGGTCACGGGGGCGAGCGGCGCGTTGGGTTGGACGCGGCCCCTAATCGGGGGCAGGCCCTCGGCGGCCTGGGTTTGGGTGCGCGCGGTTCCCGTCATGACGGCGGGCCTCGGCGTGTGTTGGCCTGAAGGGCGGCCAGTTCGGCGGGGAGCGCGGCGGCCCATTGGGTGATGTTTCCGGCGCCCAGGCAAACGACATAATCGCCGGGTTTGGCGATGGCGTGGACCATTTCGGCGAGGCGGGCGGGGGCGGGCAGCGGCACGACGGAGCGGTGGCCGCGGGCGCGCATGCCCTCCACCAAAGCGTCGCGGTCGATACCGGGGATCGGCGCCTCGCCGGCGGGGTAGACGTCGGCGACGATGACGGTGCCGGCATCGTTCATGCAGGCGCAGAATTCTGGGAACAGCGATTGCAGGCGGGTGTAGCGGTGCGGCTGGACGATGGCGACGACATCGCGGGCGCCGGCCTGACGGGCGGCTTTCAGCACGGCGGCGATCTCGACGGGGTGGTGGCCGTAATCGTCGATGACGGTGATGCCGCCGGCCTCGCCGGTGCGGGTGAAGCGGCGGCTGACGCCCTTGAAGCCAAGGAAGGCGTCGCGAAGAACGTTGTCGGGAATTTCCATTTCGACGCCGACGGCGATGGCGGCCAGGGCGTTCTGGACGTTGTGGGCGCCCAGCATGGGGAGGCGGAAAGGGCCCATGCGGCGGGAGCGGTTGCGGACGCGGTCGGTGACCACGACCTCGAACGTCGAACCGGCCTTGTCGGGGTGGACCTTGTCGGCGCGGACATCGGCCTGCGGCGAGAAGCCGTAGGTGACGATACGGCGGTCGGACAGCCGCGGGATCATCTGCTGCACGGCGGGGTGGTCGATGCAGAGAACGGCGAAGCCATAGAAGGGAATATTGGCGACGAACTGGTCGAACCCGGCGGTCATCGCTTCCGCCGTGCCCCAATGGTCCAAATGTTCGGGATCCATGTTGGTGACGACGGCGATGACGGCGGGGAGCCGTAAAAAACTGCCGTCGCTTTCGTCGGCTTCGACGACCATCCACTCACCGTCGCCCATGCGGGTGTTGGTGCCGTATGCGTTGATGATGCCACCGTTGATGACGGTGGGATCGAGATGGGCCGCTTCCAGCATGCAGGCGATCAGGCTGGTGGTGGTGGTTTTGCCGTGGGTGCCGCCAACGGCGATCGCCCATTTCAGGCGCATCAGTTCGGCCAGCATTTCGGCGCGGCGGACCACGGGGATGAAGCGGGCGCGGGCGGCGGCGACCTCCGGGTTGTCGCGTTTGACGGCGGTGGAGACGACGACGACGCGGGCATCGCCGATGTTTTCGGCGGCGTGGCCGATGGAGACGGGGATCCCGGCCTCGCGCAGGCGGCGGACATTGGCGGATTCGGAGATGTCGGAGCCCTGGACGGAGTAGCCCAGGGTATGCAGGACCTCGGCGATGCCGGACATGCCGATGCCGCCAATGCCGACGAAATGCATGCGTCCGATGGTCAGTGGCAAGGCTCTCATGGACGCGCCTCCTGGCGGATCAGGTGTTCGACCGCGTCGGCGAGCGCGGCCGCGGCGCCGGGTTGGGCGACGCTTCGGGCGCCGGTGGCGGCTTTGGCCAGGGCGGCCGGGTCGGTGAGCAGGCGGGCCAGGGCCTCGGTCAGCGCTTTGGCGGTGAAGACCGGCTGCGGCATGATCCAGGCGCCGCCCGCGCCGGCCAGCGCGCGGGCGTTGGCGGATTGATGGTCGTCGATGGCGCCGGGCAGCGGCACCAGGATGGCGGGCCGGCCGGCGATGGCGAGTTCGGAGACGGAGGATGCGCCCGCCCGGGAAATGACGAGGTGCGCGGCGAGGAGGCGGTCGGCGACGTCCTGGAAGAAGGGGGCCGTTTCCGCCTGAATGCCGCGTTCGGCGTAGATCGCCCGAACGCGTTCGATGTCCTCGGCCCGGCATTGCTGGGTGACCAGCAAGCGGGTGCGAAGTTCTTCGGGCAGGGCGGCGAGGGCTTCGGGGACGACGTCGCTGAAGACCCGGGCGCCGAGAGAGCCGCCAAGGATCAGCAGGCGGATGGACCCGCCGTGGATGGTGCCGTCGTGGCGGATCGGCGCGGGCGCTTCGTAGCCCGATTTGGCGAGGGCGATCACGGCGGGACGGACGGGCACGCCGGTGACAAGGGTTTTCACGCCGGAGGGAACGCGGGTGGTGGCGGCGAAGCTCAGGGCGAGCAGCGTGGCGTGGCGCGCGAGAAAGCGGTTGGCGCGGCCGAGAACGGCGTTCTGTTCGTGCAAGATGACCGGGGGACGTTTGCCGAGCAGCCGGGCGCCGAGAACGGGCGGAACCGACGGATATCCGCCAAAGGCGACAATCGCGGCGGGACGGACACTGGCGAGAATACTTCGGGCGCGGGCGACACCGGCGGCCAGCGCGAAGATCGCCTTGCCCGCGCGGACGATGCCGCGGCCCGCGATGCCGGCGCCGGGGAGGACGTATTGGTTCCGCGCGTCGAAGACCTGGCTTTTCAGGGCGCCGGAGCGGGCGTCGGTCATCAGCACGACCCAATGGCCGCGCTCGATCAGCGTCGCGGCCAGGGCCTCGGCGGGGTAGAAATGGCCGCCGGTGCCGCCGGCGGCGATGGCGATCGGGCGGGCTTCGGGGCCTCTCATACCGGCTCCTCGGCCAGGCCTCTGTCGCGGCCGCCGCGCTCATCGCGGGCACGCGGACGGGTCAGCGACAGCAGCATGCCCATGCCCAGACCGACGGCGACGGCGGAGGAACCGCCGTAGGAGATGAAGGGCAGCGTCATGCCCTTGGTCGGCATCATGCCGAGCGTGGAGAAGAGATTGATCATGGCCTGGAGGCCGAACCCCGCGACGAGGCCGGTGCCGGCGAGCACGACGAACAGATCTTGTTCGCGGGTCAGGCGCAGCAGGCCGCGCAGGACGACGAAGGCGAAGACGCCGACCAGGAGCAGGCAGACGATCATGCCGAATTCCTCGCCCACGACGGCGAAGACGACGTCGGCGTGGACGTCGGGGATGGTGTCTTTGACCCGGCCCTCGCCCGCGCCTTTGCCGAACAGGCCGCCATTGGCGAAGGCCTCCATGACGCGGTCGATCTGATAGTTGCCGCCTTTGCCGTACATGAACTGGTCGAAGCGGCGGCGGACATGGGGCAGCAGGGTGTAAAGCGCGACGCCGCCGCCGCCGGCGAGGCTGAGGCCCAGGGCGACCCAGAGGAGGTTGAGGCCGCTGACGAAGAGCTGGATCATGAAGACGGCGCCGATGACGGCCATCATGCCGACGTCGGGCTGGCGCTTCAGGATGACGACGATCGTCAGGAACAGCGCCAGGGCGATCATGGTTCCGTGGAAGCCGGGCTTGATCCGTTGCCGCGCCAGCAGCCACGCCGTGGTCATGGCGAAGCAGGGTTTCAGGAACTCGGAGGGCTGGATGCGATTGCCGGCGATGGAGATCCAGCGCGCGGCGCCCTTGGTCTCGACGCCGATCACCATTGTCGCCGCGGTGGCCAGCAGCGCGAGCCCGCAGCCCAGAAGCGCAAGCTGGCGCACCATGCGGGGCGGCAGCATCGACACGCCGACGACGATGCCCATGGAGATCGCCAGGAACACCAGTTGCTTGAAAATGAACAGTTCGCGCGAGGCGTGGATGCGTTCCGCCACCGCCGGGCTGGCCGCCAGGACCATGATGTAACCGCAGCCCACCAGGAAGCAGAGCGCGCCCAGCGTCCAGCGGTCGACGGTGAGCCACCAGCGGGCGATGGGGGTGTTGTCGGCGCGGGAGAAAGCGATCATGCCGCGCCTCCGTTGGCGAGCGCGCGGGCGAGTTCGCCGAAGCGGACACCGCGGTGCTCGTAACTTTTGAACTGGTCCCAACTGGCGGTCGCGGGCGAGAGCAGCACGACCGGGGTGTGGGTGCGTTTGGCGGCGGCGAAGGCGGCGGGGACGGCGGCGTCCAGGGTTTCCACGCTGTCGAAGGAGACGCCGTGTTCGCGGAGTGTCGCGGCGAAGATGGGGGCGTCGCGGCCGATCAGCAGGGCATGGGCGATGCGAGGGAAGTAGGGGGCCAGCGGGACGATGCCGCCTTCCTTGCCCATGCCGCCGGCGATCCAGATCAGGCGGTCGTGGCACATCAACGCGCGCTCGGCCGAGTCCGCGTTGGTCGCTTTGCTGTCATTGATAAATGTGACGCCGTCGATGGTCGCGACCTTCTCCTGGCGGTGCGGCAGGCCGGGATAGGACGCGATGCCGCGGGCGATGGCTTCGCGGTCCAGGCCAAGGAAGCTGGCGATGGCGAAGCAGGCGGCGGCGTTCTGGGCGTTGTGGGCGCCGGGCAGCGCGGCGGTCTCCGCCATCCGCAGGATCGGACCGGCGGCGTCGCGGAGAATACCCTCCTGGCACCAGACATCGGCGGCGGCGTCTCCGGCGACGCGGATTGTTCTGGCGGGCATTGTGTCGAGCCAGGCGGCCATGGCGCGCGAACCGGCATCCTCGATTCCGATGACGGCGAGGTCGGCGCGGGTCTGGCGGTCGAAGACGGACCGCTTCGCCAGGGCGTAACCGTCCATGTCGCCATGGCGGTCGATGTGATCGGCGCTGAGATTGAGCATCGCCGCCGCATCGAAGCGAATCGTACGGAGTCGCTCCAACATGTAGGACGACATTTCCAGCACATAAATGCCGTTATCGGGCAAAAAAGGCAGCGAAAGCGCGGCGGGGCCCAGATTCCCGCCGGCTTCGGCGTTGTATCCCGCCTGGTTCAGGACATGGGCCAGCAGCGCCGTGGTCGTCGATTTGCCGTTGGTGCCGGTGATGCCGACGAAGCGGGCGCGCGATCCGGCGGCGCGGACGGCCTGAAACAGCAGCTCGGCGTCGGACACGATCGGCAGGCCCATGGCGATGGCTCGGGCGGCGATTGGGTGCGGTTTCGGCAGGCGGTGCGGGATGCCGGGCGAGAGCACCATGGCGTCGAAGTTCAGGGGCCCCTCGCGGAAGTCGCGGAGCACGTGGTCTCCCGCGGCGGCGCGGCCGGTTTCGGAATCGTCCCAGGCTTCCACCGTGGCGCCCATGGCGCGCAGCGCGTTGGCGGCGGGCAGACCGTTGGCGCCGAGGCCGACGACGGCGAAGCGTTTGCCGGCGAAGAGGGTTGGGGGAAAACCGCTCATCTGATTTTCAACGTGGCGAGGCCGATCAGCGCCAAAATCATCGATACGATCCAGAATCGAATGACGATGGTCGGTTCGGACCAGCCCTTCTTTTCGAAGTGGTGGTGCAGCGGGGCCATCAGAAAGACACGGGTGCCGGTGCGTTTGTACCAGAACACCTGGACGATGACCGAAACCGTTTCGACGACGAACAGGCCGCCGACGATGCAGAGCACGATTTCGTGTTTGGTCGCGACAGCCACGGCGCCCAGCGCGCCGCCAATGGACAAAGAACCGATATCGCCCATGAAGACGGCGGCGGGCGGGGCGTTGTACCATAA
Organism: Acetobacteraceae bacterium; assembly: GCA_947474705.1. Lineage (GTDB taxonomy): Bacteria > Pseudomonadota > Alphaproteobacteria > Acetobacterales > Acetobacteraceae > Rhodopila. The sequence continues at coordinate 41,431 of CANJJS010000013.1, read as the reverse complement.
AAAGCCCAGACCCGCGCCGATCAGGGCGGAGCAGAAGACGGCGAGCTCGCCCGCGCCGGGCATGCCGTGCAGTTGCAGATACCCCGCGAATTCCTTGTTGCCGACGAGGTAGGCGATCAGCGCGAAGACGCCGGCGCAGATGATGGTCGGCACGATCGCGAGACCGTCGAGCCCATCGGTCAGGTTCACCGCGTTGGACGCGCCCATCATCACCAGCATGCCGAAAATCGGGAAGAACATGCCGAGTTGCAGGACCAGGTCCTTGAACACCGGAAAAGTGACGGCGGAGCCATAGGGGTCGCGCGCCAGCCAGGTCAGCCAGATCGCCGCGATCAGACCCGCGCCCGCCTGGACGAACAGTTTGAAGCGGCCGTTGACGCCCTTGGTGTTGCGTTTGGTGACCTTCAGGTAGTCGTCCCAGAACCCGAGCGCGCCATAGGCGACGGTGACGAACAGGACGGCCCAGATGTAGCCGTTGCGCAGGTCGGCCCACAGCAGGGTGGAGATGATGAGGGCGAAGAGAATCAGAAGACCGCCCATGGTGGGCGTGCCTTTTTTCTCGATCAGATGGCGGGCCGGTCCGTCCTCGCGGATGGGCTGGCCCTGGCCTTGCACGCTGCGCAGCCAGCGGATCACCATCGGGCCCAGCAAGAAGCTGACAACCAGCGCGGTCAGGCAGGCGCAGGCGGAGCGGAAGGTGATGTAGCGGACCAGGTTCACCAGCGCGTAGTGATCCGGCACCATCCGGGACAGGTTGAAGATCATCGGGCGGGTTCTCCCGGCACGCCTGGAGACGCGGCGGGCGGGGGCGCGGCCAGGGGATCGGCAGGCGGATCGGCAGGCGGATCGGCTGGGGGTGCGCCAGGGGGTGCGGCGGGGGGTGCGGCGGGGGGTGCGGCGGGGGGTGCGGCGGGGGGTGCGGCGGGGGGCTCGCCCGGGGAGGCATCGGCGGAGGCACCAGAAGCGGCATCCGCGGGCGGATTTGTCTTTGGCGCGCGCAGCGCGTCGAACGCGGCGACGATGGTACTCATCCGGCTACCAAGGCTGCCTTTCACCAAAATGGCGTCGCCCGGCGCGATGGCGGCGGTCACCAGCGGCGCCAGGGCGGCGGAGTCCTCGGCGTGGCCGCCTTGCACGGATGGCGGGATCGCGTCGCGCAGGTTTCGCATCAGCGGGCCGCAGGTGAAGATCAAATCGGCGGCGCGGACGGCGTCGACCGCCAGCGCGGTGTGTTCCGCGGGTCCGGCCTCGCCCAGTTCCAGCATGTCGCCGAGGACGGCGATGCGGCGCGTGGCGGGTTGCAGACGCAGCACCTCCAGCGCGGCGCGCACGGAGGCGCCGTTGGCATTGTAGCTTTCGTCCAGGAGCAAGGCGGTTCCCCCGGGAAGGTCCAACGCGCGACGCACGCCCCGGCCCGCGACCGGCGCGAAGGCTTCCAGGGCTCGCGCGGCGGCGGCCGGATCGAGACCGAGCGCGACAGCGCAGGCGAGCGTGGCGAGGGCGTTCGACACCATGTGGCGGCCGGGCGCGTTGAGGCGGACCCGTATCTCCTTGCCCATGACGCGCGCGGCGAAGGTGGAACCGCCTTCGTCCTGTTCGAGGGTCAGAAGCCGGACATCGGCGGCCGCGGCGGTGCCGAAGCTCAGCACACGATGCGCGCCGACATGGCCGCGCAGACGCGGATACCAGGGGGAGTCGGCGGGCAGGACCGCCACGCCGCCGGGTTCCAGACCGGAGAGGATCGCCGCTTTTTCCTCGGCGATTTGTTCCATCCCGCCAAGGTTGCCAATATGCGCGGCCTCGATGGCGGTGATCACGGCCACATGCGGACGCGCCAGAGCCGCGAGGGGCGCGATTTCGCCGGTGTGGTTCATGCCGATCTCGGCGACGCAGAACTTCGCGTTGCGCGGGGTCCGGGCGAGGGTCAGGGGCACGCCCCAATGGTTGTTATGGGAGGCCTCCGCCGCGTGCGTTTTGTCGAAGGCGGACAGCACCAGGCGGAGCATTTCCTTCGTCGTCGTCTTGCCGACGCTGCCGGTGACCGCGACGAGACGGCCGGCGAAGCGAGTGCGGGCGAAGGCACCCAGCCGGGTCAGGCCCGCCTGGGTGTCGTCCACCGCCAGACGTCCGCCGGTCACCGGAATGCGCCGATGGATCAGCACGCCCGCGGCGCCGCCCACTTTCAGGGCGTGCGGCGCGTGTTCGTGACCGTCGCCGTTTTCGCCCACCAGCGCGACGAACATCTCGTCGGGCACCAGCGTTCTGGTGTCGATCGACACCCCGTTCGCGTCGAACGGCTGGGCGAACCCCCCGCCGGTGGCTTCAAGCAGGTCTTCCCGCGTCCAAAGCACGTTGGTCCTGGGTGTGATCATGGCACTGTCCCCACAAGCGCGCGGATCGCGGATACATCGTCGAAGGGATGCACCACGCCCGCGATGGTCTGTCCTTGTTCGTGGCCCTTACCGGCGACGGCGAGGACATCGCCGGGTCCGAGGGTGTTCAGAGCCGCTTCGATCGCCTTCGCGCGATCGCCGATCTCGGCCGCGTCCGGACAGCCGCGCAGCACCTCCGCGCGGATCGCCTCTGGCGGTTCTCCCCGCGGATTGTCGTCGGTGACGACGATCCGGTCGGCCAGGCGGGAAGCGGCCTCGCCCATCAACGGCCGTTTGCCGCGATCGCGATCGCCGCCGGCGCCGAAGACGATGTGGAGCCGGCCCGTTGTATGCGGACGAAGCGCCAGCAGCAGGCGTTCCAGCGCGTCGGGCGTGTGGGCGTAATCGACATAGACGGTGGCGCCGTTGGGCAGACGCGCCGCCAGTTCCATGCGGCCGCGGACGCCGGTCAGGCGCGCGGCGAGGTCGAGCGCCGGTTCGCAGCCCAGCAGCAGGCCCAGACCGGCGGCGAGGAGGACGTTGTCGGCCTGGAAGCGGCCGGGCAGAGTCAAATGGACGGCGCGGCGGACGCCGGCGGCCTCCACGATCAGGTCCTGGCCATCCGGGCGGGGGGTGGCGGAGATCAGGCGGATCAGCGACCCGCCCTCCCCCACCGTGTGAAAATGCAGGCGCCGGGCGATCGCGGTGGAGCGCAGGGATTCGAGTGTCACCGGGTCCATGCCGGCATGGACGACAAGCGGCGCCTTCGGCGGCAGCAGGGCCCCGGCCAGGCGCAGCTTGGCGGCGCGATAGCTGGCCATGGTGACATGGTAATCAAGGTGATCGCGGGTCAGGTTGGTGAAGCCCGCGCCCGCGAGTTTGACTCCGTCGAGGCGGTATTGATCCAGACCGTGGGACGAGGCCTCCATGGCCACGTGCTGGATTCCGTGGCGGGCGAAATCCGCCAGTGTCCGGGCCAGGCTGATGGGGTCCGGGGTGGTAAGCCCAGGGCCGGGGGGGATGCCGGGTGCGATGACGCCAAGGGTACCGATACTGGCGGCGGGGTGTCCGTCGAGCGCCCAAAGCTGGCGAAGGAATTCGACCGTGCTGGTTTTGCCGTTGGTGCCGGTGACCGCGACGACCGTCTCCGGCCGCACCCGCGCCAGCACCGCCGCTATCCGCGCCATCAGCCTCCTGGGCTCCGCATCCGGAATCATGAAACGCACCGGCGTGCCCACCGGCCAGGCGGTATGCGGGGGCGCGAGCACGGCGATGGCGCCGTTGTTCACCGCCTCGGCGATGAACTGACGCCCGTCCACGGCGGTGCCGGGAATGGCCGCGAACATATCGCCGGGCCGGACGAGCCGGCTGTCGGACTCGATGCGCGCGATATCCAGCCCGGCCGGCGCCCGTGGCAAAGTCCCGGTGTTTCCGGGCCAGGCGGCGATCTGACGGAAGATATCAGCGAGGAGCAACGGTCGACGCCGAGGAAACGGCCACAAGCGGAGCGCCCGTGGCACGATTGGGGGGTGAGTTCGGCGGAACCGCCTGGGTTTTGCGCATCAGGTCGGGTTGCGGCGGTCCCGGCGGGATCCGCGCGGGCACGATTTTCGGCGGCGCGGCGCTTTCGGGTTTTTGTTCGGGCACCCGGATCGGGCCCAGAACCATACCGCGCGCGGGTTGCATCGGGATCGCCAGGGCCTGGTCGATGGCGGCCATATTCTGGATGTCGGGCATCAACCCCATGATCGGGCCGATGCGGGTGATGACCTTGCCCGCCGCCGGCGCGGCGACCTGGCCGGCGGTCGAGTAACCGCCCGTCGCGGCGGTGCCGTGCGGCTCGTCGAGCATGATGTAAACGGCGAAGCGCGGCGCGTGCATGGGGAAGACGCTCATGAAGGCCGAGACGTTCGCGTGTTTTTTATAGCCTTTTCCGCTGTTCTTCTCGGCCGTGCCGGTCTTTCCGCCGGGGTAATAGCCTGGCACCTCGGCTTTCTTGCCGAAGCCGCTGGTGACCACCAGGCGCATCAGGCGGCGCATGACGTCCGACGTCGCCGCTTTCATCACCCGCGTGCCTTCGGGCGGGCTGGCCGGGTCGGTGGCCAGGATCGTCGGCCGCATCAGCAGACCGCCATTGGCGACGGCGGCGGTGCCCGCGACGACATGCAACGGGGTGACGGAGATGCCGTGGCCGAAGCCGACGGTGTAGTTCACGGCCTCGCCCCAGGTGGCGTCGGAGCGGACGATGGGCCGGGAGGCTTCCTTCAGCTCGATGGGGACGCGCTGGAACATGCCCATGCTCCGCATCCAGTTGCGCTGGCGTTCGCCGCCGACGATGCGCGCAATGCGGGCGGCGCCGAGGTTGGAGGAGTAGGCGAGGACTTCCGGCAAGGTCAGCGCGCGGTGCTTGCCCTCGAAGTCGGAGATGGTGAAGCGGCCGATCTGGATGGTGTTGGCGGCGTCGAAGGAGTCCCAGATGTGGACCGCGTTCAGATCGAGGCCCATGGCGAGGGTCTGGATCTTAAAGGTGGAGCCGGGTTCGTAGGTGCCGGTGATCGCGCGGTTGAACCGTTCCTCGGTGCCCGCGGTACGGAACGCGTTGGCGTCGTAGTCGGGCAGCGAGACCATGGCCAGGACCTCGCCGGTGTTGACGTCCATGACGATGCCGGCGGCGCCGATGGCGGAGAACATTTGTTTGGCGGCCAGCAGTTCCTCGCGCACCACGTTCTGCACGCGGACATCGAGGGAGAGGCGCAGCGGCTGTCCCGTTTCCTTGATTTGTTTGTCGAAGGCCATTTCGGCGCCGGCGACCCCGTTCTCGTCGATGTCGACGCCGCCGATGACGTGCGCGGCGACCCGGCCCAGCGGGTAGTGGCGCTGCTGGGTCTGGCGGAAATCGACGCTGGGGATGCCGAGATTGTTGATGCGGGCTTCTTCGTCGGGGGTGATCTGGCGTTCGAGGTAGACGAAGCGTTTGCTCTGGTCCTTCAGGCGGGCGATCGTGCGGGCGACGTCGAGCCGTGGCAGCACGGTTTTCAGCTTTTTCGCGACGTCGGCGGGATCGGCGATGGCGGTGGGGTCGGCGTAGACGGAGCGCGTGGGCTGCGACATGGCCAGCGGCTGTCCCGTGCGGTCGACGATCATCGCGCGCTGTCCCGGCAGCACGGTGTCGGTGATCGGTTTCAGCGGGCCGTGCGCCACGGGTGGCAGGACTTTCTGCGCGAGCTTCGGCTGCACGGGCCGCAGGACGGTCACCCATGCGACGCGGCCGCCGACGACGGCGAACAAAGCGGCGAAGCAGCCGGCGGCGATCACGATGCGGCCGCGACTGCGTTCCATTTCCGCGCGGCGGCGCTTTTCGGCGGAGGTGACGTGAAAGTGTTCCATCCGCGGCACCGCGTCGCGTGGCGGCGCGCCGCGGCGGATGCGCAGGGCGTTCAGGCGCGCGCCCAACCCGGCACCAAGTCCGGCCCAGCCGCGGGGGCGCGAAGGGGCGGCATCCGGGCCGGCGCCTGGACGATCGGTAGGGTGCGGGGTGCGATCGGTCATGGCATGCCCCTATCGTCCGCCGCCATTGGCGCCGTTCCACGTATTCGTGCTCACCGGGGTGGGCGCTGGCAGCGGCAAAGGGACGGTGCCACGGGACATGCCCAGCAGCGAGGCGGCGGGGGCGTTACGGGCCGGGCCCGGCGGTTGCTCGGCGGGTGGGCGGCCAGTGGGGGTCGCGGCCAGTTGGGGTTGCGGCGGCCGGTTCGCGGGAACAGCGGAAGGCGCGGGCGCCGCGGGCATGGGCGCGGCGGCGGTTTGCGGCGCGCGCGGCGGGGCGTCCCGCGGCGCGGCCGGGCGCGGATCCGCCGGCGGCTGGGCGGCCGTCCGGACGCCCGGCTGCGGGGTAGCTTGCGGGGGTGGCGCGACGGTCTGTTGGACCCGCGGCGGCTGCGCCGGTTGCGCGGAGACGGGCGGGCGGGGCTCGGCGGGCCGCGCGGCGAGGGGTTTTGGCGGGAGGGCGCCGGTGTCCTCGGCGATACGCGGGCGTGGCGGCGCCGGTTCCGTGGCGGGTTGGCGTGTTGGCGCGGCCGGGTCGGTGGCGAGATGGCGGGTTGGCGCCGCCGGATCGGCGGCGCGGGGACGTGCCGCGGCCAGGTCCGGCGCCGGCACCGCTCGCGGGACCGGTTTGGCCGGGACCGGCTCGGCGGTCTGGGCCGCCAGCAGCGCGGGCGGAACCGGCGGCACGGGCAGTTCGTCAGGGTCCATTTCCGCCGTGTCCCCGCCCGCGCCGGGTTGGCCGGGCAAAAGTCCCGGACGGGCAAGGGTGGGCTCCGGGCGGTCGTCGGGGAGGACGCGGGGCGGTGGCAAACGGCTCGCCAGATCGAAAGCACGCGCGAACTGGGTGGGCGCGACGGTCTTCAGACCGAGGTATTGATCGGAGTATTTGTGCAGTTGTTCCGGTTCGCCCAGCCGGATCCATTCGTCGAGCAGGCGGCGGCTGTCGGCGCGCAGGCCGTCCGTTTCGCGGCCGATCTGAACGATACGCTTGTCCATTTTCTCGACCTCGTACTTGGCGCGATAGAGGTAGAGGCCCGAGCCAAGAGCGAGGAACCAGCACATCACGGTGATGGGGCGGATCATGAATGCACCCTGCGGTTGACGGCGCGGAACGGAGGGGACGGGCGGGCGGCGAGGGAAACTGGCGCGGTCATGCCGGCACCGCCACGCGTTCGATGGCCCGCAGCCGGGCGGAGCGGGCGCGGGGGTTGGCGGCGATCTCGGCCTCGCCGGGCCGGCGGGCTTTTTGGGTCAGCAGGCGGAACAGCGCCGGTGCCGTATCGGCGGCCAGGCCCCTTGGATCGTGCCGCGACGGCGCCGCCGCCCGTCCCGCCGCATGGGCCATGAAGTGTTTGATGATTCTGTCTTCCAGCGAGTGGAACGACACCGCGACGATCCGCCCGCCCGGTCCCAACAGATCCGCCGCCCGCGCCAGACCGCGCGCGATCTCGCCAAGTTCGTCGTTGACGGAGATGCGCAGCGCCTGGAAGGAGCGTGTGGCGGGGTCGTTGCCGGATTTGTCGCGCGGCAGAACGGACCGGATGATGCTGGCGAGACGTCCCGTGGTCTCGATCCGCGCCTCGGACCTGGCGGACACGATCGCACGGGCAACCCGGCGGGAGGCGCGCTCTTCCCCGAGCTGGTACAGGAGATCCGCCAGATCGCGCTCCGGCAGGGTGTTGACCAGGTCCGCGGCGGTCGGGGACGGGTCCGTCCCATGCCGTCCCATGCGCATGTCGAGAGGACCGTCGCCCCGGAAGGAAAACCCGCGGTCCGGATCGTCGATCTGGAACGACGACACGCCGATGTCGAATACGACGCCGTCGAGACGCGACACCCCGGCCTCGGTCAACAGCGGCAGCATGTCGCCGAACCGGCCCTGGAGCAGATGCAGGCGGCCGGGATATTGGGCGGCCAAGGCGGCGCCGCGGGCGATCGCGGTCTCGTCGCGATCAATGGCCCAGACCCGGCAATCCGCGCGTTCCAGGATGGCGCTTGTGTAACCGCCGCCGCCGAACGTCGCGTCGAGATAAACTCGGCCGTCGCGAGGTTCGAGAGCGTCCAATACTTCGGACAGCATCACGGGGATGTGGGTGCCGGTCATGCCGCCGGCTCCAACTGGCGGGCGGCGCGGCTTTTGTTTAAGATGGCGCGGGCTTCGGCCTTGCGGTCCGGCACGCGATCGGGGTGCCAGATCTGGAACCGGGGACCGATGCCGACAAAGGCGACGGCGCCTTCGCGGACAATGCCCGCGAAGGTCAGCAAGGCCTCGGGAACGATCACCCGCCCTTCCTTGTCGGTCTCGACCGGCCAGGCATCGGCGAACAAAACAGTGGCGAGGGCATCGTATTCCTCGCCGAGCGGATCGAGTTTTTCCAGTTCGGCGGCCAGGGCCTGATGGCGCGTTTCGGTCAGGGCCTCGATGCACTGGGATTTGTCGGAGGGACGCAGGACCATGGGCAGACTGACCGGACCCTCGGCGAGCGCGGCGGGGTTGGCCACGCCGGCACGCAAGGCGGTACGGAACGAGGCGGGGACGGAGACCCTGCCTTTCGCATCGAAGTTCTGCACGTGCGTTCCGTTGAACAAAGCCATGAGAGCCTGGCCACCTCCTGGCGTGGGTCGCGACGTCGGCGGCGGACGAGAAACGGGGGGAAAGCCACGCGATCGAGATTGGGTTTCCGCCAAGTAACCCGTGCCCGAACCCCCACGGGCCGGACTGGACTGAACTGGGATGCCGTGGGTGAGCTTGGGATAGCATGGGATTTTACCCCCGGGCAAGGGCGGTGGACCGTTCGTGGCCAAAAAATCGGCCACGCGACGGCGGGTTCGTTTTACATGGGTATGAAACGCGTCCGAGTCTGGGCAAGAAGATGCCAGATGAAATCGGCCGGGTTCTTATTACGTTCTTGACGAATTAATGCCGCGTTCACGGGTACATGCGGAAACGGTGGCGGCGGTTCGCGGAGGTGTCGGCGCCCGCTCCTCGAATGTCTAAATACTGCATTTTTTCTTTGAAATTCGCACGGTCAGGCGCAAGGACTCGCCGCCGGCGCGGAACGGCCGCGCGCGCGTTTTTTCCGGCGTGGGCGGCCGCCGGACGGTCGTGCCCTCCACCTGGTTGGGAACCAGCGGTCCGCCCGGCACGGGTGTTCGCGGGGATCGGCTCCCGTCAGGGGGTCTCGACGGCCATCATGCCTGGCCGGCGGAACACCCGGCCCAGTGGCGGGCCGCGAAGACGCATACTATTGTAGATTGTATCCTGACGCCGAACGCCCTCCGGTTGGGGGCGGGCGGCGGTCGAAAGTGCCAGACGGCCTGTAAGCCGGGTTCTGTCCGCGCCATTTTGGCGCGAGACGGCCATTCCTCTGGGACGCGCCTTACAGCGCGCCTCACGCGACCAACCCGGACGGCGAGACGGAAATGTCCCCGCGCCCGGCCTTTCGGCTGACGCCGCCGTCCCTATTCGGTCTTGCTCCCGGTGGGGTTTACCCTGCCGCCCCTGTCGCCAGGAGCGCGGTGCGCTTTTACCGCGCCGTTTCACCCGTTCCCATGGCGCCTCGCAGCGGCATGGGTGGTTTGTTTTCTGTGGCACTGTCCCTGGGGTCGCCCCCGCCGGCCGTTAGCCGGCACCGTATTTCCGTGGAGCCCGGACTTTCCTCCACCCCCCGCCGAAACGAGAAGAAGCGGCCGTCCAGCCGTCTGGCGGAGGGGTCATGGGCCCGCATGGGCCGCCGCGTCAAGCCGGGGCCGCTGGCCGGGACCGGGCGATCCGGCGGAGGAAGGAAGTCTTGGGGCTCCGCCCCAAACCCCGCGAGGGGCTTTGCCCCTCCGCCGGCTTGCCCGGTTCACCAGCCCAGCGACGCACGGGCTTTCGCGAGCGCGGTCATATGGCTTTCATGTTCTCCCGCGAAACGAACGCACATATGCCCCGCCCCCGCCTGGGCATAGGCGTTCAGCCATTCGGCGACGCCCGCCGCGGGGCCCGCGTAACAGGCCTGGCGGCGGCGCAGCACCGGCGCCGGCTGGCTGTAATAGCGTTCCAGGAAAGCATTCAGCCGCGCCTCCGCCGCCTCGGCGTTATCGTCCAGCGAAACGGTGAGGTACATCGCGCCCGCGACGGAAGCGGGATCCCGGCCGGCGGTTTGTGCGACATCGCGCACATGCGCGAGGCCCTTGGCGAAGGCGTCCGGCGCGGGGGCGATCGGGAACCAGCCGTCGAAGAATTTGCCCGCGCGTTCCAGGCTGGAAGGCAGATTGCCACCGATCCACAAAGGCGGTCCCCCGGCGCGGAAGGGTGTTGGCGCGACGGTGCCCTGCCGGACGGTCCAGCGCCCTTCCCAATCGACCGGCTGTCCCGACCACAGCGCCTTGCACAGGCGCAGCCCCTCCATCATCCGGCCCATGCGTTTCTCAAAGGGTGTTCCGGTCGCCTCGAATTCCGCGAGGTTGCTGGGCGTGCCGGACGCGAAGCCGACGCCAAGGATCAGCCGGCCCTCGGAGATCTGGTCGATTGTCGCGACCTGGTGGGCGAGGACCACCGGATTGCGCAGCGCGGGCAGCAGCACCGCGGTGCCGAGTTCGATCCGCGGCACCCGGCCCGCGACACCGGCCAGCAGCGTGAGCGGATCGTGGCGCGGGCGCGCGGTGATGGAATCACCAATCCAGACCGAGTCAAACCCCTCCGCCTCCGCCCGCGTGGCAAGGTCCAGCAGCGGCGCGGCCTCTGGCCTGCCTTCCATGATCCGTTCGCGCGTGGGCAGCAGATATCCGAGTTTCGGGGCCATGATGCGGTGTGTCCTGTCCTGTTCCGGGACAGGATCGTGCGCCGGAGATGGGATGGCAAGCCGCTCTGGCCGTCCGCCGGGGACACGGGTAGTGTCGCGGGATCGGCCCAGGGGATGTGCATGTTGAAATTCGGTATTTCGCTGTTCTTCACGGAGACATCGATGAAGCCCGGCGATCTCGGCCGGGAGCTGGAACAGCGCGGCTTCGAGTCCGTCTGGTCCGGGGAGCACTCGCATATCCCCGAGGTCATGAAGACGCCTTTCCCGGGCGAGGGCGGCGTGAAGCGCTGGTATTACGAAGTGATGGACCCCTTCGTGACGCTGACCGCCGCGGCGATGGCGACCACGACCTTGAACATCGGCACCGGCGTGTGTCTGATCCCGCAGCGCGACCCGATCCAGACGGCGAAGCTGGTGGCTTCGATCGACCAGGTCTCCAAGGGCCGGTTCTTGTTCGGGGTCGGCAATGGCTGGAACCAGAGCGAGATCGAAAACCACGGCACCGTGTTCGCCACGCGGCATTTGCGCGCGCGGGAGAGCATCGAGGCGATGCGTGAACTCTGGACGAAATCGAAGGCGGAATACCACGGCGAGTTGGTGAAATTCGACGCGGCTATGGCGTGGCCGAAGCCTGTGCGAAAGCCGAACCCGCCGGTTCTGGTCGGCGGGTCGTTTCCCTGGTCTGCCCGCCGCGCCATTCGTTACGGCGATGGCTGGCTGCCCAGCACGGGGGCCGGCAAGATAGATTTGCTGGAGGAGATCCCCCGGTTCCGGCAAATGGCCGCCGAGGCCGGGCGCGATCCCGCCAGCCTGCCGATCACCGCCTGGTATCCGCCGCGCGACCTGGATCTGATGAAACGGTATCGCGACATCGGCGTGGACCGCGTGGTGTTCAGCGTGCCATCCGATCCCGCCGACAAGGTGTTGCCGCATCTGGACGCGATCGGTGCCTTGATGGCGGCGGCGAACCGGGACTGACTCTGGACGAGGGCGGGGGCGGGGGCGGGAACGCCAGGCATTGGGGGCGTGGCGCGGCGCGGCGTCCGTGCTTACACTCCGCCTGAGACCAGGGGGAGGAAACCATGCGCTTCGGATTGATCGTTCGCGGCCAGTACGCACAAGGCGACGACATGCGCGTCCGCCTGAAGGAGGATCTCGACGCCGCGAAATTCGCGGAAGACCTCGGCTACGACATGATTGGCAAGGGGTCGCATTACAGTTCGTATCCCTTTCAATATATTCAGCAAATTCCATACTTGTGCCAGGTCTCTCTGATCGCGCCGAAGCTGCGGCTGTGTCCCGGCGTCGTGCTGCTGCCGCTGCACAGTCCGCTGCATGTGGCGGAGGAACTGGCGTCGCTGGATGTCATGTGTAACGGCAAGCTGATTTTCGGCGCGGGCATTGGCTATCGCGAAGTTGAGTTCAAGGCCTTTGGCACGACCACGAAACAGGCGGGCAAGCGGTTCGAGGAATGCCTGGAGGCGGTGAAACGCCTGTGGACGGAAGAATTCGTCACCATGAAAGGCAGCTATTTCGAACTCGACAACGCCAACTGCACGACGTTACCGGTGCAAAAGCCAATGCCTCCGGTCTGGATCGGCGCCAACGCGAATGCGGCGATCCGCCGTGCCGCCCGTGTCGCCGACACCTGGTTCGTCAATCCGCACAACAAGATCGATACCATCGCGGAGCAGATGGAAGTTTACAAACGCGCCCTCGACGATGCCGGGAAACCGTTTCCGGACGAATTGCCGATGGCGCGGGAATGTTTCGTCGCGCGGTCGCGGGCCGAGGCGATCCGGCTGGCCCAGCCGTATCTGGAGGAGAAATACCGGGCCTACAAAGCCTGGGGGCAGGACGCGGTGATGCCAGCCGGAGATTCGTTCAGCGCCGATTTCGAGGATCTGATGAACGACCGCTTCCTGTTCGGTTCGCCCGCCGAGGTCACGGAGCAAATCCTCGTCCTGAAGCGCCGTTTCGGTGTCAACACGCTTGTCCTTGGCATTCACTGGGCTGGGATGCCCGCTCGCCTCGCCATGGACCAGATGCAACTGATCTCGGAAGAGGTCTTTCCCGCCGTCCGTTCGGCCGCCTGACACAAGGAGTAAAAAGTCATGAAAATTGGCGCGGTCATGTTCTTCACGTCCGACTCCATGCAGCCGGCGCCGCTGGCGCGGGTGCTGGAGGAGCGGGGGTTTGAGTCGCTCTGGGTGCCCGAACACACCCATATCCCATCGACACGGAAAACGCCGTATCCGGCGGGCGGCCCGCTGATCCGTCCGTATTACGACATTTACGATCCGTTCATGGCGCTGGCCACGGCGGCCGCGGTCACCACGAACCTGAAAATCGGCACCGGCGTTTGCCTGGTGCCGCAGCGCGACCCGATCGTCACGGCGAAGCTCATCTCCTCGCTGGATCAAATGTCCAACGGGCGGTTTTTGTTCGGGGTCGGCAATGGCTGGAACCAGGACGAGATCGAAAATCATGGCACGGTGTTCAAAACCCGGCATAAGCTGGGCCGCGAGCGCATCGAGGCGATGAAGGCGATCTGGACCCAGGAGGAGCCGGAGTATCATGGCGAACTGGTGCATATCGAGAAGATGAAGCAGTGGCCGAAGCCCGTGCAAAAGCCTCACCCTCCGATCATCGTCGGCGGCGCCTTCCCTTATGCCGCGCGCCGGGCGATCGCCTATGGCGACGGATGGATCCCGCGCGCGGACCGGCTGGCGAAAGACGGCGTCGGTGTGCTGATCGGCAAGTTCCGGGAACTGGCCGCCGAGGCCGGACGCGATCCCGCCAGCCTGCCCATCACCATCTTCCGCGTTCCCGAAATCATGGAGCAAATCCGCTTCTGCGAGGAAATCGGCATCGACCGCATCACCTTCTCGCTGCCCGCGGCGGGCGCGGACGAGTGCATGCCGATCATCGACCGGTGGACGGAGATCAAACGCCAACTCGAAAGCTGATCGCGAAACCGGCGGGGTGGCCCCATGGCATTCGGATGAAGCGATGGGAGCGCCGGGGCTCTGCCCCGGCGCTTCCATTGCCTCGTTCGATGACCTGGTTGCGACCCGCCGCCTTTTCGCGTGCCGCGAATGTTATATTTTCTTGCCTTTTATGTTAGTAAAAGTTAGAAGCCCGCCGCAGAAGGCGGGCGGCAGGGGCCGCCGTGCCTGGATCGAAGGAACCGCGCCGAATGCCTGTTGGCCCATATCCGCCTCGCGACATTTCCATCTTTTTGCCACCGCGCCGCGAGCGGGCTTCGACAATCCGCGCCGGGTTCATCGCGGACGAGGCGCGCGCGGCATGAGCACCATGCTGGTGGGCGATGGCCTCAAAATCATGCTGGCGGCGCCGGGACGGCCGATGCTGACGGCGCCGCGCTCCGCCACGCGCGCCGATCCGGCCGGGATACCGGGACTCGCGGCATGGTGGGACGCAAGCACGCCCGCCGGATCGTTGGGCGGGACCGGCGCGCCGCTGACCCGGTTTGGCGAGGCGGTGTCCGGGATCGTGGACCGGTCCGGCGCCGGCGCGGCGTTGTCGGTCTGGCATCCCGCGACCGCCGGTGTCGCGCCGCCGGTCGCCACGGCGCGATTGAACGGTTTTCTGGGCGGTGTCGGCCGGAACATGGCGGTCCTGCCGGGACTTCCCCCGGCGGGAAAAAACCTACCGTGGATGGATCCGGATCAGGGCCTGACGAGCCCTGCTTTGCCGCTGAGTCCCACCTCCGCCTGGACTCTCTATCTGGTCTGGTCGCGGCCGAACTGGCGGCAGACCGCCAACACCCCCTCCGCGCTGGCGGCGATCGGGACGACGATCGTGCTGGCCGCGGATAATCGCGGCGGCGGGAACCGGTTGGTGCTGTTTCCCGGCGCGAACCAGACAGTGCTGACCACCTCCCTGACCCGGCGGCATACCCATGCAATCGTCATCCGCAATACGCCGGGCATGGGCGTGGATGTATGGCTCGACGCAACCCAATGCGCCGCCGGGGCGGCGAACCCGATGGGGGCGTTGGCGAGCGCGCCGCTTCTGTTTTTGCACGACGGCGGTCCGAACGGCGGCGCGGAATGCTGGTTCCATGAGGCGGCGGTCTGGACGGCCGCCCTCCCCCAGACCGATCTGAACGCGCTGCTGACGTGGCAGACACGCTGGAAGCGGGGCCCGCGCAAAGGCGTGCGGGTTTTGGTCACCGGCCAGTCGAACGCCGGGAACGGGCTGAACGACGGGGCCTGGCATCTGCTCGCGCAAGGGATCGCCTGGCATCTCGGAGCCCTGGGATATGGGGTGGCCGGGCTTTACGGCAGCCCGCCCTCCGCCACCTGCATACACGGCGAAGGTCTCTATCCCGTCGCCGCTCTGGGCCTGCCCGGCTCGTTTTTGACCAACCCCAACGACGAGTCCGATCCCTCCGTTTGGACATTGGGCACCGACGGGCAGGCGGTCCGGCAATGGGTCCAGACCGGCGTCCCGGCCGAGGACGCCGCCGATATCGCCGTTATTTTCTGGCCCTGGTCTGAAGACGACAGCACCCGCGCCTACACCGAAAAAGCCACCTATACGTCCGCCGCGCGCCGCTTCCTGGCGCTGCAACGGGACATGCTGTCGCGGACGGCGGCGAACCTGCCGCATATCTGGTGGTCGGCCCTGCCGTTCAACTACGCCAACAACGACACGGGCACCCAGATGCAGCGCGAGGCGGTGGCCGCCCTCGCCGCCGATCCCTCGCAAAACTCGACGATCGCGCTGCCGCAGACCGCCGACTCGCTGCCTCGGGATACGACGGGGTACGATCCGGCGACCGGTCTTTGGACCGGCGGCGACTGGTTCCATCGCGACGCGGCGGATAACCGGCGGTTCGGCCGCCTCGCCGCGCCGGTGGCGGCGCGGGCGATCCTGGCCTCGGGCGGCGGCGACACGATCGCGGCGATCCCGGCGGGCATCCCGGCGGCGGGCGGGCCGGTCGCGACGCATGTTTACCTGGAGAGCGCCGGCAGCCTGATCGTGACGGTGCGCCACGACGGCGGCACGGATTTGATCGTGCCGCCGACACAGGCGGCCGCGGGGGCGGGCTGGGCGGCGATGGACGGCGGCTCCGTGGCCTCGCCCGGACCGATTGTCGCGGCGATCGCCTGCCAGCGGATCGACGCGACCCATCTGCGGATCGTGCTGGCGCGGGGCCTGAGCAACCCGGCCAGCGCCTGCCGGCTGTTCTATCCCTGGGGGACCGGGACAATCGGACGCGGCAACGCGGTGACCGACAATTTCGCCTCGGTCGCGTTGCCATCGGGCTGGGACATCGGCGCCGATCTCGGCGCGGAATGGCGGATCGACATGCCGCTGCATTTGCCCATGACGGTGGCCTCGGGGATGGCGATCGCGGCGACGCCGTGACCGAATGAAGGATTGAACGCCTTGGCGCTGCCCCCGTGGGGGCGGGGCAGCGCTCAGGGATTTTCTTTCTCCACCCGCCGGTCCTGTCCCGGCGCGGCTCCGTCATTGTGCGGCCCTGCCCCGCGCACTATGATCGCGGCATTCCCCGATCGATTGAGCCCCGTCATGCGCGCGAACCGGACCGCCACGCCTCCGCCGCGATACCGGCCCTCCCGTCCGGCGGCGCGGCCAAACCGGCGCCACGCCTGATCCCATGACCATCTCCGCCAATGTCATGCACTTCGCGAGATTGCTCCGCCGCGCCGGGCTTCCCGTCGGCCCGGCGGAAACCATCGCCGCGCAGAATGCCCTCACGCGGATCGATCTCGGGTCCAAAATCGAAGCCAAAACCGCCCTCCGCGCCGTCATGATCCACCGGCGCGAGCACCAGGATGTCTTCGACCAGGCCTTCGCGCTGTTCTGGCGCGACCCTACCGCCGCCGAGCAGGCCGCCGCGATGGCGCTGTTGGACGCGCAGAAGCACAAGAAGCCGGAACGGCCGCCGCCCGCGTCTCGCCGCGTCGCCGAGGCGTTCACGAATCCCAACGCGCCAAAACCGAAACCCGAGGAAGAGCCGCCGGTTCAGGACGCCATTCTGACGGTCTCAGACCAGGAGCGCCTGCAGTCCATGGATTTCGAGGCCATGAGCGCCAGCGAAATCGAGGACGCGAAAAAAGAAATCCGCCGCCTTCATCTGCCGCTCGATCTGCGCAAGACCCGGACGATGCGGCCCGATCCGGGCGGGCCGGCGATGAATCTGCGTCGCACCATCCGCTCCAGCCTGCGCCAGGGCGGGGAGATTTTGTCCATCGCGCGCGACCGGCGTCAGACGCGGCCGCCGCCTTTGGTGGTGCTATGCGATATCTCGGGGTCGATGGGCCGGTACGCGCAAATTCTGCTGCATTTCCTGCATGCCGTGACCAACGACCGGGATCGGGTCCACGTCTTCCTGTTTGGGACGCGCCTGACCAACGTCACGCGGCAACTTCGGGCGCGCGACCCGGAGGTCGCTTTCCAGATGGTGTCCCATGCTGTCCCGGACTGGTCCGGCGGCACGCGGATTGGCGAGGCGCTGGAGAAATTCAACAAGCTCTGGGCGCGCCGGGTGTTGGGCCAGGGCGCCATCGTGTTGTTGATCACCGACGGGCTGGACCGCGACGGGGCGGCGGGACTGGCGGACAACATGGACCGGTTGCACCGGTCGTCGCGCCGCCTGATCTGGCTGAATCCGCTGCTGCGCTGGGCCGGTTTCGAACCAAAATCGCAGGGTATCCGCGCGATGCTGCCGCATGTCGACGAATTCCGGCCGGTCCACAATCTCGCGAGTCTGCGGGCGTTGATCGAATCGCTGTCCAAACCGGCGCCGAAACCGTTGAGCTGGACGCCGGAAACGCGAAGGGCTGCCGAATGATCGCGCCCGCTTGACCGGACGGCGCGAAACAGCACAGTGACATGTTCAAACCGGCGCGTCTCCGCCGGACCGGACCCAGAAAGGACTTCGCACCATGAGCGACCATGTCGACGACATCCTGAGCACCGCCGCCGGTTGGCGCGCCGCCGGAGAACTCGTGGCCATCGCGACGGTCACGGAAACCTGGGGGAGCTCCCCTCGCCCGGCCGGCAGCCAGATGGCGATCACGAAATCCGGCCGCATGGCGGGTTCGGTTTCCGGCGGCTGTATCGAGGGCGCGGTCGCCGATGCCGCTTTGAGGACGCTGGAATCGGGTGTCCCGCAGCTCCTGGACTTCGGGGTCACGCACGAGCAGGCCTGGGAGGTCGGGCTCGCCTGCGGCGGCAAGGTGAAAGTATTCGTGGAGAAGCTGTCGTGACACCGGACATTCTCGCCGCGCTGGAAAAGGCCCGCGCGGCCAAGCAACCGATCGTGCTGGCGACCCAACTTCCGGGCGGCGAACAGCGCCTGTTGCCCGATCCGGCGGCGCCCGAGGCGGTCAACGAGATCGCCCGGAAAGTCTTGCAATCCGACGTCAGCGGCACGCACAAGATCGACGGCGTGGACTGGTTCATGCACGCCTATAATCCGCCTTTGCGGCTGGTGATCGTGGGCGCCGTGCATATCGCGCAGGCGCTGGTGCGGTTTTCGACGGCGTGCGGGTATGCGACGACGGTGGTCGATCCGAGGCGGTCCTTTGCCTCGGACGAGCGGTTTCCTGATGTCGAGATTTCCACCGACTGGCCGGACGAGGCGATGGACGCGTTCAAACCGGACAGCCGCACCGCCGTCGTGACACTGACCCACGATCCGAAGCTGGACGACCCGGCGCTGGACCGCGCCTTGAAATCGGACGCGTTTTACATCGGGGCACTGGGGTCGCGCCGGACGCATGCCGCGCGATTGAAGCGTCTCGCCGAGCTGGGTCACTCGGAAGACTCGATGGCGCGTATTCGCGGTCCGGTGGGATTGAACATCGAGGCGGTGACGGCCCCCGAGATCGGCGCCTCCATCATCGCCGAGATCATCGCGGTGCGCCGTGGCGCGCCGTTGCCGCCGAAGTCCGGACCGAAGTCGCCAACGCCATGAAATTCGGGCCCATGCCGCTGGACGACGCGCGCGGCGGTATCATGGCGCACAGCCAGCGCGTGGGCGACACCATGATCCGCAAGGGCGCGCGGCTGGACGACGCCGCGATCTCGGCCTTGCGCACGGCGGGGCGGACCGAGGTCATCTGCGCGATGCTGGAACCCGGCGACGTCCCCGAGGACATCGCCGCGGACCGGTTGGCGACACCGCTCGTCTCGCCGTTGATCGCGCGGTCGCGGGCCGCGACGGGACGGGTGAATTTGTCGGCCGAGGTTCCGGGCCTGTTGCGGGTGCAGACCGGCAAGATCGACCAGTTGAATTCGATCGACGAGGCGCTGACGCTCGGCACCTTGCCGGATTACGCGGTGGTGGCGCCGAAGGACCTGGTCGCGACGATTAAGATCATTCCGTTTTCGGTGCCGGGGACGGTGCTGACGGTCGCGGAGACGCTGGCGCGGCAGAATGGCGCGCCGCTGACCCTGCATCCGTTCAAGCATTTGAAGGTCGGTCTGGTGGCGACGGAGTTGCCGGGTCTGAAAGACAGCACCACGGACAAGACGATCGCGGTCACGGAGCAGCGGATCAACCAGCTCACCGGGTCGCTGCTGGCGCCGGTCCGGTGTCCGCACGACGAGGAGTCGGTGGCGCGGGCGCTGGAAGGTCTGATCGCGGCGGGCGCGGATATGCTGCTGGTGATCGGCGCCTCCGCGGTGCTGGACCGGCGCGATGTCGGGCCGGCGGGGATCGTCCGTGCCGGCGGGGAAATCGTGCATTTCGGGATGCCGGTCGATCCCGGGAATTTGATTTGTGTGGGGCGGATCAAGGACAAGCCGGCGCTGGTGCTGCCGGGTTGCGCGCGCAGTCCGAAGCTGAACGGGATCGACTGGATCCTGACGCGGCTGTTCGCCGGTGTGCCGGTGACTTCCAAAGACATCATGCGCATGGGCGTTGGAGGACTCTTGAAGGAATTCGACAACCGGCCGCTCCCCAGGGAAAAAGCCCCCGCGACGCCACGTGTCGGCGCGGCGCCGAAAAGCGCGCCGACGATCGCCGCCATTGTCATGGCCGCCGGGCGGTCGCGCCGGATGGCGCCGCACAACAAGTTGCTGGTGGCGGACAAAGCCGGCAAGCCGATGATCGCGCGTGTCGTGGACAATGTTTTGTCGTCGAACGCCCGGCCCGTGCTGGTCGTCACCGGCCACCAGCACGAACAGATCGAGCATGCGTTGGGCGGCCGGCCCGTGCGTTACATTCACGCGGCCGATTACGCCCAGGGGCTGGCGGAGAGTCTGAAGGCGGGGATTGCTTCGGTGCCGCCGGAGTGCGCCGGGGCGATTGTTTGTCTCGGCGACATGCCGCTGGTCACGGGGCGGATGATCGACCGTCTCCTGTCGTTTTACGATCCCGACGAGGGCCGGAAGATCGTGTTGCCGACGTTCCGGGGCAAGCAGGGCAATCCGATGATCTGGGATCGGAGTTATTTCGGGGAGATCCTCGCGATTGCCGGCGATTCGGGCGCGCGGTTCCTGGTTGGCAAGCACGCGGAGGCGGTGGCCGAGGTGGAGATGGCGGACGACGCGGTGCTGCGGGATTTCGACACGACGGAGAGTTTGACGACTTTGCCGCCGAAGATGCGGCCGGAGGGGATGAAATAAGCGATGCCGTGGACTCTGTTCGCATGGGCCGCCATGTTCGCGCCGGTTTTGGCCGCGCCGCCGGCGTTCGCCGCCGATCCGGCGCCGGTGAAGTTGCTCGATTTGCAGGGCGGCGATCGCGGTTGTTACGTGGTCGTGCAGGCGGGCAATGCCAAACGCTCTTTGGAGGGCGATTTCGACCTGTGTCCGGGTGGGGCGAAGGACGCGAGCCGGTTGATTGGCAAGATGGTGAGTTACGCGACGCGGCCCGGCAAGGTGCAGGCGGCGTCCTGCGGCGGCGATCCGTCGTGCAAGAAGACCGACAGCGTCGATTTGGTGGTGCGTCTGGCGCCCGCTGACTCGCCGGTGAAGATTCAGCTTCGGTAGGTGGCGGTCCGGGCCGCCGGGCGTCGATTTCAGGCGCGGTCGGTGACGAAGCGTCCTTTGCCGCGCGATTCCGTACCGCTCCCGGTGGCCCGATCGAGTCGGGCCATGACGAGGACGGGGCGTGCCAGACTTCGAATTCTCATTCCGCTATTGTACGGCCACCATGGCGCGTAGGCGGGGGCCGGGCCATGACGGTTGAGAGGTCCGCATTCCGTTCAAGCGGACGGCCCGGGATGCCGTGCGGCCGCGATTGACATCGCGACCGTTTTTGGCGGCGGGGTTTAGCGAACGAAGCCTTCCAGTTCGTTTTTCGCCCAGGAGATCGCCTGATCGATACTTTGGCCGCTGTGCAGTTTCGCGAGCAAGGTGGGGTGTGTTCCACGGTTGTACATTTGCACGGCGATATCCCGTGGCGCCGGATAAGCTGTGATATTCGGCTGTGCGTTATGCCAGGGGCGGATGGGATAGTTGTAGACGGTTCCCTTGGGTTCTCCGACGTCTTCCCAGATCTTGAAATCGGACATGCTGGTCAGCGGCGGAATGTCGTAGCCTTCCGACGCGACGCAGCGTTGTTCGACCTGTTCGCGCAATTGCAGATGGTGACTGAGGTCTTTCGCCGCGGTCTTATTTTTTCCAAAAGCCCAGGTGCCGTAGTAGGAATAGTTATAGGGGATGAAGCGGCCTTTCGGTCCGATGGGGCATGGGAAGTGCCAGGTATCCGCGGCGACCTCTGGCGCGTCGCGTTTGGCGACGGCCCAGGCGGAGGGCGGGTTCATGATCAGGGCGCTTTTGCCGGAGATCAGGGCGCGGTTGTTGGAGGCGTCGTCATAGCTGACGGTGTCGGCCGGGAGGAATTTCACCAGTTTCTGACAGTATTCCAGCATGGCGCGGACGTTGGGCGAGTCGACGGTGATTTCGCCTTTGGCGTTGACCAGTTCGGCGCCGAACGCGGAGTAGATAATTCCGACGTTATTGGTCGAGTCTCCGGTGGTTCCGAGTCCGAGGCCGAACGCGAATCCCGCTTTATGGCATGCCTCGGCCGCCATGAGGAATGTGTCGTAATTCCATTTTTCCGATGTCTTTGGATCGGTTTTTCCGGCCGGAAACATTTCCCGCACATCGATGCCGGCGTATTTTTTCAGAAGGCTGACGCGGCCGGCGGTGGTCAGGTTCAGCGTTCCCGTGCTGCTTGGCACCGCCGCCCATTTACCGTCGATTTTGCCGAGATATTCGCTGATATTGCTATAGGCGCCATATTTCGACGCGAGGTCCTTGATCACGTCGTCGACCGGTTCCAGCCGGTCCGCGAAGTTGCCGACGTCCCAGTTGTACATCTGGATGAAATCGTGACCGCTGCGGGCCTGATGTTCCGCGGCGGCGGTGATGAGGATTTTGTTGCCGCTGGAGGTGATGAAATCGACGGCGACATCGACCTTGTTTTTTTCCGCCCAGGCGTTGACCTGCTTTTGCATCACGTCGTTCGCGCCGGGCACCCAGTGATCCCAGACGCCGATCTGCAACTTGCCCGCGGCACCGGCCCCGCGAATGTGAACCAGCGGTAGGGCCGTGGCGGCCGCGGCGAGTTTCAATGTGCGCCGGCGCGTTACGGATCGCGAAGATTTCATGTCGTGTGCTCCCTTTATGACCCTGACCGGGCCATTGTTTTCGTTCAACTCGGCCACGCGCGGCGGCGGGATCGAAAGGTGGGACCGTAAGAGCCCGCCGCCAGCGACGAATACGGGGACTATTCGCGGCCCAGGCGAAAAAAGCGAGCGAAAAATCCGCCAAGGCGTTATGACCGCGCCGGTCCTGCGCGGGGAGGGAAAGCGATGATACAGGCGGATGAAACCTTCGATGGCACGTGGCCTTTCGCGGCGAAATTCAGTTCCGCCGCCGGGTTCCTGCAGCATTATGTGGACGAAGGCATGGGCCGCCCGGTGGTATTGCTGCATGGGCAGCCGACCTGGGGTTATATTTACCGGCGGTTTATCCCGCCGCTGGCCGCGTCGCATCGCGTCGTGGTGCCGGATCACATGGGGTTCGGCAAAAGCGAAACGCCGGCGGACCGCGTTTATACACTCTCCACCCATGTCGAAAATCTGACCGCGCTGATCGAGACTCTGGACCTCCGCGACATCACGCTGGTCATGCAGGACTGGGGCGGCCCGATCGGCATCGGATATGCCGTGCGGCATCCGGGGCGTGTGCACAGCCTCGTGCTGATGAACACGGTTTGCGGATACGGCAGCGCGGGGCGGCGCGATCTGCCCAATCCCGTGGAGACGCCGTGGTTTCGGTGGATCCGGGAGGGGATGGCCACGGGCCGGACGGAAGCGGTGCTGTCTCAACTCGGTTCGACCATTTTGTCGGTGATGCAGATCGTGGGGCTGGAGCGGCTGGACCGGGTCGATTCCACGTTTATCCGCGCTTATGGGGCCCCCTTCCCCACGCCGGCCGATTGCAAGGGCGCGATGGAGTTTCCGCTCGATCTGGCGCTGGGCCGGGTGCGGGATTTCGTGCGGGAAGGTTTGGCGGGCGTGCCCGCGCTGAAGACCAAACCGGCGATCATGATCGAGGGGATGTTGGACCGCGCGATTCCGCCGGCGTTGGCGCTGGCGGATTTCAACGGGTTATGGCCGAACGGCACGGCGATCGAGGTGCCGGGCGCGGGCCATTACATTCAGGAGGACGCGCCGGAGGTGGCGATCGCCGCGATTCAGGCCTTTCTGGGCGGGCTCTGATCCGGCGGCAGGCGCAGCGGCAACAGCAGCAGCGCCGCGGCGAGGCCCAGAAGGCCAGCGATCCCGAAAACCCAGAGCGCGGGCAAGGCGGCGACGACCGGCGCGGCGAGCGTGGGAGCGATGGCCTGCGCCAGTTGCACCGGCACGGCGAGCCATCCCAGCACGGTCGCGTAACCGTTGGGGCCGAACAGCGCCAAGGGCAGCGTGCCTCGGTTGATGGTCAGGATGCCGTTGCTCATGCCGTAAAGCAGCGCGAAGCCGGTGGCCGCGACCGGCCCGCCCAGCGGCAGGATCATCGCGCCCAGCGGGAAGAACAGCGCGCCGAGGCGGGCGCGTAGCAAAAGTCCGAATTTTCGTCCTATGGTCGCTTCGAGGACCCGGCCGGCCACCTGCCCAGGTCCGATCAGCGAGGCGACGACGACGGCCTCCGCCGCGTTGAGGCCGATGCCGTGGAGCAAGGCGAGAATATGGACGGCGATGGCGGAGGTGATGAACCAGCGCAGCGCGAAGAAGCCGGCGAGGCAGGCGACGATCGGGCGGCTGACGGGGATGCGCGGGCCGGGGTCCGGTTTCGCTTCCTTCAGGTTTCGGTCGAGGCGGGGGACCAGGGCCAGGACCATGGGCAGGTTCAAAAGCAGCATGATGCCGATGTAGAGGACCAGCAGCCCTCGCCAGCCGGTTTGGCCGATAATGGCGGCGCCAAGGGTCCAGAACACGGTGCTGGCGAAACCCGCGAACAGGGTGATTCCGGTGATGGTGGGACCGGCGTCTCGCCCGAGCAGGGTTCCGGCGGTGGCGAAGGCGGCGTCGTAGAGGCCCATGGCCATGCCCACGCCGATGACGATCCAGCCGGCATACCAGACCGCGAGGTTCGGGCTGGCGGCGAGGAGGGCGAGGCCGGCGGAGAGGACCACGATGCTCAGCGCGATCGACCCTTTGCCGCCATGCTTATCGATCCAGCCGCCGACCCTGGGCGCGCAGAACCCGCTGATGAGGAGGGACAGCGAAAAGGCGCCAAGCAGCGAGAAGGTGGTGACGCCAAGGTCGTTGGCGGCGGGAACAGCGACGACGGCGGGGAGGTAGAAGGTCATTCCCCAGGACAGGGTTTGGTTGACGCCGAGCACCGCGCCCAGGCGCTTGCGGCTTATGGATTGTCCGGAGGCGCTCATGGGGGGTATGGTTTCCTCGCTATCGGCGTTTATCGAACCGCACCGTGCCGCCGGAGAGCGGCGTTTGGAAGGGAGAACCCCAATGCCCTACGCGTTCACGACAGAGACCGTCGAATATATTCGTCACGGCGATACGCCGTATATGATGAAACTGTACAAGCCCAGCGGCGATGGGCCGTTCCCGATGATTATCGATCTGCACGGCGGGGCCTGGAGTTCGGGCGACCTCGCGGATTGCGACGCGCGCGATCAGGTGCTGGCCGCCAGCGGGTTCGTCGTCGCGGCGACGAATTTCCGGCATGGGGCGGATGGGTATCCGACGTCGCTGGCCGACATCAACTATGCCATTCGCTGGATGAAATCGAACGCGAAGAAGCTGAACGGCAATCCGGCTCAGGTCGGTTTGTCGGGCACCAGCAGCGGCGGGCATCTGGCGATGCTGGTGGCGATGCGGCCGAACGATCCGCGTTATGCCGCGATCGAGGGGCCGGCGGGTGTGGATGCGACGGTGCAGGCGATCGTGATGCAGTGGCCGGTGATCAATCCGATCTCACGCTATCAGCACGCGCGGCGGCTGCGCGACAGCGCGACGCCGCCGGCATGGATTGGGAATATTCCGGAACGGCAGGAGATGTACTGGAAGTCCGAGGCCGCGATGGCCGAAGGCAATCCGATCGGGATTTTGGAAAAGGGCGAGAAGGTCCTGACGCCGCCGACATTGTGGCTCCAGGGGCAGCCGGACCAGACTCACGATTACCGCGATCCGACGTCGCCGGTGGACTGGAACGAGCCGCTGCGGTTCTCGTTGAACTACCGGAAGGCCGGCGGGTTCATCGAGACGTTATATATCGACAATGAGACAAAGGCGAAGACCTCGCCTGAGTCGACGGCGTCGTTCTTCCATCGGTTCCTGAAGTAACTTTTGGCCCCGCGCCCGTTCATTCGGGCGGGCGCGGGAAAGGCTTCGCCATGTCTCAGTTTTTCAAGAAGATCGCGCCGCCGATTCGGGAATTCATCGAGCGGCAGAAAATGTTCTTCACGGCGAGCGTCTCCGAGGGCGCGCGAATCAATCTGTCGCCGAAAGGGTCGGATTGTCTGCGGGTGCTGGACGAGACGACGGTGGTTTATCTGGATCAGACGGGAAGCGGGAACGAGACGGCGGCGCATGTCCGGGCTGATGGACGGCTGACGATCATGTTCTGCGCGTTCGAGGGGCCGCCGAATATTTTGCGGTTATACGGGCATGGGCGGGTGTTGCCTCGCCGGAGCGAGGACTATGCGCGGCTGCTGGTCAGTGTGTTCGCGGGCGAGGAACCGCCGGGCGCGCGGCAGATGATCGCGCTGGATATTGAGTCGGTGCAGACGTCCTGCGGGTATTCGGTGCCGGTTTACGAGTTCAAGGCGGACCGGCCGACGTTGCAAAATTGGGCGTCTCGCAAGGGGCCCGAGGGGATCGAGGATTATTGGCGGGAGAAGAATGTCCGCAGCATCGACGGGATTCCGACGGGCATGGACGCGGATCTGACGGCGGGTTGAGGGCCGGTCAGGCGCGCCTGCGGGTTTTCTTGGTGGGTGCGAGGCGTTCCAGGAGCGGCGCGAGAAACCGGCCGGTGTGGCTTCCCGGTGCCGCCGCGATCTCTTCTGGCGTGCCCTCCGCGACGATGCGGCCGCCGCCGTCGCCGCCTTCGGGCCCGAGGTCGAGAATCCAATCGGCGGTTTTGATGACTTCCAGATTGTGCTCGATGACGACGACGGTGTTGCCCTGGTCCACGAGGGCATGCAGGACTTCGAGGAGTTTTCGCACGTCCTCGAAATGCAGGCCCGTGGTGGGTTCGTCGAGGATATAGAGCGTGCGGCCGGTGGCGCGCCGGGCGAGTTCTTTCGAGAGTTTGATGCGTTGCGCCTCGCCGCCAGACAAAGTCGTGGCTTGTTGTCCGAGGGCGATGTAGCCCAGACCGACCTGTTGCAGGATTTTCAGACGGTCGTGAATGCGGGTCTGGGCGCTGAAATAGGGGACGGCTTCGTCGACGGTCATCGCCAGGACCTCGGCGATCGATTTGTCGCGGAATTTGATTTCCAGGGTTTCGCGGTTGTAGCGGCGTCCCTTGCAGGTGTCGCAGGTGACGTAGACGTCGGGCAGAAAGTGCATTTCGATTTTCAGCACGCCGTCGCCCTGGCAGGCCTCGCAACGCCCGCCTTTGACGTTGAAGGAGAAGCGTCCGGGTTTGTAGCCGCGTGCCCGGGCTTCGGGGAGTTCGGCGAACCAATCGCGGATGGGGGCGAAGAGGTCGGTATAGGTCGCGGGGTTGGATCGGGGCGTGCGGCCGATCGGGGATTGGTCGATGTCGATGATTTTATCCAGCAGATCGAGGCCCTCGATATGGTCGTGTGCCGCGGGGGATTCGCCGGCGCCCATCAGGCGTCTGGCGGCGGCCTTGAACAGGGTATCGATCACAAGGGTGGATTTTCCGCCGCCGGAGACTCCGGTGACGCAGGTGAAGGTGCCCAACGGGAAAGACGCGTCGATGCGTTTAAGGTTGTTGGCTCGGGCGCCCACGACTTTCACGACTCGGTCTTTTTGCAAGGGACGGCGCATGGGCGGGACTTCGATGCGCCTGCGGCCCGACAGGTAATCTCCGGTGAGGGATTTGGGGTTCGCGGCGACCTCGGCGGGCGTGCCTTCGGCGATGACATGGCCGCCGTTGATTCCGGCGAGGGGGCCGATATCGATGAGGTGGTCGGCGGCGCGGATGGCGTCTTCGTCGTGTTCGACGACGAGCACGGTGTTGCCGAGATCGCGCAGGCGGCGGAGGGTGACCAGGAGGCGTTCGTTGTCGCGCTGGTGCAGGCCGATGGAGGGTTCGTCGAGGACGTAGAGAACGCCGGTCAGTCCCGAGCCGATTTGGCTGGCCAGCCGGATGCGTTGCGATTCGCCGCCGGACAAGGTGGCGGATCCGCGGGCGAGTGTTAAATAGTCCAGGCCGACATCGACGAGGAAGCGCAGGCGGTCGCCGATTTCGCGGAGGATGCGGCCGGCGATTTCGGCGCGTTGCGGGGTCAGGGTTTGGAGGACGCCGGCGAACCATTCGTTGGCGGTGCGGATCGAGAGGTCCGAGGCCTCGGCGATATTTTTGCCACCGACCCGGACGGAAAGGGCTTCGGGTTTCAGGCGCGCGCCTGCGCAAGTCGAGCAGGGTTTTTCGGATTGGTAGCGGGACATTTCTTCCCGCACCCAGGCGCTGTCGGTTTCGCGTAGGCGGCGTTCGAGGTTGCGGAGCACGCCTTCGAAGGATTTTGTCACGTTATATGAACGTACGCCGTCCTTATAAGTAAAGGAGACGGCTTCGTCGGCGGTGCCGTCGAGGATGGCGTCGCGGGCTGTCGCGGGCAGGTCTCGCCAGGGGGTTTTGGTGGTGATTCCCAAATGGCGGGCGAGGCTTTGGAGGGTTTGATCGTAATAAGGGATTTGTGAGCCAGCCCATGGGGCGATGGCGCCGTCGGCGAGGGCGAGTCGTTCGTCGGGAACGGCGAGATCGGGATCGAAGAATTTTTCGACGCCGAGGCCGTCGCAGGCGGGGCAGGCGCCGTGAGGCGAGTTGAAGCTGAACAGGCGGGGCTCGATTTCCTCAATCGTGAAACCTGAGACCGGGCAGGCGAATTTCGAGGAGAATATCGTGCGTTCGCCGCTGTCGGCGTTTTCGGCGTAGACGATGCCTTCGGACAAAGACAAAGCGGTTTCGAAGCTGTCGGCGAGGCGGGAGGCGATGCCGTCGCGGACGACGATTCGGTCGATCACCGCGTCGATTTCGTGACGGATGTTGCGTTTCAGCGCGGGAACTTCGGCGATTTCGTAAACCGTGCCGTCGACTTTGACGCGGGTGAAGCCGCGGCGTTGCAATTCGGCGAGTTCCTTGCGGTATTCGCCTTTACGGTCGCGAACGACGGGCGCGAGGATCATAAGGCGGGTGCCTTCTTGCATCGCCAGCACGCGGTCGGTCATTTGGGAGACGGTCTGGGCCTCGATGGGCAGTCCGGTGGCGGGGGAATAGGGGACGCCGACGCGGGCCCAGAGCAGGCGCATATAGTCGTGAATTTCGGTGACCGTGCCAACGGTGGAGCGTGGGTTGCGGCTGGTGGTTTTCTGCTCGATGGAGATGGCCGGGGACAGGCCCTCGATACTGTCGACGTCGGGTTTGCCCATCAGTTCCAGGAACTGGCGGGCGTAGGCGGAAAGCGACTCGACGTAGCGGCGCTGTCCCTCGGCGTAGATGGTGTCGAAGGCGAGCGAGGATTTGCCGGACCCCGAGAGGCCGGTGATGACGGTCAACGCGTCGCGCGGGATCGAAACGTCGATGTTTTTCAGGTTATGTTCGCGCGCGCCCCGCACGACGATGGAACCGGCCATTGATACCCCTGTTGCCGCGCGGCGATTTGTTCTATGGATGTTCCACGATCCGTGGCAAAATTGCAACCGGTGTGGAAGGGTTGTTAACCAATTCCCGTTACCCTAATCCCATCGGATCATGAAGGGAGCCTCTCAATGGCTGGCAGCGTCAACAAGGTCATTCTGGTCGGCAATCTGGGGCGCGACCCGGAAGTGCGGACGACTCAGACCGGCGGCAAGATCGTCAACCTGGCGCTGGCGACCAGCGATACCTGGAACGACCGCGCCTCTGGCGAGCGGAAGGAACGGACGGAGTGGCATCGGGTCGTCATCTTTAACGAGCGGATCGCCGACGTCGCCGAGAAATACCTGAAGAAGGGCGCGAAGATTTATGTCGAGGGCGCGTTGCAGACGCGGAAATGGACGGATCAGGGCGGTCAGGAGCGTTTCACGACGGAGGTCGTGATCCAGAATTTCACCGGTGTCATGACGATGCTGGACACCCGCGGCGCGGGCGGCGGGGGCGACTCCGGTGGCTACGGCGGGGGCGGAGACATGGAAAGCGGCGGGGGCGGCGGATATTCGGCGCCGAGTCGCGCGCCGGCGCGGGCGCCCGCGGCACGGGCCGCCAGTGGCACGCGGGCTCCGGCCGGGGGCGCGCCGTCCTGGGATGCGCCGAAGGGCGGCGATCTGGACGACGAAATCCCGTTCTGACGTCTGGCTACAGCGCGATGTCGTGGCGTGGCCGTCCCCAGTCGGCGGCCATGTCGGCGCATCGCGCGACGTCTTCCTCCAGCATCAGGCCTTGCGCGACCAGGTCTCGCGCGGCGGCGACGATGGCGTTTTGGTAGGCTTGTTTGGTGGGGTAGCGATCGAGGACGGGCGCGCGGGGGTCGCCGGTGGCGGCTTTTTCCGACTGCGTTTCCGGGAAGGGGATGTAGCTGCCCTCGAAGCGCCACTGGACGCCGTGGCCGAACCCATGCGCGCGAGGGTTCCAGCCGGTGTAGGTGCCCAGGGGCGCCTGGACCATGGGGGCGCGGACACCGGGAATGTCGTTGCCGTCGACGTCGACCGCGGGCACGAGGACGGTGTAGCTGAGGCCGGGACCGTCGGGGTCGTTCTTTCCGTGCACCAAAACCGGCGGCTCCCGCAGAATCCCCTTATCGGCGTCGGGGCCGAAATCCAGCAGTGGCAGAACATTCGGGCAGGCCAGGGTCATGACGCCAGGAATGGCGGGGAATTGCGCTTTCCAGGTGGCGTAATCGACGAGGGTGTTGTCGGCTCGGGTGGGAATGCGGCTGTCTGGCGGGGATTGGCCGGTGGTGGCCCATGCATCCATGGCGTCCAGCATGGCGCGGAAGAACATGGAGGTGGCGACGTTGTTGGAATAATGGCGGCCGATCCCTTTTTCGGGGGCTTTGAGCAGCGGGTTCGCGGAATGTTGGCTGCTGGACCAGCAGTAGACTCGTACGGTTTCGGGTTGCGGGAGATCGTTGCCCTGGGTGTCGGTGTGGGCCAGGGAGCCTCGGCGGACCCAGTACTCCGTCGAGGTCTGGGTATGGAACACCAGCGGATCGGTCTCCGAGCGTTTCAAAATCGCGTCGCGTTTGCCTGTCAGGTGATCGGTGGACCAGGCGTAGGAGAAGGGGAATGAATCCGCGATGTTGAAATGGTCTTCGTATTGTTGGCCGCCCGACACGATGGGGTTGGAAAACCGATGGTTCATCCATTTCCGGCCCGCCCCCGCCACGTGCGGCATCACCCCGTCGAACACTTTTCGGCCCTGGGCGTCCGCGTTATAGCCACGATAAACGAAATCGCGGAGGCAGCGGCCGGTTTGAGAGCGGCCCCAGCCATAGGCTTTTTCGGTGCCTTTCAGCGGATTGGCGGCGGTTTCGTCGTATTTCAAAAAGCTGACGAAATCGCGGACGGCCACATGCCCGAGACCCATGATTTTCGGGTCCTTCGCCGTGTAGATCAGTTCGTAAATCCAGCCGGGTTGAAAGCCCGCCGGATAAAAAATATGCCAGTCGGAGGGGGCGATGGCGCGCTCGGCGACTTTTGTTTCGGCGCCCATGCCGGACATGTCCGTCGCGAAAGACCATTGGTCCGATGGAATGACCTCCGGTGTGTCGTAGGGGTAGCGCCGCCGCGTGAAAACGGCGTCCCGCGTGTCCATCGATGCCGTGCGGTAGGAATGGGCGGCGACGCGTCCGCTGAGCGGGTATGTGGTGGCGCCGGGCGCATCCGGAATAAACTCGACGCGAATTTTGTCCGTTATGGTTTGGCCGTTCTCCGTCGCGACGGGGACGTCGAGCACCATGCGGCCGTCGCCGGGGAGCATGTCGCCCTCCCAGGCAACCCAGGCGACGGAATACCCGCGGCGCATGAAGAAGCCGTTGCCGGCATGCGCGGGGATTAAGGGGTCGTTGCTGTGAACGGCGTCGTTGAAGAATTGCAGGGCGCGTTTATGACCGCGGTTGCCGTAGTCGTAAAAGACCCGGCGGTTGGCCTTGGCGGGATCGGCCGGTGTCAGGATCATGAAATCGGCCTCGAAACGGACCAGGCCCTCGGCATCGCGCGGGGCGTTTTCGAGGTCGACGACGTCGCGGTTGGCCTCCGCCAGCGGGTCGATGGCGAACAAGGCGCGGCCGGAGAGGCGCTCGTAGGGGCCGGTGTCGCCGAATGGCTGGCCGTTGGCGAAGGGGCGGCGGTCGTCAATCCGCAATGCGATCCTGTTCATCGGCGTCTCCCGGTGTTTGTGGGCGCGAGTGTGCGCGGATGGGGCGCGTTGCTCAATATGTCGCGATGCCCTTATGGTCGTGGAACTTTTTCTGGGGGTGATGGCCATGTTTCCAGTGACCGAGCACACGGTGAAATCGCCGCGGCACACGAGTTTTTATCTGGCGTGCGGGGCGAAGGACGCGACGCCGGTGATTTTCGTGCATGGCTGGCCGGAAATGTCGATTTCCTGGCGGCACCAGTTGCCGTACCTCGCCGCGTTGGGATTCCGGGCGATCGCGCCGGATATGCGGGGGTACGGGCGGTCCACGGTGCATCCGTGGCACGAGGATTACGCGCTGGAACAGATCGCCGCCGACATGATCGCGTTACTGGACAGCCTGGGTAATCAAAAGGCCATCTGGGTGGGGCATGACTGGGGCGCGCCGGTGGTTTGGAGCATCGCCAGCCATCATCCGGATCGTTGCCATGGTGTCGCGAACCTCTGCGTGCCGTATTTTCCCAAGGGATTTGGGCCGCGCGCGATCGCGGACCTGATCGATCGGGGTATTTATCCGGAGGCCGAATTCCCCGCGGGGCAATGGGAATATCAGTTGTTCTATCGGGAGAATTTCGAAAAGGCGCACACGGTGTTCGAGGCGAATGTCGAAGCGACGGTGAAGGCGCTGTTCAGGAAGGGCGATCCGGCGGGGATTGGGAAGCCGTCGCGAACCGCGTTTGTCCGGCGCGATGGCGGCTGGTTCGGCGGGCGCGATGCGGCGCCGGATCTGCCTCGGGATACCGATGTGCTGAGCGAGGCGGATATGAACGCCTATGTTTCCGCGCTGACCCGTAATGGGTTTTTCGGGCCGGATTCCTGGTACATGAATTCCGAGGCGAACGCGGCTTATGCCGAGACATCCGTGAACGGCGGGAGGCTGGACATGCCGGTGCTGTTTTTGCATGGGGAATACGATTACACTTGCGAGACGGTGCGGTCGCGTTTGGCGGAGCCGATGCGGGCGGGCTGTTCCGATTTGACGGAAGCCGTGGTGAAAACCGGCCATTGGATGGCGCAGGAAAATCCCGTCGCGGTCAACGCGCATCTGACCCGATGGCTGGCGGCGAAATTCCCGGACCTTTGGATTTAGCCGCCGCGTATCTCGGCCAGGCCGCGTATCGCTGTTCCCCCGGAGTCGAAATTGTCCGGGGACAGCCAAGTCAGAATAGCGTCGCGGCGGGAGGGCCATTCGTCTTCGATAATGCTGTACCAGTCGCTGTCGCGGCGATGGCCCTTGGCGACGAGATGCATGCGGTGACAGCCCTCGTACGTGAAGCCCAGACGTTCCGCGGCGCGTTTGGAGGGGGCGTTCAGAGAGTTACATTTCCAGACAAGGCGCCGGTAGCCGAGATCGTCGGCGGCGTGGCGGAGCGGGAGAAACATCGCCTCTGTCGCCGCGCGGGTTCGTTGCATGACCGGGGCGAACCAAATATTGCCCAGTTCGACGGCGGCGTTCGCGGGTTGGATATCCAGCAGCGAGAGCCAGCCGGAAGCGACGCCGGTCGCGACGGGGCGGACAGCCCAGGCGACGCGGGTTTGATCGGTGGCGAAGGCGGAGATATAGGCGGACATGGCGGCGAGGGACCCAAAAGGTCCGCAATTCAGATAAGTCCAGCTTTCATCGGCGCCCTGTGCCGCGTGCCAGAGTTCCTCAGCATGGCGTTTGTGCAGGGGTTCAAGGACGGCGTACTGGCCGCGGATGGCGTTACGGGACGGCAACGGCCGCGGCGTGGTATCGACCTCGGGGCCAACGGGTGGGGGCATCAGACTCGCAATCCGGTTTGGCGCAGCGCGCGGTCGATCCAAAGGGCGGTGAGTTTTTCCTGCGTGCCGTTTTGGCCGAGCCGTTCGCGCAGCACGGAGAAGTCCACGACATCCAGCCCCTGATCCTGATTGAAGCAGGAGAAAACAACGGTCCGCTCGCCCGTGACGGGATCGACATGGGCTTGCAGACACTGGGCGCACACTTCCTTCATCATGCACTGCATCGGCGAGTTGATCGATCCGATGGCGGCATGGTTCGGATTCAGGAAGGGTGCCAGAACGCCGTGCCGCGCCTGGCCAACCGCGCGCATCATGCGGTCGGAGCCGATGACAATCATGTTGGTGGCGTCCTTCAGGGGCACCGCCTGCTCGCCCAATTCCCCCGCGCCGTACGCGCGCATAGCCTCAACAATATTCCCGACGAACGATTTGTCCTGAGCGCGCGACGGTGTGAAGCCTGGCGCCTCGTCGCAGCACCAGACGATGACATCGGCGGCGCGTTCGATATCCTCGACTTTGTATCTATCCCGGGCAGCCTTGTATCCGGCGAAGTAGATGACTTTCGATCCAGCGGCGCGGGTCGCGGCGCCGATGGAGAACAGGACGGCGTTGCCCAGCCCGCCGCCGACAAGCGCGACCGTGGTGTTGGGATGGATTTCGGTGGGCATGCCGGTGGGGCCCATGAGGATCACGGGTTCGCCGGGGCGCAGCACCGCGCAAAGATCGGAACTTCCACCCATCTCCAGCGCGATGACGCTGACCAGACCCTTTTCCGGATCGGTCCAGGCGCCGGTCATGGCCAGGCCTTCCATGTTCAAGGTCGTGCCGTCGATCCGCGGCGCCAGCACCTCGAAGTTCTGCAGGCGGTAGAACTGGCCGGGGCTGAAGGCGCGGGCGGCGGCGGGGGCGTGAACGACGACTTCCACGATGGTCGGGGTCAGGCGATGCACGGCATGGACGCGGGCGGTCAGATCGTTGCGGCAACGGCGCATCAGGTCGCGGCCAGAGACATTCGACGCGGGGATGCCGTTCAAAACGCGGGACACAAGGGGATAGCCGCGTTTCGCGCCGCCCATGGCCTTGACCACGTTGCCGAAGAAGCTTGGGTGCAAATCTCCGAAAAAGCTGATGAAGCGCCCATCCGGGGCTTTGTGCATCAGAACATGGCTCTCGTCCGGCTTGGCGAGTCCACGTACCGGCGCGACTTTCGCGCCGGTCTCGTCGACGGCCTGGAAATAGCGGCCGTCCAGTTCGATCCTGCCGTCCTCGCGGGCGAGAACGGTGTTTGGCTGCGTGCCGGCGGCGACCAGGATGGCACGCGCGGGAAGCGTGACGGCGGTGCCATCGGCGGACGTGACTTCCAACGCCACGGCGTGACCGAAGCGATCGAGAGTCACGGCTTTCGGGGTCAGACCCTCGGCGAAACGCACGCCTTCTTCCAGGGCCTTGGCGACTTCCTCGTGATTCAGCGTGTAGGACGGGCTGTCGACCAGACGGCGGCGATAGGCGACAGTGGCGCCGCCCCAGGAGTCCAGCAGCGCGGCGAGGCGGGGTGCGCGGCCTTCCGCGGCGGCTTTGGCGCGTTCCTCGGCGATCGCGGCGGCATGGGCGAGGAATTCGGTGGCGACGGCTTTTTCTTCCTCGGTCCAACGGGGTTCGACACCCAAAGCCGTGTGACGGGCAGCGAATTTCTCGACCTGGCGGACGTAATAGGCGAGACTTTCGGTCGCGGTGTCGATCGCCGTCAGGCCGCCGCCGATCACGACGACGGGCAGGCGCAATTGCAGATTGGCGATCGAGGAGGTCTTCGCGGCGCCGGTCAGTTGCAGCGCCATCAGGAAATCGGACGCCTGACGGACGCCACGGGCGAGGCCGTTCGGGATATCGAGAACGGTGGGTTTTCCGGCGCCCATGCACAAAGCGATATGATCGAAGCCCATCGACCAGGCGTCGTCGATGGTCAAGGTCGCGCCGCCGCCGAAACGGACTCCTCCGAAATGGGCGAAGGTTTCGCGCCGTTCCAGTAGCAAACGCACGAGTTTCAGGTAATTCTTGTTCCAGCGCACGGTGATGCCGTATTCGGCGACGCCGCCGAAGCCCGCCATCACGCGGTCGTCGAGATCTTCGAACAGAGTCTCGGTGTCGCGGACGGGCGTGCGGGGATCGATGCCCAAAGGCTCGATTTTCAGGCCGTCGACGGCGACGATTGTGTGGCCGTCGTTCATCAGATGGTGCGCCAAGGTGAATCCGGCGGGGCCGAGGCCGACGATCAGGACTTTGCGGCCGCTGTCGGGTTTCGGCAGGGGGCGGCGGATGTCCAGCGGGTTCCAGCGGGTGAGAAGCGCGTAGATCTCGAACCCCCAGGGGAGGTCCAGGACGTCTTTCAGGATGCGGGTTTCGGCCTGCGGGATATCGACGGGTTCCTGCTTTTGGTAAATGCAGGCTTTCATGCAGTCGTTGCAGATGCGATGCCCGGTCGCCGCCATCATCGGGTTGTCGATGGCGATCGTCGCGAAAGCGCCGAGCACGTGGCCCGCCGCACGCAACGTGTGCATTTCGGAAATTTTCTCGTCCAGCGGGCAGCCCGCCAAAGTCACGCCGAAGGGAGATTTCTGAAACGCGCCGGTTTTGCGGTCGGTGAGGCCTCGGCTACAGGAATCCTTGCCCTGCGTGTGGCACCAGATGCAGTAATTGATCTGATCGAGAGCTTGTTGGCCGTTCATGCCGTGGTCGGTCAGGCCGAAGCCCTCGCGATGGCGCCAGTCGTGTTCGGGCAGGCGGAGCATGGTCACGCCGTCGCGGACGATGGTTTCGACGGGAACCAAATGCTGGGGATCGACCCGGTGGGGAACGCGGAACAGCGTGTCGTTCCGGTGCGCGGCACGGCCGGCGGGGGTCAGGGTGGCCCAGGCGGCGTAGCGGAGAGCGTCGTCGAGGGCTTCGGGGTTGGGGTCTTTTTCCCAGGCGGTCACGGAAGCGGCGAAAACGGGCTCGGAGAACGGCGCGCCGAAGCGGGTTTCCAGGGACGCGCGCAGGGCCGGGCCGTCGAAAGACGAGGGGTCCGGGTATTTTTTCACGGCCTGGCGTTGCACGAACAGGCGTTTGCACGCGTGGACGGGGTCGAGGCGGAGTGTTTCCGCCAGCACCGCGGCCGTTTCGGACTCGATGCCGAACAGGGTGGCGACGAAGCCGTCCAGATGCGGGCCGAGATCGACGATCAGGGCGGATTCGTCTTTAATCGGCATCGCGTCCGGACTGGCGCGCGCGGTCATCAGCCGCGCGTGCAGCGCTGTATCCGCCTTGGCCAGGACGTCGACGAAGATACGGTCGAGCCGCGTCAGCCCCTCCCGCGTCGCGAGGTCCGCGAACGCGAGCCCAAACCCGAGTTCCGTCATTTCGAGGCCAGCATGTCCTTCAGACCCCGGAGGGCGAGGTAATATCCGGCAACGCCGTAACCCGCGACAAAGCCCAGGCTGACTCCGGAGGTGTCGGAGGCGGGGCCGCGGCGGAGGGGGTTGGAGATATGGACTTCGATGGTCGGGAATTTCACCTGTCCGATCGCCGCCGTCAGCGCGGGGTAACCGCGGGAGAAGCCGGCGGGGTTGAAGATCGCCGCGTCCACGCCCGCGTCGTTGGCGGCGTAGAACTTGTTCACGACCTCGCCTTCGATGTTGGAGTGGAAGATTTCGATGTCGAGGCCCAGTTCGGCGGCATATTCGCGGATTTTGGCGTCGTATTCCGGCAGCGTCATTTTGCCGAAGATTTCGGTTTGCACTTTGCCGCGCATGTTCATGCCGGCCCCATGCACAATCAGAATTTTCGTCATCGCGCGTCACTCCTGGGCTTTAGGCGCCGGACCCTAAGGGACCGGTCTGGCCAAGACAAGTCAGGGTGAATCCGGCGCGGTCAGACGCACGGAGACCGGGCAATGATCGGACAGACGGCGTTTCCAGGCGGGGTCGGTCTCGCGGTAGGTGAGCACTTTCAGGGTGCCGGGCTTGATCCAGGCCTCGGCGCCCCCGCCGGCCATGATGTGGTCGATGAAGGCGTCGTGCTCGTTCCAACAGGGGCTGCTGTAACCGGTGGTGACGCGTGTCAAAGGCATGAGTTTGGCGGCGAAGGGGTCGCGCTTCTTGTCCATACCGCGATTAAGGTCTCCCAGGAACAGAAAGGGGATTTTTTCGTCGCGGCGGGCGGCGATCCATTGGGCGACAATGTCGAACTGGGCCATCAGAGTAAGGCATGTGAGGTTCGGCTTCTTGCCATACGGAAGATACTGACACCCCTGCTTCAAATGCACGGCGAGAATGCGCAACGGACCGCCCGGCAAATGGAGGGTGACATCGACGCCGCTGCGCAGGCGGGCGACGGGGTCGAGGGCGAGCGCGACGAGGTCCGGGTTGATGTCGTAGCGAAGACCACGGCGGATCGCGATGCCGACACGCTGGCGGACACGGTCGCGGGTCATGTGAATGGACCAGGTATCGGGGGGGAAGACGCGGCGGGCGGTTTCGGCGTTGTCGACTTCCTGGATGGCGATCACGTCGGCGTTCAGTTCGAGCGCGTAGGCGCGGAGGCGATCGAAGTCCTCTTGCACGCGGATCACGACATCGGCGGGGAGATCGGCCTGGCGGGAGGTGAGCCAGTTGAGATTCCAGGTGGCGATTTTGAGGTCGGCGGCGAGCGTGGGGGAGCGTCCCCAGAGAGACAAGGTCAAAACGAGGGCGAAGATGTGGCGGCGGCGGCTCATGGCGGAGGCCATTGATGGCCGGGAGGAGTTGAGAAAGGGTTAACGCGCCGGGTTCGACCGCCGGGAGTGGTTACTGGGAAAGGCAACGGCGGCGGCCGGCGATCGGAACCGGCTGCCCCTTCGCCGGGCCGTTCACCCCGCCAAACCGGACGCCCGCAAGATCGCCCGCCGCAAAACCTCTCGGCCCGCCCTCCCCGCCTCCAGCGCGTGCGCGTTCACCGTTGTCACCCGGAATCCGCCTGGTGGCATCGAGTGCGATGCCGGGTCGCGGCCCTCGTGGAACGACAATTGCACGCTGGAAATTCCGTCCATCGCCTCGACCTCCGCCACCACGTCCGGCGGCGGGTAGCGGTAGCGCGGTCCATGCGGCAGGAAGTCCACGACGCTGTATCCGTCGCGGCGATCCGTGTCCGGGAAATTCCATACGCCGTGCGCGTAGAGGCCGATCAACGCCTCCACCCAGCCTGGACCGTAAAGGTCGGGCCATTGGTCGGCGAAGCGGAGATGCGCCTCGATAATGCGCCCGCCGATCGTTTCGAAGTTTACCATGCCGGTGTAGCCGCGAAGGTGTTTCGCGGACCAGGCACCGCACCAGGACTCGATCTCGGGCATGGCGCCGGGGTGAATGTGCCAATGATCGAAGGTTCCGCCCGGCATGGCCTCGCCGGTCGCGTGACGCCACCAGCGGGGGATGCCATCGACCAGCGCGGCGTCGGTGGAGACATGCGCGCCGGTGAGCAGCGTGCACCAGAAATGGCCGGCGGTTTGGGCCTGGAGATACTCGGCTTCCGACGCGATGGCCTGGCTGCCCGCGCCCATGCTGCGCAGGTTGACCATGGGTTTCGAAAATACAGGATAAAACGGCGGCAGGACCCCGTGCGGCGCGGCGTCGAGGCCTTGCGACAGGGCGACCGCCAGTTTGTCGTATATCCAGCGATGCGCGGGGAACAGAGTCCAGGCGTCGGGGTCTTTGGTGGGGATCGCGACGTTGTCCGGGCATGGAACGCGGTCGAAGAACTGGAAACGCCAGTGATCGGGTTCGCGAATGGGCATGGGCTCGGACCTGTCGGGTGCGGTGGGGGTGCCAGCCTGGCCGGACGGGAGCGGTTTGTCACCCGCCGGTCAGAAGCGGGCGAACACGCGCTCCAGGACCGACAGGCCGAGCACCGCGAAACAGAGCTGGCCGACGATCCCGAACTCGCCGAGACCGGTCTTTTCCAGGAGGACGGGGCCATATTGGCTCGCCAGCCAGGCGGTGGCGCAAGCGCCCAATATCATGGCGGCGGCGCGGGGGTTCATGGGACGACAGCCGTGGCGATGTCGGCGCGGAAAACGATGGCGTCGCCGATTCGTTCCAGCGTGCCATCCATGCGGCGTAGCGCGGCCATATGGTCTCGCGCGGCGTCAGGCAATGCGCGGTTGTCGGGCCCGCCCATCAGCAAATAACGTGTGCCCGCCACCGGGGTCGTGGCGACGAAGACCGGGGGGACGCCACCGATGAAGCATACGTTGGCGCAGGCTTTGTGCACCGGCTTATTACCGGGCCGCATGACGCCCAGCACGCATTTGCCGTCGCAGATTTCTCCGGTGAGGCGCCAGGAGCCCAGGGGCTCGCGGGTGGGCGCCCTGCCCTCGCCCGATGCGGCGGAGAGTTCGTAGACCAGCAGCATGTCGCGGTCGCCGCGGCGGGCGTGACCGCCGAAGGCCTTGACGCGTTTGCCGTCGAGGGGGCGGGCCTCGTCCTGGATGCCGCTTTTGCCGCCGCCGGACAGCAGGATCGTGTGGCCCGCGTCGGTGACGATCATTGGATAGGGGTCGGCGATCAGCGTGCCCTCGATCCGCATTTCGCCGATGACATCGCCGCCGCCGGGATCGTCGGACACGACGGCCAGGGCGAAGGCCAAGGCACCGAAGCATGTCAAAAGCGCGACGACGATGGGGCTGAGGAAGCCAAGGGCGCGCAGCCCGCTCCGGGCGGACCAACCGATGAAGAACGGGGTCATGGGATGGTCACCGGTTCGACGAGGGTGCCCGGCGGATTGGCGACAGGATCGACCTGGACCCGGCCCTCGGCGATGCGCAGGCGGTAGGTGGCGAGTTTTTCGGTGAAGGGCGGCGGGGCGCACCCGTCTTCGAGGCGGTATTGGTAGCCGTGCCACGGGCAGGTGATGCAGCCATCGACGACGCGGCCCTCGCCCAGCGGGCCGTTCTGGTGGGCGCAGAGATTTGTCACGGCGGAGAGGCGGCCGGCGTGGCGGAAGATGGCGATGGCCTCGCCTTTGGGGGGGGTAACGACGATGCCGTGGTCTTCGGCGATGGCGTCGACCGGCCCGGCGTCAAGCCAGGCACCGACGATCGCGGCCGTTTCGGCACGGCGGCGAGACGCGAAAATATGGAGCGTGGCGACGGTCGTGGCGCAGGCCAGGACGACGATGGCGAGCAGGGGGTTGGCGGCGGCCTGAAGCGCGCCGAGCGCGATATGGGCGACGACGGAGGCATAGGCGGCATAGAGCAGCATGTGGAGCGTTTTCCACACGCGCGGCGTCAGAAACCGCAGCCAAAAATCGTGGCTCGTGGCGGCGAGCAAGACCAGGACGGAGAAGGCGAAGATCCCGAAAAGCTCGAAGGGAAAGCCGTGGACCTGTTGGAAGCTGGTATTGCCGCGCAACAACATTTCGAAGCGGTCGTACGGGCTGAAACTGAAATACCAGTCCAGTGCCGCGTCGGCATGGGTGGCCGCGACCGCCGCGGTCATCACGCCGAGATGGCGGCGGTTGTACAGAAGCGGCGCGAACCGCGGATCGAGGCGGACCAGCGGACCGATCGACAGAATGACCGTCAGCAACAGGAACGCACAGGTGCCGAAGGCGTTCATCCGCGCGGAATAAGCATCCAGCGGCCGCGTGACATGCTGAAACGCCGGCGCGATCCACAGGAAAACCCAGATATAGACCCCGATCAGCGCCAGCGCCGTCAGATCGTAAACGATTTCCTGATTACCCCTCTTCCTCAGCCGCCCAATATCCGGCACAAACCATGAACGAATGGCGATTTGACGGAGAATCAGGATGGCCCGCAACACGGTCCAATTCCAAAAGGGGCTCAGTGAGCCCGCTTTCGAGTGCCATTACGGCACT
>CANJJS010000012.1 GCA_947474705.1 Acetobacteraceae bacterium | reverse complement strand
TTCGACGAAATCGCCGGGCCGGACGGCGGCCAAAAAATGCGTGTTCAACTGGATGGTCGAGCACGGCGCGCGGCCCGCCGCCTCCCAGGCGAGCAGGCTCAGCCCCTGATCGGCGAAGGTCATCAGCATGCCGCCGTGGACGTCGCCCTGGGGGTTGGCGTGCTCGGGGCCGGTCAGCATGGCGTAGCGCCAGCGGTCGTCGATGCGTTTAGACCAGGGGGTTCCGGCGTCGGCGGGCATGGGTCCGGCGCGCATTGGGCGCCAACCGAGTTGGGCGGGATCGAAACTCATGCGGTGCCCTCGTTGAGGTGGCAGGCGCTGCGATGGCCGGGGGCGATTTCGCGGAGGGCGGGCGCCTCGACGGCGCAGCGGGGCATGGCGAAGGGGCAGCGCGGGTGGAAGTGGCAGCCGGGCGGCGGGTTGAGCGGGCTGGGGATTTCGCCGGAGATCGCGGTGAAGCGATGTTTTCGGGCCTCGATGCGGGGGACCTCGGCCAGGAGGGCGCGCGTGTAAGGATGGTTGGCGCGGGCGAACACTTCCTCGGTCGGGGCGGATTCGACGATGCGGC
The DNA here is from genome assembly GCA_947474705.1 of Acetobacteraceae bacterium. Taxonomy (GTDB): domain Bacteria; phylum Pseudomonadota; class Alphaproteobacteria; order Acetobacterales; family Acetobacteraceae; genus Rhodopila. The sequence goes on along the minus strand of CANJJS010000012.1, from coordinate 84,361 downwards.
CGAGATACATGATCAGGACGCGGTCGGAGAGATGTTCGACGACGCCCAGATCGTGACTGATGAACAGATAGGTCAGGTCGAGTTCGGAACGCAGGTCCATGAACAGGTTCAGAATTTGCGCCTGGATGGAGACGTCCAGCGCCGCCACCGCCTCGTCGCAGACCAGAAATTCGGGCTGCACGGCCAAGGCGCGAGCGATGCCGATGCGCTGGCGCTGGCCGCCGGAGAACTGGTGGGGGTAGCGGCGTTTGAAGGCGGGATCGAGACCGGCGCGGCTGAGTTGCGCGTCGACGTAATCTTCGAAGTTGGCGCGGGAGACGAGGCCGTGGGTGAGCGGGGCCTCGCCGACGATGTCGGAGACCCGCATGCGGGGGTTCAGGGACGCGTAGGGGTCCTGAAAGATCATTTGGACTTTGAGTTTGGCGTCTCTGGTGTCGGTGCCGTTCATATCCGCGACATCGCGGCCCTTGAACAGGATTTCGCCTTCGGAGGGGGGCATGATGCCCGCGACCATGCGGCCCAGAGTGGACTTGCCGCAGCCGGATTCGCCGACGAGGCCGACGACCTCGCCGCGATTGACGGTCAGTGAAACCGCGTCGACGGCGCGGACGGTTTCGTCGCGGGGGGGCGAGCCCAGGCGGCGGGAGATGGCGCGGGTGAGGCGGGCGGCGGCGTCGTATTTGGGGCCGAAACGTTTCGAGACGCCGCGCAGTTCGATGATTGGGGACGCGCTCATGCCGCCTGTTCCATCGGGTGGAAGCAGCGCAGGAAGCGGGTCCCCTCCCCCGTGTTTTCCGGTTCGGTTTCGCAGGCGGCGGTGGCATGGGCGCAGCGCATGCGGAAGGCGCAGCCGGCGGGCAGCGACAGCAGGCTGGGGGTCATGCCGGGGATTTGGCGGAGTTTCTCGCCGCGTTTGTTGCGGCTGGGGACGCTGCCGATCAGGCCGTGCGTGTAGGGGTGGCGCGGCGTGTCCAGAATTTCCGCGGCGGTGCCGGATTCCACCACCCGTCCCGCGTACATCACGGCGATCCGGTCGGCGAGGCCCGCGATCACCGACAGATCGTGGGTGATCCAGATCAGCGCCGTGCCGTGCTCCGCCGCGAGTTCCTGCACTTTGGCGAGGATTTGGGCCTGGATGGTGACGTCGAGGGCGGTCGTGGGCTCGTCGGCGATGAGAAGGTCGGGGTTGTGCAGCAGGGCGATGGCGATGGCGACGCGCTGGCGCATGCCGCCGGAGAACTGGTGGGGGTAGGCCATCAGACGCTCGTCGGGGCTGGGGATACCGACCATGCCGAGGGCGTCGCGGGAGCGGCGGCGGGCCTCGTCGCGCGATACTTTGTCGTGAGCCAGGACGGTTTCGATCATCTGGGTGTCGATGCGCAGGACCGGGTTCAGCGTCATCATCGGGTCCTGGAAGATCATCGCGATGCGGTTGCCGCGCAGCGAGCGCATTTCGCGTTCCGGCAGGGTGGCGAGGTCTTTGCCCTGATACAGGATCGATCCGCCCGCGATACGGCCGGGGGGATCGACGAGGCCGATGATGGAGAAGCCTGTGACGGATTTGCCGGAGCCGGATTCGCCGACAAGGCCGAGAACCTCGCCGCGGTTGACGGAGAAGGAGACGTCGTCGACCGCCTTCACCACGCCCGCGCGGGTGAAGAAATGCGTCTGTAAATTTCGGACTTCGATGGTGGCGGTCATCGTTTCAACCGGGGATTGAGGACATCGCGCAATTGATCGCCAACCAGATTGATGGACACAATGGTCACGAGCAGCGTGATGCCGGGATAAAAACTGATCCAGTATTTGCCGGAGAGCATGTACTGGTAGCCGTTGGCGATCAGCAGGCCGAGGGACGGCTCGGTGATCGGCACGCCAAGGCCGAGGAAGGACAAGGTGGCTTCGAGGGCGATGGCGCGGGCGACCTGTTGGGTCGCGATGACGATCAGCGGCGGCAGGCAGTTGGGCAGGAGGTGCCGGAAGACGACTCGCCAGCGTGGCAGGGCCAGGCATTCGGCGGCCTCGATATATTCGCGCTGGCGCTCGACCATCGCGGTGGCGCGGACGTTACGGGCGTAATAGGCCCATTCGACGATGACCAGCGCCATGACGACGTTCATGACGCCCTTGCCGAGCACGGCGAGGATCATCAGCGCGACGAGGATCGACGGGAAGGACAGTTGCAGGTCGACGAGGCGCATGATCGCGGTGTCGGCGCGCCCGCCGAGAAAGGCGGCGAACAGGCCCAAAGACGTGCCCACCACGGCGGCGAAGAGCGCCGAGCCGACGCCGACCGCGAGGCTGATGCGGAGGCCGTAGAGCATGCCCGAGAACATGTCCCGGCCCTGGTCGTCGGTGCCCAGCAGGAACGTATAGCCCGTGGCGGACTTGGTGCCCGGCGGGAGACGTCCGTCCATGATGTCGAGTTGGGCGAGGTCGTAAGGATTCTGTGGCGCGATGACGCTCGCGAAGATCGCCAGCAGCGCGATCGTCGTGAAAACCGCCAGGCCGAACAGCGCGACCTTCGACGCCGCGAACTCCGAGACGAAGCGGCGGAACGGGGTTTCTTCCTTCACGATTTTCCCCCGAGGCGGACGCGGGGGTCCAGGATCATGTACAAAATATCGACCACGAGATTGATGGTGATGAACAGCATGACGATCATCATGAGGTAGGCGACGATCACGGGCCGATCCAGGACGTTGATGCTGTCGATGATCAGCTTGCCCATGCCGGGCCAGGCGAAGACGCTCTCGGTCACGACCGCGAAGGCGATGGTGGACCCCAGCTCCAGGCCGAGCACGGTGACCACGGGGATCATGATGTTCTTCAGCACGTGGACGAAAATCACCCGCGCGGGCGACAGGCCCTTGGCGCGGGCGAATTTCACGAAGTCCATGGGCAGGGTTTCGCGGACTCCGGCGCGGGTCAGGCGCAGAACGAGGGAAATATTGAACAGCGACAGGTTCAACGCGGGCATGAACATGTGGCGCAACCCATCCCAGGTCAGAAACGACCAGGGCACGCCGAACAGAGTTTCCGTGGTGCCGCGTCCCGTGCTGGGCAGCACGCCGAGTTCGACCGCGAAGACCATGATCAGCATCAGCCCGACCCAGAAGGACGGCAACGAGAAGCCGAGAATACTCCCCGCCATGATCGTCCGGCCCAGAAACCCGTCCGGTTTCAGGCCCGCGTAAAGGCCCAGCGGCACGCCGAAGGTCATCGAGAACAAGACCGCCGTGACGGCCAGTTCCAGCGTCGCGGGCATCCTTTGCGCGATCAGTTTCAGCGCCGGTTCGTTAAAGACGAAGCTTCGCCCCAGATCGCCCTTCAGCGCCCCGCCCAGAAAATACGCGTATTGTTTCCACAGCGGCTGATCCAGCCCCATGTTGGCGATGATGCGGGCGCGTTCCGCCTGGTCGGCCTCTGGCGAGATCAGGATATCGACGGGGTTGCCGATGACGTGAACGCCAACGAACACGATGACGGTCATGGCCAGCACGACGAAGGTCGACTGGAACAGGCGTCTCAGGATCCAGGTGATCATTTCGCGGGACGCGTGCCCATCGCCAGGGTGCCCTCATCCACGCGTGGCTCGTAAGTCAGGTTCGCGCGCGTGGCCCAGATGTTCTTTTGCAGATGCAACTGGATCACCGGCACGTCGGCCATGGCGAGTTTCATGGCGCGCTGGATGATTTTCTCCCGCGCCGCGTCGTCCATCGTGCCCATGCCCTGATCGATCAGCGCGTCCACGGCGGGGTTGGAATACCGGCCGCGATTGGCGGTCCCCAGTCCGCGCGCCGGGTTCCAGGTGGCGATCTGCGCGCGCAGGGGATTGAGGCCCTCGCCGCTGCCGACGCCCCAGCCAAACAGGAAGACGGAGAATTCCTGCTTGCCGGCGCGGGCGACATAGGTGTTCCATGGCATCGCCTCGACCGTGGTCTGCACGCCGATGCGCTGCCACATCTGGGCCACCGCCTGGATGATTTTCGCATCGTTGACATAGCGATCGTTGGGTCCGTGGATCGTCACCCGCAGACCGTTGGGAAACCCGGCCTCGGCCAGCAGCGCCTTGGCGCGGTCGGGCTGAAACGGGTGCGGCGGCAGATCGGCGACATAGGAGTAGGAGCCGGGCCGCAGATATTGCCGGGTCGGGATGGCGGCGTTTTCCATCACGCGCTCGACGATGCCGGGCCGGTTGATGGCGAGCGACAGCGCCAGCCTGACACGGTGATCTTTCAGCGGGTTCTTATCGAGGACCTCGCCTTTCGGTCCGGTCACATGGGGCGTGGGCCCGTCGTGCGCGTGGTCCAGCCACAGATAGATGGAGCGGTTGCTGACGACCTCGGCCAGGCGGATCGATTTGTTGGCGCGCAGCGAGGGCAGGTCGTTCGGCGGCACGAACTCGATCAGTCCGACATCGCCCGCCAGCAGCGCCGCGGTTCGCGCGGCCTCGTTGCTGATCATGCGGTAGACGACGGTTTTCCAGGGCGGGGTCGGCCCCCAGTAGGTATCGTTGCGTTCGAGTTCGACCCGGTCGCCCGGCTTGAAGGACACGAAGCGGTAGGGGCCGGTGCCGATCGCGTTCTTGCCGCTGTTGAAATCCTCGGTCGCCGGATCGGCGCCGAGATGGCGGGGCAGCATGGCGATGTAGGTCAGGTCGGTGGCGAGCAGCGGGTAGGGGCCATCGGTGCGCAGCAGGATCGTGTGGGGATCGACGATTTCCGTCGATGTCACCGCCTTGGTGTAAATTCCGTACGAGGCCGGGCTGTTCTTGACCCGGGGCACGCGGGCCAGCGTGTAGGCGACGTCCTCGGCCACGAAGGGGGTGCCGTCGTGGAACTTCGTCTCGCGCAGTTTGAACTCCCAGGTGCGGTCGTCGCGGAGTTTCCAGCTTAGCGCGAGACCCGGGATCAGTTTGCCGGCCGCGTCGCGTCCGACCAGGCGGTCGAAGATATGCGCCGCCATCGAATCGTTCGGGGTGAAGGTATGATAGTGTGGATCGATACTTGTCACCGGCGCCGACGACGCCACGCCCAGCCGCGTTTCCTGGGCGACAACCCCTCGCGCCGCGCACAACGCCATCAAACCCGCCAGCACTCGCATTCCCGATTTCATTCGCGCCCCCGCTCTGTTCCCCCAACATAGCCATTCCCGTGCCCTTGGGCTACCAGTACCGCGAGGCCCAGGAGGAACGAATGAAGCTGTGGTACCAAAGCATGACGCGTCAGGCGGCGTGGGGTGGTTACCCCGCCGTGTTGAAAGGCATTCTCGACCGGGTCAAGGATGAGGGCACCGAAATCCATGTGGCGGGGATCACGGATATCGGCGGCGTCGGCGACCAGTTCCGCTATCTGGAATATCTGGAAACCGGCGAGGTTCTTCGCAACGTCGCCTCGGCGGTCAAGGAAGGGTACGACGCGTTCCTGATTGGCAACATCGCCGATCCCGGCATCCGCGAGGCGCGCGAGATCGCCAATATTCCCGTGCTCGGCCTGTGCGAATCGGCGATGCATGTCGCGTGCACGATGGGCGCGAATTTTTCCTTCGTGACGATCAACGAGAAATTCACGCCGCGGGTGGTGGAGAATGTCGATCGCGCGGGATTGCGATCGCGCTTCGTGGGTGCCAGCCGGATGAATGTCGAACGGCTGACCGACCTCGCGCCGGGCTTCGAACCGGGCCCGATCCAGGACGAGCTGGTCGGGCAGTTCAACCTGGCCGCGAAGAAGAACACCGACGCGGGGGCGGAGGTCGTGATCGCCGCCGGCGGCGTGGTCATGGCGCTGCTGGCGCATGCCGGTATCCACGAGACCTCGGATGGGGTGCCGATCCTGAACGGCATCGTCAATCTGGTGAAGCAAGGCGAGGCCGCGGTGAAGCTGGACCGGCTGATGGGCGGACGTTTCGTGTCGAAGAAATGTGTTTACGCGCCGCCGCCGCCGAGCCTGATCGAAACGTTCCGCGAGCACTACGGCGCGGACATTTACCCGACGGTGAAAGCGCCATGAGCCTGGTTCTGAAATCCGCCATCGCCGATTATCCGCATGTCGCGGCGCTGAAAAGCGGCGCGGTGCGTTCGGACATGGTGTCTTTCGAGTGGGAGACGGTGAATCCGATCACCCGCGCCTTCCGCCGCATGGTCCGCACCGGAGATTTCGACCTTTGCGAGATCGCGCTGACGACTCACGCGCAGGCGGAGGCGTTTGGGAAAGGGCTGACGGCGCTGCCGGTGGTGGTGTTCCGGGGGTTTCATCATGGGGCGCTGATGTGTCCGAAGGAGTCCTCGTTGCGCGGTCCGGAGGATTTGGCGGGCAAGCGCGTCGGGGTGCGGGCGTTTTCGCAGACCACGGGGATCTGGCTGCGCGGGATTTTGCTTGAGTCCCACGGCGTCGATCACCGATCCATCACCTGGGTTACGGAAGAAGACGCGCATGTCCAGGAATATCGCGATCCCCCCAATGTCGAGCGAATCGGGCCGGGTCAGGACCTGAAGGCGATGCTGCTGTCAGGCGAGATCGACGCGGGCATTGCTCTGACGGGTCTGGATACATCGCTGACACGAACGGTCATTCCGGATGCGCACCAGGCCGCGGCGGACTGGTATCGCCAGACCGGGGCCTATCCGGTTAATCATGTCGTTTGCGTGAAGACGGCGCTGCTGCGGGACAATCCTGGCCTTGGCGCGGAGCTGATGCGGCTGTTTTTCGCGGCGAAGGCGGCGGGCACGGGGGAAAGTTCAGAGGCGCGATACGCGTCGATCGTCGGTGGCGATCCCCTCCCCTATGGGCTGGAGGCGAACCGGACCGGCATCGAACTGTGCCTCCGTTACGCCGCCGAACAGGGGCTGGTGCCGCGCGTCTATCGTCCCGAAGACTTGTTTTACACGGGAGGGTGACGATGGAAACTCCTCGGCTGAACGGCGTCATCAAGGCGCTGGAATCGGGAAAGCCGGCGTTCGCGCCGTTCACCAGCGCGGAAATCGCCAACGCGCTGACAATTTCTGGGGCGCCGTTCGATGGGGTTGTGTTCGAAATGGAACATAATCCCTACGACATCAAGGCGCTGCGGGATTGCATGCAATACATGCTGAACCGGCGCCAGATCGTGGAGTCCGGGTCTATTGCCCCCGCCGTCGCGCCGTTCGTGCGCATTCCGCCCAATGGGGGCGAGCGGATGCAGTGGATCGCGAAGCAGGTGCTGGATATCGGCGTTTACGGCATTGTCTGGCCGCATGTGTCCTCGGTCGACGAGGCCCGGAGCGCGGTGGCGGCGTGCCGTTATCCTCGGCCGCGCGAGGCGAAATATTACGAGCCGGCGGGCCAGCGCGGCGACGCGCCACGCACGGCGTCGCGGTATTGGGGCCTGACAGACCAGGAATATTACAAAAAAGCGGATGTCTGGCCGCTGAACCCCGACGGCGAAATCATGTGCGTGATCATGTGCGAGGAAAAGCGCGCGATCGCCAATCTGCCGCGGATGCTGGAGCAGGTGGAAGGGATCGGCGCGGTGCTGATCGGCGAAGGGGATTTGTCGCAGGATCTTGGCTATCCGCGACAGTACGAGCACCCCACGGTGGCCTCGGCGATCGCGGATATTCTCGCCATTTGCAAGCAGTACAACGTTGTCTGCGGCCATCCGCATGTGGACGCGAGGAACGTGGAAGCCCTGATCGAACAGGGGTTCCGGTTCCTGATGCCCGGTGTGGTGCCGTCCTTCGCGGCACTGGAGAAAGGTTTGCGGGTTTCGGGCCGGGCGTAGGGTCAGTCCTTCAAGACCGGCAGCAAGATCGCGCTGGGTTTCGCGCCGCCAAGGTGAACGGTGTTACACGCGACGCGTTTCCGCCGGGCTTTGCCTTCCGGTTCCCCGGTGTTCGGGTTGACGTCGAATTTTGGGAAATTGGACGAGGAGATATCGAGGCGGACGCGGTGTCCCGGCAGGAAAAGATTGGCGGTGGGGAACAGAACGATACGGATACGCACGATTTCCCCTGGTACCCGGAAGCGCGGGGTGGAGGGGTCCTCCACATAGCGTAACCGGCAAATGCCATCGGTCAGGTTCATCGCGTAACCCCGCGGATAATCGGCGGAGGGCGGGTGGACGTCGATCAGTTTGGCGGTGAAATCCGTGTCGGGGCCGTCGGTTTCGACCCAGAGATCGGCCTCGACGGGTCCGGCGATGCGGAGTGGCACGGTCAAGGGCGCGGTTTGGAAACTCAGGACATCCGGCCGGGACGACAAAGGAAGATAGGGCGGCGCGCAGCCGAAAAATTCGGGCGATTCGACCTGATCGAAGGCGCCGGCGGAGGCGACGGGTTCGAGGCTGGAGAAGGCGCCGCCGATGGTTGGGACCGGATGGGCGGGGTCGAAGTCGTAGGAGATCGTGGCTTCCGACGCGGTGGCGGGATCTAGGTTTCCGTTGTCATGCAGATGGAATGGAACAATCCGGGTGTCCAGCGGCGGCCAGGACGGCGAGTCGATCCACTGGCCGCCGTGGTCCAGTTTGCCTTCCGGCGTGCGCCGGCCGGAGCCGCCGCCCATCACGAAAATCCGGATATTCGGTTCTTCTAGCGGCGTGCCTTTGACGACATGGTCGAAGAAGTGGAGCCGGTAGGCGCGCCAGTCGCCAGCCCAGTGGTCGAGCGGGGCTTTGTCTCCAAAGGAAACGTCGCCGAAGACGGAGTCGGAGCGGTCGCCGTGGGTCCATGGGCCCAGGATGAGGCGCTGCGGGCCTTTCGCGGCGGCGATGAGACCGAGATAATTCGTCGCGGCGGTCAGGGAATAGGGATCGTACCAAGACGACATATGCACACAGGCCGCTTTGCTGTAGTCCTGGTAGTAACCTTCGGTCCAGATGCCGAGCTGGCGCCAGAAATCGTCGAGCGCGCCATGCGTCCATTGCTCGAACAGGTAGTTTTCGTAATCGGGGTGATGGCGTAACGGCGAATGTCCGGGCTTCCAGGGCATGCGCGTGAACCAGTCGCGGATATCCTCGGCCGCGAGGGCGGCTTTCAGGACGGGGTTGGCCATGGCTTCCGGCGAAACGAGGGCGTTTCGAAAAGCCCATGACGCCTGCTTCAGTTCGAAGGCGCCGTTTTGACGAATGCCGGAGCGCCAGGCGTTGGAAAATCCGCCGCAATCCAGGATTTGCGCGACCACGCCGGGCGCGTCGAGGCAGCCCAGCGCGGCCTGGGTGTGAGCGGAATAGGAGAGCCCCATGGTGCAGATGCGGCCGTCCGACCATGTTTGCGCGACGAGCCAGGCGCAGGTGTCGTACCCGTCCTCTCCGTCCGAGAGATATTTTTCGAAGACGCCTTCGGAACCATAGCGGCCGCGGGTGTCCTGGTAAACGACGGCGTAACCATGGGCGGTGAAATACGCCGCGATCTCGGCGCGGGAGGCGGGGGTCGCATTGGCCGCGGTGATCTCGCTACGGCTGGCTTCCTGGCGTCCGTAGGGCGTGCGTTCCAGCACCATGGGGAACGGGCCCGCGCCGTCCGGCAGATACACATCCGTCGCGAGCCGGACTCCGTCGCGCATCGCGACCATGAATGTTTCGGGCATGGCATCACCTCCACGGCGATTTTGCCATTGGCGGGCGCGATGCGATAGGCTTCCCGGATGGATAATGTCAGCGAATTCCGGGCCTCCGTCTGCCCGCACGATTGCCCCTCCACCTGCGCCTTGTCGGTGGAGGTGATCGACGGCGCGCGCATTGGCGCGGTGCGTGGCGCGGAGGACAATTCTTATACGTCCGGCGTCATTTGTTCGAAGGTCAGCCGTTACGCGGAGCGGATTCATCATCCGGACCGGCTGACGCATCCGTTGATGCGCACGGGTCCCAAGGGATCGACGCAGTTCAAACAAATCGGCTGGGACGAGGCGCTGGACCGGATCGCGGGCGAATTTTCCGCCGTCGCAGCGAAGCATGGCAGCGAGGCGGTGTGGCCGTTCTTCTTCGCGGGAACGATGGGCCTGGTGCAGCGCGACGGCATCAACCGGCTGCGGAATGTCATGCGTTACTCCCGGCAAAAAATGACGATCTGCACGACGCTGCCGGAAATCGGCTGGAACGCGGGCGTGGGGATGAGCCGGGGCATCGATCCTCGCGAGATGGCGAAATCCGATCTGATCGCGATGTGGGGCGGCAATCCCGTTTCGACTCAGGTCAACGTCATGACGCATGTGTCGCGCGCGCGGAAGGAACGCGGCGCGCAATTCGTGGTCGTCGATCCCTATCGCACGCCGACGGCGGCGGTGGCGGACTGGCATTTGGCGCCTCGTCCGGGGACCGACGGGGCGCTGGCCTGCGCGGTCATGCATGTGGCGTTCCGAGACGGGTTCGCGGACATGGAATATTTGGCGAGATATACGGATTTCCCCACGGATCTGCGGCAACATCTTTCCACGCGCTCGCCCGAATGGGCCGCGGGAATCACGGGCCTGGCGGTGGAGGACATTGAAAAATTCGCGCGTTTATATGGCACGACGGAGCGGAGCATTTTGCGGCTGGGTTACGGCTTCGCGCGCGGGCGCAACGGCGTGGCCAATATGCATGCCGTCAGTTGCCTGCCCGCCGTCACGGGTGCCTGGAAGCATGAGGGCGGTGGGGCGCTGTGGTCCAATCGCGGGATGTATCGCTGGAACAAGACGCTGATCGAAGGTTTGGACGCGGTCGATACGAAGATTCGCGTGCTGGACATGAGCCGTGTTGGCAGCGTGCTGACCGGAGACCGGTCGGAATTGCGCGACGGGCCTCAGGTCCACGCGATGTTGATCCAGAATAACAATCCGCTGGCGGTCTGTCCCGATTCGAACCGGGTGCGCCGCGGTTTTGGACGCGAGGATTTGTTTGTCGCGACACACGAACAATTCCTCACCGAAACGGCGCGCTGGTCGGATATCGTGCTTCCCGCCACGATGTTCATGGAACACGACGATCTTTATCAGGCGGGCGGTCACAGCCACATCCAGATCGGTCCCAAACTGATCGATCCCCCCGGCGAATGCCGCTCCAACCACGAGGTGATACAGGCCCTCGCCCGCCGTCTGGGCGCGGTGCATCGCGGGTTCGAGATAACGGCGATGGAGATCGTCGACGAAACACTGAAGGCCTCGGGCTGGCCGGACGCCGACACCGTGCTGCGAGAACGCTGGGTCGATGCGATGCCGCCGTGGGAGGAAACGCATTTTCTCAACGGGTTCCCGCAGCCCGATAAGAAATTCCATTTCGCGCCGGACTGGTCGCGCTTTGGCGACAACCACGCGATCATGCCGAAATTGCCGGACCATATGACGACGATCGACGATACCGCGCCGGATCGGCCGTTCCGCCTGGTCACGGCGCCCGCGCGAAGTTTTCTGAATACCAGCTTTTCGGAAATGGCCTCGGGCCGCAAACGCGAGGGGCGGCCAACCGTCCTGGTTCACCCGGACGACGCCGCCGTTCTGAACATCGCCGACGGCGCCAAGGTCCGGTTGGGCAATAACCGTGGCGAGGTCGTTCTGCACGCGAAATTCGCCGCCGGTCAGCAAACCGGCGTGCTGGTCTCGGAAAGCGTCTGGCCGTCCGAGTGTTTCGAGGGCGGTATCGGCATCAACGCCTTGACCAGCGACGATCCTGGGCCACCGGCGGGCGGCGCGGTCTTTCACGATACGGCCGTCTGGTTGCGTGCGGAACCCACCTGATCCACCTCGGGACCCAGGCGCCGAATTTTCTCACGGGCCCCTCCGCCGCCGCCGGCATCGCCTTCATCGACTCCGTCGCGGCGGGGGCGCGGCCGGGGCTGTCATGGTTCTCCCCATCCCGCACGATACGGCGCTGGAACACGAACCGGGCCGTCGCATCGGCCATATGGCCTGATTTTTCGACACGCCGCCGCGCCGGCTTTCAGTCCGCGAGACCCGCGACAAAGGACGCGATCGCCGCGTTCGTTTGGGCGGGTTCATCCAACTGCGGAAAATGCCCGGCGTCTTCGACGATATCGATCCGGACACCAGGCACCCGCGCCCGTAACATCTCGAGATAAGGCGTCGTCTGCCCTCGCCGCAGGCTCGCGCGCTGGCCGTTCGAGTCGCGGGACGTGGTCTGCAACGCCATGACCGGCACAAGCAGGCAGCCAAGCGAGGCCTCCAGGCGGAGTGTGTCGTAACGCGGCATATCCGTCAGCATTTTCTCGCCGACATCCTTCGGCAGACGCAGGGCACGCGCGAGCACGGCGGCCGCGACGGCGGGATCGCTTTTCGCGGTGAACATGTCCTTGAACAAAGCGGCGGCCGAGGCCTCGTAGCCGCCCGGACTTGCGAAACGCGTGGTATTCGCGGCGACCGCCGATCCGGCGAACTGGCTGCCATCGACCAGAATGACCGCTTTTGTCCGGTCCGGCGCCTGCAACGCGGCCTCCACCGCCACGCGGCAGCCCATGCTGTGGCCCACGACAATCGCGGGCGGCAGCGACAGCGCGCGCATGACCTCCGCGACATCGGCGCCGTAACGTTCCACCGAACAACTGGCGGCGGTGCCGGGCGAGTCGCCGTGGCCCCGGAGATCGACGGTCACGACGCGATGCTTCGGCGCGAAACAGGCGGCCTGCGCGTCCCAGTCGGCATGGGCGCAGGCGAAACCGTGGACGAACACGAACGGCGCGCCGCCCGTGCCGGTTTCGAAATGACGGATCGGCGTCATGCCGCCGCCATCGCGGCGCGTGCCTCGACAATCCGCGCCAAAGACAGTTCGGGCGAAAGGCCCGGTGGCGCGCCAATCGTTATGTGGGTCACGCCGGCATCGCGATATTTTCGCGCGGTCTCGATCCAGGTGTCAGGCCCGCCATCGCCCGCGACGACCGAGCCGCGGATCGGGAAACCCGTGGGATCGCGACCCGCTTCGCGCAAATATTGCTGAAAACGCGGGACATGCGGAAGAAAATTTCCGATCGACATCCAGCCATCGGCGAGACGCGCGACGCGGCGCAGCGCCGTTTCGCCTGTTTCGGTGCCGAACCAGATGGGAACGGACGCGGGCCGGGCGAGTCCGAGATTGGCGATATCGTGCTGTTCGCTCGCGAAAGTCAGATAGGGTTCGGACCAGAAACGGCGCAGCAGGGACACCTGCTCTTCCAGCCTGGTGCCGCGGTTTTTCGGATTTTGTCCGAGCGCCCGGTATTCCGCGCCGTTCCAACTGACGCCGATCCCAAGATCGAAGCGCCCGCCGGAGACCAGCGCCAGTTCCGCCGCCTGTTTCGCGACGAGGGCGGTTGGCAGCGCGGGCAAAATTAAAATGGCGGACATGAAACGGATCGATGTCGTGACACCCGCCAGAAAGGCGAAAGTCACGAAAGGATCGTTGAACGGTCCCGTATATTGCGGCGCGGCCCGGTCCGGGTAGGTCCCGGCGGGCTGGCCCAACACATGTCCGGCCGTGCTGGTGAAATCGAAGCCGGCGCCCTCCAGGGTCTGGGCGTAATCGCGGATCGCCGCGGCGTCCGCCATGGCTTTCAGAGGAAAACCGGCTCCGAATTTCATGGTCAGACGACTCCGAAATCGATCAGGTTCCGCACGGGCGCGCCGGATTTCAGCATCGCGAAGCCTTCGTTGATCTCGGCGAGTTGGATTTTGCCGGAGATCAGCGTGTCCAGTTTCAGGCGTCCCTGGCGCCACAGTTCCAGCAACCGCGGCATATCGACGCGGAAACGATTGCCGCCCATGCTGGTGCCCTGGATCTTGCGATCGCGCAGGAAGTCCGCGCCATGCAGCTCGATCTTCGTGCCAAAGGGGATCATGCCGATGATGGTGGCGACGCCGCCCGGACGCAGCATCGCGAAGCACTGCTCGGCGGTGGCTTTCAGGCCGATTGCCTCGAACGAGTAGGGCACGCCCTGCCCGTTCGTCAGGTCCTTCACCGCGGCGACGGCATCGACGTTGGAGGCGTTGATGATATCCGTCGCGCCCATTTCCAGCGCTTTTTCGAGCTTCGCCTGGTTGGTATCGATCGCGATGATGCGCGACGCGCCGGCCAGCGCCGCGCCGTTCACCGCCGAGAGCCCAATGCCGCCGCAACCGACGACGGCGACGGTCGAACCGGGCTCGACCTTCGCGGCGTTGAACACCGCGCCGACGCCGGTCATCACGCCGCAGCCGACCAGAGAGGCGCGATCCAGCGGGATGTCTTTCGATATCTTCACCACGGCGTGCTCGTGCACCAGCATCTGTTCGGCGAAGACGGAAAGATTGAAAGCCTGATTGAGTGTCTGACCTTTCCACTTCAACCGCCGCGCGGCGCCCGGCAGCAGCTTCACCTCGGTATTGTCGCACAGATTGGTATGGCCGGTTGTGCAATAGTCGCACTCGCCGCAGAACACCGACAGGCAGGTGATGACGTGATCGCCCGGTTTGACGTAGGTCACATCCTCGCCGACGGCCTCGACCACCGCGGCGCCTTCGTGTCCCAGAATGGCGGGCACCGGATAGGGATAGAGGCCTTCCATGAAATGCAGATCGGAGTGGCAAAGACCCGCGTAGGCCGTGCGCAACAGAATTTCGCGGCGCTTCGGCTTCTCGATCTCGACATCCTCGATCGTCAGCGGTTGATGCGGCGCGTGGAAGATCGCGGCTTTCATGGTGTGTTCCTCCGGTTGATTTTCTGGAGATTAGTAGACCTCTCAGGAAATGGCGACTCACCCGTGGCGCGGCGGCGAAGAGCGGTTCGCCGGCGGAGACTGTATCGGTGCCTTCATTCGCGCGGCCGTACCATGACGTGGAAAAGCATGGCGCCCATGTTCACCCGCCTGGCCCGCGCCGCGCGTGGTCCGGGGTTTAACGTCGCGAACATTCTTGTTATGTTAAGCGTTGCCATGCGCGCGTGCCTCGCCCGGCCCGCCACGCATGGGAACGCCAGGGGAGATGGATGGGGCCCGACGACAACACCGACGACACGCTGGAGGAACAGACCCTCGCGTTCCTGCCGCCGGACGGCTGGGATCCGTCGAACAGCGCGGGCGAGCCCGTGCATTTGCTGTTGTTGTTGGACGACAATGCCCCGCCCCGCCGGTATCCGTTACATTCGTTGCCGGTTGTGATCGGCCGGACGCCCCCCGCCGACATGGTGCTGGAAGGCACCACCGTCTCCCGCCGCCATTGCCGGTTCGAGCTTCAGGACGGCTGTCTCCGGGTGCGCGATCTGGGATCGACCAATGGCACTTTCCTGAATGGGGCGCGGCTCGACGCGCCGGCGGCGTTGGAAGACGGCGCGATTGTCTCGGTCGGGGCTTATCGGTTGCGGTATCATCGGCGCGCCCAGGACGAGAGCCGGGACGCGGATGCGATGGATGAGGAATTGCGGGAGGCGGGGAAATATGTCGCCTCGATCCTGCCGCGTCCTTTGGACGAAGGGCAGGTGCGCGCCAATTGGTTCTACCGGCCGAGTACCCGGATCGGCGGCGATGCCTTCGGGTATCAGATGCTGGACGGGCGGCATTTTTCGCTGTTTCTGCTGGATGTCTCGGGCCATGGCACCGGGGCGGCGATGCATGCGATGACGGTGGCGCAGGTGTTGCGGGAACGTGTTCTGCCGAACGTGGATTTTCTCGATCCGGCGGCGGTTGTCGGCGGGTTGAACAGCCGGTTTCAGATGGACCGCAACAACAATCTGTTCTTCACGATCTGGTACGGGGTTTACGACACGGTGGAGCGGGTGATGGCCTTCGCCTCCGGCGGCCACCACGCCGCCTACCTCCTTCCCGCCCAGCCCGGCGCCTGGGCGCCACTCCCGCTTGAAACCCACAACCCGGTCGTGGGCATGCTGCCCGACGCGGAGATCGCCTCCGCCGAGGTCGAGGTGCCCATCGGCAGCACCTTGCATTTGTTCAGCGACGGCGTCTTCGAGGTCACAAAGCGGGACGGCGGCGAACTGAGCCTGGAAGATATCGTCGCGATGCTGCCGGAAACCATGGACGCCGATGGCGGACCGGACGAACCGCGGCGGCTGTACGACCGGGTCCGCGCCATCGCGCGTCCCGGACCGCTCGACGACGATTTTTCAGTGTTGGTGTTCCGCTTCCCATAAGCGGCCGAATGCGCCAAGGTATCGCCCGCCCGGAGGGAGACCCCGCCGGGGCGAAGGAGTTGATTCGATGCAGTCGCAGCGCATTCTTTTAATCGACACGGAAGAGGTCATTCCGGGGGTCACCAAGTTGAACCTCCGCGGACGGCTTGACGCGTCCGGCGCGCAGGTCATCGACACCACATTCGCCCAGCTCGCGGGCGCGCAGGAGCGGCTGATCGTCGATTTGTCGCGCGTCAGCTTCATCGCCTCGGCCGGCCTGCGGACACTGATCGCGGGGGCGCGCGGACTGATCGCGCGGCAAGGCAAAATGGTGTGCCTCGATCCCGATCCGCTGGTCGAACAGGTCCTGGTGCGCAGCGGCGTGGACCGGCTGATCCCGGTGTGCCGCGATGTGTCGGAGGCGATTCGCCTCGTCAGCGTGGGCAGCGGCACCGGCGCGAACCGCGGCGATCCCGAAGACACGCCTTTGCCCTTCGATCTCGAAGTCGATCGCACCATGACCGGTGTCCGCCGCGTCGGCGCCTGGGTTGACGAGCTCGCGATCCTTCTGAACCTCAGCGGCGAAGCCGAATACGCGCTGCGGCTGTGCCTGGAAGAGGCCGTCACGAACATCGTCAACCACGCGACACCCGAACCCGGTGTGACGCGGGACTTCGTTTCGCTGCACATGCTGGCGGATTCGGGCAAACTCAGCGTGACGATCGTCGATTATTGCGGGGCCTTCAATCCGCTGGCGACCCCGTTGCCGGGCCCGGACGACCCCGCGCCGGAAGGCGAAGGCGGGCTGGGCATCACCCTGCTGCGCCGCCACGCCGACGACGTCGGCTGGGTGCGGGACGGCCAAACCAACCGGCTGTCGATCGCCATTCCGCGATAAAGCCGGACAGCCGCCGCTTAACCCCAAAACTGGTTATCCCCAGATGGGCAAACCCATGACGGCGGCGACGCCGCAAATCCAGAACGCGATCCGCCGGAACAGCCGCTCGCTGGACCGGCGGAACAATTTGTCGCCCAGGCGCAACGGAATCGCGTAGGCTGGGAGCAGGGCGAGGGCCAGGGCCAGAATGGGCCAGGTGAAAATCCCTCGCCACAGATACAGGCCCAGCGCGATCGCGCTGGTCAGCGCGAAATAGGCGAAGATGTTCGAACGCGCCCGCGCCGCGTCGGTCTGTCCGCCCAGCCAGAACAAGACCAAAGGCGGGCCGCCAATGCCCAGGGCGCCGTTGGTGAATCCGGCGAACCCGCCGACGCCGAGCGCCATGGCCCGGGTCGGCGTCCGCTGGTACCGCCAGCCACTGGCCAGCGCCAGCGTCGAAGCCAGCACCACGCCGCAGACCGCCCATCGCAACGGCATTGGATCGATATGCACAAGCGTCCAGACTCCGAACGGCATGGCGGCGGCCGATCCGATCGTTAACGGCCAGACCTCTGGCCAATAGGCGCGGCGAAAATGGTGGGGCAGGTAGGGCACGGTGCCCAGCGCATCGATCACCCAGAGCACCAGGATCGCCACGCGCGGTTCGTACAGCGCGCCCGCCAGTGGCACGAAAATCAGCGCGGCGCCGAAGCCGGAAAAGCCGCGCACGATTCCCGCCAGCGCGGCAATGGCCACGGCCCAGAAAAAGCGGCTGTCGAACAGCGCCTCGCAGCCCATGCAAAACGACGGCATCGAATGGGCTTCCTTCGGTGGTCCGGGGGATGCGGGGCCCCTCCCCTTCCACGTCCGCCGGTGACGGACGCCGTCAGGACGCCCGGATATCGCCTTCGCGTTTCAGGGCCCGAATCGTGTTTCGGAACGCCGCGACGGTCAGCGCCATTTCCTCTTCGCCATGTGTCGCGGAAATCCAGCCGGATGGGCCGGTGTTGACGTCGACTCCGTTGACCAGCAGGCCCATGCGGGTTTTCGCGGGCATGGGATCGTGGCGGGATTTATCGATCATCCGGGCGATATAAGGCACGGCGTCGAATTTCGACGGCACGATGGCGTCGCCGTCGGGATTGGTGAAGATGTGCAAGCCGGAATAACTGCCGTGCACGGCCCAGTTCACGTGCTCGTCTTCCAGGACTTCGTTCATTTTCGCGCGGAGTTCCGCGCCGAAGGCGTTGGCGCGTTCGCAGGCGTCGCTGTCTTTCAGGATCGTCAGCGCGGCCACGCCGGCGGCGGCGGAGATCGGGTTGGCGTTGAAGGTGCCCTGGTGGCCGATTTTCTCCTGACCGCGTTCCTTGGTCAGGCGGAAATCCAGCAGATCCAGCACGTCCTTGCGTCCGACGACCGCCCCGCCCGGCAGCCCGCCCGACAGGATTTTCGCCAATGTCGTCAGATCCGGGACGATGCCGAGCGCTTTTTGCACGCCGCCCGTGGAGACGCGGAAGCCGGTCACGACCTCGTCGAAGATCAGCATCGTGCCGGCCTGGAGGGTGATGTCGCGCAGATGGGCGAGGAACGCGGGCAGGATGGGCATTTTGCCGAAGCTGGCGCCGGTGGGTTCCAGGATCAGCGCGGCGATGTCCTTATGATCGGAGAACAGCCGGTCGATGCCTTCGACATCGTTGGGGTCGGCCATCAGGATGTTGTCGGCGATGCCACCCAGCACGCCGGTGGCGGCGGAACCGTCGAAGTGATTCGAGTAGCCGCTGGCCATATGGTCGTGCCAGCCGTGGAAATGCCCGCGGAAGCGCACGATTTTCGTTCGGCCGGTGAAGGCTCGCGACAGGCGCAGCGCCATCAGCGTCGCCTCGGTGCCCGAGCTTGTGAAACGCACCCGTTCCGCCGAGGGAACCATTTCGGTCACGAGGTTGGCCCAGACGATTTCGGCTTCGTGGCAGGCGCCGAAATGGGTGCCGCGATCGATCGCCTCGTGGATGGCGGCGCTGACCTCGGGCCGGTTGTGGCCGAGGATCAGCGACCCGTGGCCGCCGAAATAATCGACGTAGCGATTGCCGTCAACGTCCCATTTCAGCGGGCCCAGACCCTTTGTCGCGTAGATCGGATAAGGGTCGAAATGACGGCTGTCATGGGTCAGGCCGCTGGGAAACACGTCCCTCGCCTGTGCCGCCAGGCGGGCGGAACCGGGGGTCATCGCTTCGTAGGCCGCTTGCACGGTATCGTTTGGGAGGGACATGTCGGCTGCCTCAGGGGAATCGGTCGCGCGAGCTTACACCCGGGACGCCGCCGGAGGGAAACACGGAGGGGTATCCCTGGGCAATTTCGCGGAGGATTTAGGCGTTGGGGCGCGCTGCCCCAAACCCCGCGGGGGGCGCTGCCCCCTCAACCCCCGCCAAGGCAGGGCCTTGGATGCCGTCTGTTTGGGGGAGATGAAGAAGGGGGCCTACTCGGACGTTGCAATCGCCTCGCATGGCCCCCTTCTTCATCTCCCCCAATTAAACGGGTCCAGGCTTGCCCCTGCGAAGGCGGGGGGCCCCCGCCCTGGTGGGTTCGAGGGGCAACGCCGTCGCGGGGTCCGGGGTAGAGCCCCGGCGCTTAAGTCCTCCACCGAATTTCCCCGGGCATTCCTTCTCGTTGTTTCCCCTCTGGCATTGCATCGCGGCATCGGGCAGGTTACCGGTTCGAGACCGCCGGAACCGGCGGCGCGACAGGGCGGCGAGGACTCATAACCGATGCGACGACGCGAATTTCTGCGCACCACGGCGGGCGCGGCCGGTCTCCTGACCGCGCCGTATGTCGCGCGCGCTGCCGACGCCAGGATCCTGCGCTTCGTGCCGCAGGCGAATCTCGCGAATCTGGACCCGGTCTGGACCACGCAATATGTCGTGCGGAACGGCGCGCTGTTGATCTGGGACATGCTGTACGGGGTCGACGACAAGCTCGAACCCCGCCCGCAGATGGTGGAAGGGCACGAGGTCTCGCCCGACTTCCGGACCTGGACTTTCCGTCTGCGCCCCAATCTGAAATTCCATGACGGCGAGCCGGTGCGGTCCCGCGACGCCGTCGCCAGCATCGAGCGTTGGATGGCGCGCGACTCCACGATGGGGCTCGTCATCAAGAAGCAACTCGAGTCGCTCGACGTGGTGGACGACCGGACATTCCGCTTCCGGCTGAGCGCGCCCTATCCGAAGATGCTGTTCGCGCTGGGCAAGAGCAGCACGCCCTGCCTGTTCGTGATGCCCGAGCGGATCGCGAAGACCGATCCGTTCAAGCAGATTTCGGAGTATGTCGGCTCCGGTCCGATGCGGTTCAACAAGAATGAATGGGTGCCCGGCTCCGGCGCGATCTTCGAGCGTTTCGCCGGATACGAGCCGCGCGCGGAAAAGGCCAACTGGCTCGCCGGCGGGAAGCGGATCAATTTCGACCGGATCGAATGGAAGATTCTGCCGGACGCCGCCACCGCCTCCGGCGCGCTGCAAAACGGCGAGGTCGACTGGTGGGAACAGCCGCTGCCCGACCTGGTTCCCCAGCTTAAAAAAACCGCGGGGGTCTCCGTCGACATCGCCGATCCGCTGGGCAATATCGGGTCCTTCCGCATCAACCACCTGCACCCGCCGTTCAACGACGTCCGGGCGCGCCGGGCGGTGCAATTGGCGCTCAGCCAGGCCGATTACATGCGCGCCGTGGTGGGCGACGACGAGTCGCTGTGGAAGGAAGTGCCGGGGTTCTTCACGCCGGGGACGCCTTTGTACACCGAACAGGGTGGCGAGCCGCTGAAGGGCGAGCGCAAATACGAGGCGGCGAAGAAGTTGCTCGCCGAGGCCGGTTACAAAGGCGAGCCCATTGTCCTGCTGGTGGCGACCGATGTCGCGATCACCAAGGCGCAGGGCGACGTGACCGCCGATCTGCTGAAAAAGATTGGCATGAACGTGCGGTACACCGCGCTCGACTGGGGCACGGTCGGCCAGCGCCGCGCCAAGAAGGAACCGCCGGGCGAGGGCGGCTGGAACATTTTTCACACCTGGCACGCGGGCGCGGACTGCGTGAACCCCGCGCCTTATATCGCGCTGAACGCCAGCGGCGGGACCGCCTGGTTCGGCTGGCCGAAATCGGACGCGGTGCAGAGCAAGATCGAGGCCTGGTACGGCGCGGCCGATCTGGCGGCCGAAAAGAAAGTCGCCGGCGATCTGAACCAGGCGGCGATGGACGACGTCGTGTATATCCCCACCGGTTTCTTCAAGGGCTACCAGGCCTGGCGGAACAACGTCTCGGGGATCGTCAAAGCCCCGTTCCCCGTCTTTTGGGATGTGAGCAAAACCTGACATGTTCGCTTATTTCATACGCCGCGTGCTGGCGACCATCCCCGTCGTTCTGATGGTGGCGCTGTTCGTCTTCAGCCTGCTTTACCTGGCGCCGGGCGATCCGGCGGCGATCATCGCCGGCGACCAGGCCACGCCCGACGACGTGGAGCGCATCCGCTCCTCGCTCGGACTCGATCGTCCCTTCCTGGTCCGCTTCATCGAGTGGCTCTGGAACGTGGTGCGGGGCGATCTGGGCGTTTCGATCTTCACCAACCTGCCGGTCAGCCACATGATCGCGCAGCGGATCGAGCCGACCTTGTCGCTGATGTGCCTGACGTTGTTTATCTCGCTGAGCCTGGCGATCCCGATGGGCGTCATCGCGGCGTGGAAACACGGCACGCTGATCGACCGCGCGGTGATGATGGTCGCGGTGTTCGGGTTTTCGACCCCGGTCTTCGTGGTCGGTTACCTGCTGGCCTATATCTTCGCGCTGCAACTCGATTGGCTGCCGGTGCAGGGCTTCACGTCCATCAGCCAGGGGCTGTGGCCGTTCCTGCGCAATCTGCTGCTGCCGTCGATCGCGCTGGGCCTGATCTTCATGGCCCTGATCGCGCGCATCACCCGCGCGACCATGCTGGACGTTCTGTCGCAGGATTATGTGCGGACGGCCAAGGCCAAGGGCGTGGAGCAGAAGACCATTCTGTTCGTGCACGCTTTGAAAAACGCCGCCGTGCCGATCGTCACCATCGTCGGTATCGGTTTCGCCGCGCTGATCGGCGGCGCCGTGGTGACCGAAAGCGTGTTCGCCATCCCCGGCCTTGGCCGGTTGACGGTGGACGCGATCCTGCGCCGCGACTACCCGGTCATCCAGGGCGTCGTGCTGCTGTTCAGCTTCAACTACGTGCTGGTGAACCTGGCCGTGGACCTTCTCTACACCGTGTTTGACCCGAGGATCCGGTATTGAGCGCCTCAACAATTCCTGGCGGCGATTACACCGCCGCGCCCGAGCTGCCCAACGTCCTGCCCGAGCCGAAGAAGCGCGGCAAGGTGATGGGCTTCGTCTACGGCCATCCGACGATCGTGATCGGCGGCACCGTGGTCGCGTTGATGGTGTTGATCGCCATCTTCGCCCCGTTCCTGTTCACCAAGGATCCGACCGCGCTGGCGCCCGCGCGCCGCACCCGCGCGCCGTCCGAGCTTTACTGGTTCGGCACGGACATGCTGGGCCGCGACGTGTACTCGCGCGTTCTTTACGGCGCGCGTGTGTCGCTGACGGTCGGGTTCTCGGTCGCGTTCTTCGCCGCGATCATCGGTACCGCGATCGGACTGGTCGCGGGCTTCATGCGCCGGGTCGATACCGTCGTGATGCGCGTCATGGACGGGCTGATGTCCATCCCCGGCATTCTGCTGGCGATCGCGTTGATGGCGCTGACCCGCGCGTCCATGAAGAACGTGATCATCGCGATCACCATCACGGAATTCCCGCGCGTCTGCCGCCTCGTGCGCGGCGTCGTCCTGTCGCTGCGCGAGCAACCCTATGTGGAAGCGGCGATCGCGTCGGGCACGCGCACCCCGGTGATCATTTGGAAGCACATTCTGCCGAACACGCTGGCGCCGTTGATGGTGCAGGCGACGTTCATCTGCGCCTCCGCCATGATCGCGGAAGCGACCTTGTCGTTCCTTGGCGCCGGCACGCCGCCGATCATCCCAAGCTGGGGCAACATCATGGCCGAGGGCCGCGCGCTCTGGCAGGTGAAACCCTATATCGTGTTCTTCCCCGCCATTTTCCTGTCCATCACCGTCCTCGCCGTGAACATGCTTGGCGACGGGCTGCGGGATGCGCTCGACCCTCGTCTCGCGAAACGGCTCTGATCCATGGCACTTCTTGAAGTCGAGAATCTCCAGACACATTTCGCCACGCCGGGCGGCATCGTCCGCGCTGTCGAGGGGATCTCGTTCCACGTCGACTCCGGCGAAACGGTGGCGATCGTGGGGGAATCCGGGTGCGGGAAATCCGTCACCTCGATGTCCATCCTGCGGTTGATCCAGGAGCCGCCGGGCAAGATCAAAGGCAGCATCAAGTTCGAGGGCCGCGATCTGTTGACGCTGCCCGAGCCGGAGATGCGGGATATCCGCGGCAACGCGATCTCCATGATCTTCCAGGAGCCGATGACGAGTCTGAACCCGGTGCTGACCGTTGGGAAGCAGATCGGCGAGACGGTGCAGCTCCATCAGGGGATGAACGCCGCCGACGCGGAGAAAAAGGCGATCGAGATGCTGACCCTGGTCGGCATTCCGGCACCGGCGCGCCGCGTCAAAGAGTATCCGCATCAGTTGTCGGGCGGTATGCGCCAGCGCGTGATGATCGCGATGGCGCTGGCCTGCAATCCGCGGCTGCTTATCGCAGACGAGCCGACGACGGCGCTGGACGTGACCATTCAGGCGCAGATTCTGGACCTGATGCGCGATCTGAAGACGCGGCTTGGGTCCGCCATCATGCTGATCACCCACGATCTGGGCGTGGTCGCGGAAATGGCGGAGCGGGTCATCGTCATGTACGCGGGCCGCAAGGTGGAAGAGGCCAGCGTCTTCGAGGTCTTCAAGAACCCGATGCATCCGTACACGCGGGGGCTGTTGGGGGCGGTGCCGAAGCTGGGGTCGTCTCTGGAGGAGGGCCATGGCCGCGAAAAGCTGGCCGAAATTCCAGGTCTTGTGCCCAGTCTGCGGCAGCGCATCGTGGGCTGCCCCTTCGCGGGACGCTGCGAGATGGTGACCGATTTGTGCCGGACGGTCGCGCCCGCGATCGAATTGAAAGCGGAGGGCCATCTGGTCGCCTGCCACCACGCCGAACGCCGGATCTCCGCATGACCGGCGCGGCTTCCTTCTCCGCCCCCGTCATGGCCCGGCCCGTCCGGGCCGCCGGGCACGGCACGCCTTCCCGCGTCATGGCACGCGCCAGCGCGGCCCGCATTCCAGGACTCTCCGCATGAGCGACGCCCGTCCCCTGCTCGAGGTCAAGAACCTCAAAAAGCATTTTCCGATTCATGGCGGCCTGATGGGGCTGACCACGGGCCATGTCTATGCCGTCGACGGCGTGTCGTTCGACATTCGCAAGGGCGAGACCCTGTCGATCGTCGGCGAGTCCGGTTGCGGGAAGTCGACCGTGGGCAAGGCCTTGCTGCGGCTTTACCCGATCACCGATGGCGAGGTGTATCTGGACGGCGAGCGAATCGACAACATGCCGGCGTCGAAGCTGCGCCCGATGCGCCAGCGGATGCAGGTGGTGTTCCAGGACCCCTTCTCCAGCCTGAATCCGCGCATGAAAGTGCGCGACATTCTGGCGGAACCGATCACGAATTTCGGACTCGCCAAGAGCCGCGCGGAAGTGACCGAGCGGGTCGAGGCGCTGATGGACAAGGTCCGGCTGCCCCGCGATTCGATCTGGCGCTTTCCGCACGAGTTTTCCGGCGGGCAGCGGCAGCGCATCGGCATCGCGCGGGCGCTGGCGCCGGGCGCCGATCTGATCATTTGCGACGAGGCGGTCTCCGCGCTGGACGTGTCCGTCAAGGCGCAGATCATCAATTTGCTCGTCGATCTGCAGGACGAGCTGGGTCTGGCGCTGCTGTTCATCAGTCACGATCTCGCGACGGTGGAGCATCTGACGCATCGCGTGGCCGTGATGTATCTGGGCAAGATCGTCGAGATTTGCGACCGGCGGACGTTGTTCGCGACCTCGCATCATCCGTATACGCGGGCGTTGTTGTCGGCGGTGCCGGTGCCGGATCCGACGGCGCCGCGGAACCGGATTATTCTGACGGGCGATGTGCCCTCGCCGATCAATCCGCCGCCGGGGTGCCGGTTTCATACGCGGTGTCCGTTCGCGTTCGACCGGTGCAAGACGGAGGAGCCTGTGTTGCGGGAGGTGGGCGGCGGGCATTCCTCGGCGTGTCATTTGACGCATGCGCCGGGTGCGACGATCGAGGCGAAGCGGGTGGGGGCTTAGGCGGCCTCACCCGGCGCGGGGTTTCGGGCGTGACCGCGGCACGGGATCGGTTTCATTCGGCTGGCGCGGCGGGGAGGTACCCGTCGTAGGCGTCGTGATTGCGTGACCTTTCCGTTTTATCTTCGATGGCGAAAACCTTGATTTCCGCCTCGCCGCCGAGCGCCTGCATGAATTCTCCGAAGGTGCGCAGTGTCCAGTTTCCGGGGGCGCTGAGGTTGCGCGACACCCAGGCGGGTTCGCGGCCCAGAAATTCGGCGATGTCCTTTTGGCGCATGCCTTCGGCGCGGCGGCGGCGCCACAGTGTTTGGATGGCGTCGAAGGCCTGGTCGCGCACGCGGGCGAAGCCGTAGTCGCCCTGCTCCCGGCCCTCGAGGGGACGGAGGTCAGATGGGGAAGTCATCGCAATTCTCCGAGATGTAATCGTGGATGGACGGGCCCGCGAAGGCGGGCTGGTTTGGAAACAGGCGGTCCCAGGAGCGGGCGCACGAAGCCATGGCGAAGGCCCAGGCCTGGGAGGTGGCTTTGCCGAGATGGCCTCTGGTGTGGAGGTTGGTCGGGATAAGCGTATCCGGTTCAGCGAAACGGCCGAACAAACGGGCCTGAGGGGTGTGTTCGGTCACGCGTATCTCCCAGATTTCCGGTGGTGGCGGTTTTAGCCGGGTGAGAAACAGGCCTCGGCGGCCGTTGCCGTAGATGCGGCCGCCCAAGACCCAGCGGGCCATCGCCGCCTCGATTGCACCCGCGCCGACCAGCGTGTTCACCGCCGAACCTCGATCGTTGAAGTCTTCAATCGCCTGCCCCGCCAGATAAAGCCGCCGCCGGGCGGGATGCCGGCTGGTGGGGCGAAAGGGCACGATCTGGCCTGTTTGGGTCAGGTCGTGAAGTCGCCTCGCCAAGTGAATTGATATATAAGTTAACTTTCCGCCGTGCGCAAGAAGCATCGGCGAAAAGGGTTGAAACTCCGCTAATGGGAGGGAGCTCTCCTCTCCCCCACCACGCGCATCGCGATATCCGGGCGATCGGTGATCAGTCCGTCCACGCCCCAGCGGATCAACCGCCGCATGGCCAGGCGGCGGTTCACGGTCCAGGGCAGGACGCGCACGGCCAGATCATGGGACTCGGCGACGAGGCGGTGTGTCAGGGTCGCATGGGCGGGCGCCCAGATGGTAGCGGGAGATTGGGCGGCGACGGCGGCGGGGATGGAACTGCCGTAACGGACGGGGGTTTCGCCGTCCCACCAGAGGGCGGCGTTTCCAACAGTTTCCTCGCTGGTGAGCCAGGCCAGGGGGATGTCCGGGCGGGTGCGGGCGATGTGGCGGGGGCCGCGCCAGTCGAAGGATTCGACGACGACGCGGCCAGTGGCGCCGGCCGCGTCGATGGTGGCGAGGGTGGCTTCGGCCATGTGGATGGGATCGGCGGTCAGGTCCGGGTGGCGCGGATCGGTTTTCAGTTCGACAATGAAACTGGCATCGGGCAACGCGCGCAGGACCGCGTCCAAAGTGGGGACGCGGAGGCCGTCCTGGCCTTTTTGGTGGCGGAACAGCAGGTTATATGCGGTTGCTGGGCGGATGCGGCCGACGTCGAAGCCGCGCAGTTCGGCCGAGGTCAGCGCGTGGATCGCCGGGCCGGGACCGTTCAGCCAGGGTCCGGCCGGGTCTCGGGCGATCGCCGGGTTCAGACGGAGGTCGTGGGTCACCACGGGCACGCCGTCCGCGGTCAGGCCGACATCCAGTTCGAACCGTCGCACGCCCAGATCGAAGGCGGCGCGAAAGCCTTCCAGGGTGTTTTCGGGAAACAGGCCGCGGGC
Organism: Acetobacteraceae bacterium; assembly: GCA_947474705.1. Lineage (GTDB taxonomy): Bacteria > Pseudomonadota > Alphaproteobacteria > Acetobacterales > Acetobacteraceae > Rhodopila. The sequence goes on along the minus strand of CANJJS010000012.1, from coordinate 57,305 downwards.
ACCGCGATGGCCGACGATGTCGATGTGTCGCGGCATGGTCCGTTCCTCTGTATAAACGCCGGGAGGGAATATTGGGGGAGGCTCGCGATGGACTACACCACGCTCGGACGCACCGGCCTACGGGTCAGCGTCGCCGGACTGGGCACGGGCGGTTTCAGCCGCATCGGAATCGGCACGGGGCAATCCGAGGATCACGCGGTGGGGATCATCCGCCAGGCGATGGACCTCGGCATCAATCTCATCGACACGGCGGCGGTGTATGGGACCGAGCCGATCGTCGGCAAGGCGCTGCGGGGCGTGAACCGGGACAGTGTCGTGGTTTGCACCAAGGCGTCGAAGCCGCCGGAGGACAAAGCGTTCAGTGTCGCGAAGATTCTGGAAAGTCTGGATGGATCGCTGACCCGGCTGGGTCTGGATTACGTGGATGTGTTTCAGCTCCATGCCGTACCGCCCGCCGCCTATGATTTCGTGCGGAACGAGATCGCCCCGGCGCTGCTGCGAGAGAAGGAAAAAGGGAAATTCCGGTTTCTTGGGATCACCGAGACATCGCCGAACGATCACGAACAGCACATGATGCGCAAGGCCGCGTCCACGGCGGATACCCCGTGGGATACCGCGATGTTCGCGTTCAACCTGATGGCACAGGTGGCGCGGGACGAAGTCTTTCCGCTGACGCTGAAGAACCGGGTGGGGACGCTGATGATGTTCGCGGTGCGGAGCATCTTCGCGCGTCCCCAACAATTGGCGGACACGATGAAGGACCTCGCCGCGAAGGGGCTGGTGCCGGCGGAGCTGGCGGCGACGGACTCGCCGTTGAATTTTCTGATCCATCCGGAGGGTGCGACGTCGGTGACGGACGCGGCGTATCGTTACGTCCGGCACGAGCCGGGGGTGGATGTCGTGTTGTTCGGCACGGGGGATCCGGCGCATTTGAAGGCGAACATCGCCTCGATCCTGAGCCCGCCATTGCCGGTGGCGGATCGGGAGACGCTGCGGACGCTGTTCAGCCATCTGCGCGGGGTCGGGCTGGAATTGCCGCCGTTTTCCGCGGCGAAGCGGGCGACGGCCAAAGCAGGCTGACGGGCCGGTCTGGTGGACCGGCCCGGCGTTCAGATCGCCGGACGCGGGATCGGGCGCGCGGATTCGAAGGCCCGGGCCGCGCGCAGGACCAGCGCGTCGGCGAACATTGGCCCCACCAATTGCAGCCCGATCGGCAGACCGTCGGAGGTCAGGCCGCAGGGTATGGTGCAGGCGGGTTGCTGGGTCAGGTTGAATGGGTAGGAAAAGGGCGTCCAGCCCAGAAAGTTTTCCAGTGTCATTTCCCGGTGCCCCGCCGGTTTCGCGTCGAAGGCGGGCACCGCGACGGCGGGCGTGACCAGCAGGTCGTAACGTTCCATGAACTGGCGCATGTGTGAGCCCAATTCGATTCGGCGCAGCGTAAGGCGCTGAACTTCCAGCATGTCGATCGCCGCGCCGCGTGCCGCCTGCGCCGCGAAATCGGGGTCCGCGGCCTCCCGTTGCACGGGCGTCAGCGTGTCCCAGATGGCACGGGTCCCCGCGAACCAGAGGTGGGCGCTGATCTCCAGTGGGTCCGTGAAGCCGGGGTCCACGGCTTCGACATGCGCGCCCAGTTCGGCCAGCAACCGCGCGCCCCGATCGCAGGCGGCGGCGACCTCTGGGTGGACGTTTTTGGCGTAGCCAAGGGTTGGCGACCAAGCGATTCGCAGGCCGCGAATGCCGTCGTTGAGCCCGATCGTATAGTCGGAACGGTCGGGCGGGAGCGACGTCCAATCGCGGGCATCTGGTTGCTTCAGGACGTTCATCGCGAGCGCGGCGTCGGCGACGCTCATGGTGTGGGGGCCGATATGGGCGACGCTGCCCATGGGCGAGAGCGGGTAGGCGGGCACGCGTCCGAAGCTGGGTTTCAGGCCGAAATTGCCGCAGAAAGCGGCGGGGATGCGCACGCTGCCGGCGCCGTCGGTGCCAATGCCCAGGGGGCCGAGGCCGGCGGCGACGGCGGCGGCGGCGCCACCGGAACTGCCGCCGGGGGTTTTCTCGGTGTTCCAGGGGTTGCGGGTCAGACCGGTCAGCGGTGAGTTGGTTTCGCCCTTGCAGCCGAACTCAGGCGTCGCAGTTTTGCCGAGAAGGACGGCGCCGGCCTCGCGCAGGCGGGCGGCCGCGGGGGCGTCGGTACCCCAGGGCTGGTTGGGATCGACGGTGCGGCTGCCGCGCAGGGTGGGCCAGCCCTTGGTCAGGATCAGGTCTTTGATGGAGACGGGCACGCCGTCCAGCGGCCCCTTGGGTACGCCCAGGCGCCACCGTTCGGTGGAGTCCGCGGCGCTGGCGAGGGTTTGCTCTGGCGCCAGATGGCAGAAAGCGTTCAGGGCGGGGTTCAACCGATCGATCCGGGCCAGGACCGCCTTCGCGGCCTCGGTGGGCGAGGCCTGGCCGGAACGGTAAAGCGCCAACAACTCGGTCGCGGTCAGGATGGCGAGATCTGTCATCGGGTCCTCCGTCTGGATGCCTGGGCGCCGGGTGGGAGGCGCGGGTCTCCGGTGTTTTGGGCCGGGCGGATTGTTTATATCATCGCGCGCGCGGCCTGGCCCATAGGCGGACGGGCGGCGGATTTTCTGTGCATATTGGTTCCAAACCCGATACAGTCGCCGCGTCCCAAATGACCGTGACGGGACGGAAACAAACCCGAGAGAAAGAGATCGCATGAAACCCTACATCTTCGCGTTTTTCCTGGCCGCCGCCACGTTCGGCCCCACAATCGCGTCCGCCGGACCCGACGATACCAAATGGGTCGCGCAATGCACCTCGGACAATGCCGGCGACAAAGCCGGTCCCGAGGTCATCCTGAAATATTGCACCTGCATGAATAACAAAATGAACGACAGCGAAACCCAACCAATCTCCGCCTGGGAAAAAACCCACCCGGCCGAACGGGCCGCCTGCGACAAGGAATCCGGCTGGCGCTGAACGCGAACGCCGCGCCGCGTGGCCCCCACACGGGCCACGCGGCGCCTTCCCCTTTGCCATCTCCCCCTTTGCCATCTCCCCCTGGGCCTTGCTACGCATGGGGCATGACAAACACACCTCCCAAGCGCGGCCTCGCCCGCAACACCGCCAATTACGGCGACAAGGATTTCGCGCTTTATCTGCGCCGGTCCTTCGCCAAATCCATGGGTTATTCCCAGGCCATGCTCGACAAGCCCGTCGTGGGCATCGTCGATACCGGCTCGGATTATAACAACTGCCACCGCACGGTCCCGGAACTGGTGGAAGCGGTGAAGCGCGGCGTCCTCGCCGCCGGCGGCCTGCCGCTCGCGTTTCCGACGGTGTCGCTGTGCGAACCGTCGCTGTTCCCGACCTCGATGCACTACCGGAATCTCGCCGCGATCGACACGGAGGCGATGCTGACCGCGCAGCCGATGGACTCGGCGGTGCTGATCGGCGGCTGCGACAAGACCGTGCCCGCGCAACTGATGGCGGCGGCGTCCGCCAACGTTCCCGCCGTGCAACTGGTCACCGGACCGATGCTGGCGACACCGTTCCAGGGCGAACGGCTCGCCGCCTGCACCGATTGCCGCCGGTACTGGGCCGCGTATCGCGCGGGCACGGTTTCGCCAGAGCGGATCGGGCAGATCGAGGGCCGGCTGGCCACCACCGCCGGCACCTGCGGCGTCATGGGCACGGCGTCCACGATGGCGTGTATTTCCGAGGCGCTGGGCATGACCCCGCTCGGACACGGCTCAATCCCCGCGGTCCACGCCGACCGGCTCCGCGCCGCCGAGGAAGCCGGCGCCCTGGCCGTTCGCCTGATCGAAAATCCGATCCGCCCGTCCGATATCATCACGGAACACTCGGTGGAGAACGCGGTGCGGGTGCTGCTGGCGCTCGGCGGGTCCACCAACGCGCTGATCCACCTGACCGCGGTCGCGGGACGGCTGGGCATCAAGATCGATCTGCACCGGCTGAACGTGCTTTCCGATTCGACGCCCGTGCTGGTCGATCTGAAACCTACCGGCGAAGGATATATGGAAGATTTTCACTCGGCCGGCGGGATGCAGGCGCTGCTGTGGGAATTGCGGGATTTGCTGCACATGGATTGTATCGACGTCACCGGCGTCTCCCTGCGGGAACGTCTGACGAAGCCGGAGTTCGTGGATCGCCGTTATATCAAGGCGTTCGACGAGCCGGTGACCCCGGTCGGCGGGATCGTGGCGCTGTTCGGGTCCCTGGCGCCGCGCGGCGCGATCCTGAAACGCAGCGCGGCGACGCCGTCCTTGTTCGAAACCGAGGCCCGCGTGCTGGTGTTCGACGGGTTGGAGGACCTCGCCAACCGGATCGACGATCCGGATCTTGATGTCGTGGCGGGCGATATCATGGTTTTGAAAAACGCGGGATCTCTGACTCCGGCGGGAATGCCGGAAGCCGGATATCTTCCGATTCCGTCGAAGCTCGCCCGCGCCGGAGTGAAGGACATGGTACGCATGAGCGATTGCCGGATGTCCGGCACCGCCTTTGGCACGATCGTGCTGCATATCACGCCGGAAGCCGCCGCGGGCGGGCCGTTGGGGCTGATCGAAACGGGCGACCGGGTCCGGCTGTCGGTGAAGGACCGTTCGCTCGATCTGCTGGTCGACGAGGCGGTTCTGGCCGAACGGCGGAAGACATGGTCGCCCCCCGCGAAGCCGGGCCGCGGCTGGGACCGGATCATCGCCGATCAGGTGTTACAGGCTGACGAAGGCTGCGATCTCGCGGTGATGCGGCCCGCGGCGGAGTGATACCGACTGACGGAACCTTCGACCGTAACGCCGGCGGATGTACCACGTCATCATGCGCGGAGGCGCGCCACCCACGACATTGTTTCCGTGGATGACCGGCCACCGCCGTCCCTGACGGGGGTCCGAAAGGTTAACTTCCGCCTCTCCTCGTCCTGGCCCGATCGGGCCAGGACGATACGGGGGCACGCCACGTCGGCCGGTCAGGCGTGCATGTCGTGCAGCGCCATGAATGCCTTGAACAGCACGCGCGGATCGAAAGTCCCTTTGTAAACCGGCGGCGGTTCCCGTTGCAGGCCCGGCAGCAAGTGGACGGCGGTCTGGGCCGATCGGATCGAGTATTCGACGGTGAACACCACGTCGTCCGGCAATTCGCAGAATTGTCCGACGAACGCGAGGTTCTCGAAGCCCTCCGGCACGACCTGGGGACGGTCGCCTTGCGACCGCGGCAGGAACTGGCTGGTGATATATGGCATCATGCAGGGGATGCAGATCGTTGTTTCGAGGATTTTCGCGGCCTCCTTCTGGATGCCGAGATGTCCGAGGATTTCCGTCAGGATCTCCGTTCCATCGCAGGCCGACATCGGTTTTTTCACGAAAGTCCCGATCGCGTCGACCGAGAGTCCGTATCCCCAGAGCACCGCGACATCGTCGGGCTGGCCGATGAAATGCGGCTGGCGCGGCATGACGATCGAGGCGAGCCAGCCGGAATTCGGGAAGGTGATCAGGCCGCCCTCGCCCGGTGCGTTTCCCGTGAATTCGCGGATGATGCGTGGCAGATCGGTCCCGTGCATCGTCGCGGTAAAGGAAACCCATTTCGATTCGTCGACATGATCCGCGAAAACGCCAGGTTTTCCGAAAGAGGGACGTCCGGCGGCGAGTGTTTTCCATAAAGCCCAGGCGCCGCCGGTGTCGCGGATGTGGGGGGATGGGGGGGTGGTCATGGTGCCGAGACTGGAAGATTCCGTCATCGACCCCAGTGTGACCACGACCAGATCGTCCGGTCCGACCAGTGTGTCGCGGGTTTGGCCGCCGGTTTGGCGGCGGATCGCCACGACGCGTGTCTTCCCCCCGGTTTCGATCATTTCGAGGTTCGTGACCCGCGTGTTCATTTCGAACCCGACGCCGCGTTCCGCGAGAAATTTGTGCAACGGCCGCACCATCGAATCGTACTGATTGTACACCGTTCGCATGATCCCGTTCAGACGGCTGAAGCCATCGACCATATGCGCGAAACGCACGAGATAGCGTTTGAACTCGACCGCGCCGTGCCAGGGCTGGAACGCGAAGGTCGTGCACCACATGAACCAGAAATTCGTCCGGAAGAACGCGGGATCGAAATGATCCGAAATGCGGGTGGCGCCAAGCATGAATTCGGGCTCGATGGCGAGGCGTTCGATGGTGAGGATGTCCATTTCGGTCAGGCCGAACGCCGGGGCGGTTTCGCGCACGCCGTTCCTGGCGAGGCGGGCCTTGGAGTTGGTTTTAATCGCCTCGTTCCACGCGAAGATTTCCGCGGTGACGGAGCGTGTGCCATCCAGCGCGGGGATGGAGTCGAACAATTCGAAGGTGCAGAGATATTTACTTTCCAGCATGCGGCCGCCGCGCAGGACATAACCGTCCACCGCGGTTCCGGACCCGTCGAGACTGCCGCCGAGTTTGTCCAGTTCCTCGACGATCGAAATCCGGTGTCCCGGGATGCCGCCGTCCCGGATCAGGAACGCGGCGGCGGCGAGAGAGGCGATCCCGCCGCCAACCAGCCAGACCTTGGTGTTGTTACGTTGAAAGTCGTGAATCGCCATGGCGGGTGCTCCGGTTGCGATCAGGCGTACGCGCGGGGCGGTGTCGCGCGAGGGTATGTCGTGCGGAGGGGCACCATGCCGGAGAGGTCCTCGAACGCCGTGGCCGGATCGTCCTGAAACATGAAGCCGGCCGGGAGGAATTCCGGGAGCGGGCGGGGCGCCTGGTTCCGGTCCATCGCGATGTCGATGGCGATCGGCATGCCGTGGTTTTGGGTGCGCACGGCCTGTGCCACATCGCCGAACGTCGCGCGCCCGGGGAGGCGATGGGACACGACGCGGTCGAGGAACAAGAACCGGACATCGCCGTGTGTCGAGATACCGGTGTACGAATGGTCCATGAGAGTCTCCCTTGCCCACGGCCCGGTTCTCGCGGCCTGTGTCTGGCGTGGCGCGAAAGCCTTCGGTGGCGGGGACACTGGGCTCGAATTTCGCGTGCCGGGGTAGTCTCGGATTCTACCCATACCGCGAGGGCCATGCGGCGGGAGGTGGGGCGATGACTGGGTTTTTCGCGAACGGGGGTGAGAACAGACAGGTCAGGCCGATGCGGCGGCGGCCGGACGCGCGGCGGGGAAACCGCCGCGCGCCGGATTCCGGATCGATCCTAATTCGGATCGACATCCCAGGCGAAGGTCCGCTCCTGCATCCGCGCGCGGAACGTCAGACCTTTGCGCACGGCCCAGATATTGACCTGATGGTGCAGCGGAATGATCGGCATGTCCGGCATCGCCAGGCGCTGCGCCTCCCGGTACAAGGTTTCGCGCTTTTCGACGTCGATCGTCGCCAGCGCCTGTTCGATGATCGTATCGACTTTGGGATTGGAGTAATGATCCGGCAGGAACACGGCGCCCCGGCCCTTGCCGGGATCCGATGTCGCGATCAACTCGGAGAGATTGCTGCTGGCTTCCCCGGTGTCGGACGCCCAGCCGGTCAGCCGTATCGTGAATTCGGCGCGGAGCGCGCGGCTGAAGAACGTCGCGGCGGGCATCGCGTCAACGGTGGTTTTTACCCCGATGCGGGCCCACATCTGGGCCACCGCCTCCAGCAATTTGCTGTCGTTGACATACCGATTGTTCGGTCCGTGCAGTGTCAGGCCGAACCCGGAGGGGAAGCCCGCGTCGGCCAGCAGTTTTTTCGCGTGCTCGGGATCGTAGGGGTCGGGCGGGATCGCCGGGTCGTGGCCGCTCAGCCCCGCCGGCATCAACTGTCCGGTCGGCGCGGCGAACCCATCCATGATCCGGTCCCTGATCCCGTCCCGGTTGATCGCGACGGATAGGGCGCGGCGCACGCGGGGATCGCGCAGCGGATTGGTCTCCAGGGACTTGCCGCTGGTGTCGAACGCGAAGGGCGTCGAGGCGCGCGCCGCGTCGGGCGACAGATAAATCAGCCGCTGGCCGGGGATCGCGACGATATCGAGTTTCGGATTGGCGCGGAGGTCGGCGACATCGCGGGTGGGGACCTGATCGACGATATCCGCCTCGCCCGCGCGCAGCGTCGCGATGCGGGCGGCGTTGTCCGAGATCAGGCGGTAGTTGACGGTGGCCCAGTGCGGCTTGCCACCCCACCAGGACTCGTTTCTCTGGAACGTCGCCTGCTCGCCAAGGGCGAAGGCCGAGACGCGATAGGGACCGGTTCCGATCGCCGATTGCAGGGCATTGAACGACGCCGTGGTCATGCCGGTTTCGCGCGCCTTCGACACGATCGCGACGCCCGTCAGGTTATACGGCATCAGCGGCACGGGGATCGTGGTGTGCAGGCGGATGGTGTGCGGGTCGATCACTTCCGTCCGCGCGACCGGCTTCACCGCGTAGATGAAACTCGACGGGCTGTTCAGCAGCGTGGGAATGCGCGCGAAGGAAAACACGACGTCGTCGGCGGTGAAGGGCGATCCATCGTGGAAGGTCACGCCCTGCCGCAATTTCAATTCCCAGGTCTTGGCGTCGAGGGCTTTCCAGGACACCGCCAGCGCGGGTTCCGGCTGAAACTTCGGGTCGAACCGAATCAATGGCTCGAACACATAGTTGGTCAGGGCGTTATTCGGTCCGAGATTGTGATAATGCGGGTCCATCGAGGTGAACGCGCCGCCGACGACGATCGACAATTTCGCCGGCGCGGCGGGCTTTTCGGCCGTGGCCGGTAGCGACATCGCGGCGAACAGGCCTGTCGCGAGAAACGCGGTGCGCATGCGCATGTCCAAAACTCCTTCGATCCTGCCCCGATCTTCTACCCCGCCCGCATCGCGGGCGCGAGCCCTGGACCGCCCCCCGCCAATCCGCGGACCAGCCTGTCAGCTTCACGCCCAGGACCGGCGGCGGTAGCAGGTGCCCTTGCACCGGGATGCGCCGGACGGTACGCCGGCCGGGGAAACACAAGGGGAGTTCGGGATGAATCTGTTCGATCTGACCGGCAAGGTCGCGGTGATCACCGGCGGCAATGGCGGCATCGGTCTGGGCATGGCGGAGGGCATTGCCTCGCTCGGCGCCCGTATCGCGATTTCCGGGCGCGACGCCGAGAAGGCCAAAGCCGCGCTCGCCGCGTTGCGCGGCCTGGGCGTGGAAGCGGAATTCATCGTGGCCGATGTGACGAAGAAGGCCGAATGCGCGGCGATGATCGAAACGGCGGAACGGCTGTTCGGGCGCGTCGATATTCTCGTCAACAACGCCGGGACCTCGATTCGCAAAATGCCGCAGGACTTCACCGAGGAAGAGTGGCATCAGGTCATCGACACCAACCTGACAAGCGCGTTTTTGTGTTCGCAGGCCGCTTATCCCGCGATGAAGAAAATCGGGGGCGGCAAAATGATCAATATCGGGTCGATGATGTCGCTGTTTGGCGCGCCGTACGCGACACCGTACGCGAGTTCCAAGGGCGGCATCGTGCAGATGACCCGCGCGCTGGCGACCGCATGGGCGGGCGACAATATCCAGGTCAACGCGGTCTTGCCGGGCTGGATCGATACGGATCTGACGAAGCGGGCGCGCCAGCAGGTGAATGGCCTGCATGACAGTGTCGAAAAGCGCACGCCTCAGGGGCGTTGGGGCAACCCGCGGGACATGTCCGGCGTCGCGGCCTTCCTGGCGTCCGCCGCGTCGGATTTCGTGACCGGCACGGCGATTCCGGTCGATGGCGGTTTTTCAATCGCGATGTAGCCGATCCCGGCGGGGTGAACGCTCCGGGGTCAATTTCACTTGAAACCAGGCCGGGCCGCGGGGCATATCGTGCGACATCGCATTGATCGAACTGGATTTCAGCATGTCTTTTTCCCGCTTCGCCCGCGTCCTTTCGCTATTGGTCCCGATCGTCCCGGGCTTCGCCATCGCCGCCGATCCAGCGCAATTAAGCGCGCTCCGCGCCGCGCTGGAGCGGCGCGAGACCGCTGGTGCCGCCGCCGCCATCGATCGTCTGCTGGCCCAGTCGCCGGACGATCCGGAGGTCCTGTCGCTCGCCGCGCTGCGGGAGTTTCGTCTGGGACAACCGAACCTCGCGCGCGGGCGATTGGAGCGTCTGGCGAGGGCGCCAGGCATTCGGATCGCGGACCTCGAACTGCTGGCGATCGTGACGCAGGCGCAGGGCGATCGCGCGCGGCGGGACGAGGTTTTGGATCGGTTACGGTTCGAGATCGGGCCCCTGCCCCGGCCCAGGATCCCCGGTAAGAGCGATATTGAGCGCGACCGCATCGCGGTGCCGGGCGGCGAGATCAGAGTGTTGGAGTATTTCCAGCGCAATGGGCTCGACTTCATCCGCTATTTATTTTCTCCGGGCGATCCATGGGCGAACCCGCACCTCGGCCTGTTGCTCCGCACCGATTTGCTGACGACTCAGAACTGGCAAGGCACGGCGCTGCTGGCCGACGACAAGCCGCTGTTTCACCTCGATCTCGTGGAGCGGGGCGACGACGGCACGCTGACCACCTCCGTGTACAAGTATTTCGTTGGAGAGCCCGACTACGACACGGTGCGTGCCAAGGTCATGGACATTCTGCGCGGGGACGCCAAACCGGAAACCGGTCCGCCCGGCAAGCTGGCGGGAATCCTGAAACGGTGACACTCCTGTGCCTTCGGACCTGTGGGAGAACGCGATGTCCAGCACGCTGACCGGCCGCCCGGCCACGCCTGTTTTCTCGGACCTGTCGCCGCGTCTGGGCGTGGCCGTGGAAGGCATCGATCTGCGCGGGACGCTGGCGCCCGGGATGTTCGCGCGTCTGCGTCAGGCGTTGCTCGACCGTCAGGTGTTGTGCATCCGCGGCCAGGACATCGGTCCGGCCGAATTCCTCGCCACGATGCGTATGTTCGGGGAGCCGGAAATCCGGCCTTATATCCCGCATGTCGAGGGTTTTCCGGAAGTCACGACCATTTCCAGCGGCGATCGGGACACCCAGGGCGACGGCGGGCGTCTGGTGGTTGGCGCGACCTGGCACACCGACGACAGCTTTCGAAGCGCGCCGTCCGCGCTGACGGCGCTGTATGGGGTGGAGGTGCCGGAGGTTGGCGGCGATACGGAATTCGCCAACCTTTACGACGCTTACGATGCCTTGCCCGAGGCGACGAAACACCGGCTGGCGGGTTTGAAGGCCGTGCACATGATGAAACCCGACCGCGAGGGAATCGGCCGGGTGCGATCGCTGGCGCCCGATGTCCGTGCCGCGGCGGTGCCGTCCGTGCATCCCGTGGTGCGCACGCATCCCGATACGGGCCGAAGGTCGCTGTATATCAGCCGCAACCGGATGGACGGCATCGTCGGGATGGACCGGGCGGAAGGCCATCGCCTGATCGACGAACTGACCGCGCATGCGATCCAGCCGCGATTTGTCTACCGTCATAAATGGCGCAAGGGCGATCTGACGATCTGGGACAACCGGTGTTTAATTCACAAGGCGAACGGCGATTACCCGGAGGGGATGCGCCGTTTCATGCGCCGGATTATTTTGCTCGGCGACGTGCCGGTTTGACGTTCCGATATGGCGTTCGCCGGGCCGCGCGTCAGGTGCCGTTCGGCACGGCGGTCGCGGCCTCGTACCGGGCCAGCACCTCGTCCGGCGGGCCGTCGGCGACGATGCGGCCCTGTTCGAGCCACAAGACCCGCGTGCACCACCGGCGGATGGTTTCGTTGTCGTGCGTCGACAGGACCAGGATATCCGCCGAGAGCACCATTTCCTCGACCCGGCGGCGGGCTTTTTCCAGAAACGCGCTGTCGCCGGCCAGGAACCATTCGTCCATCAGAAGGATTCTCGGCCGGATCGCGGTGGCGAGGGCGAAGCCGAGCCGTACCATCATCCCCGCCGAGTAGATGCGGACGGGAAGGTCGATGAACTCCGACAATTCCGCGAATGCGACGACTTCTTCTTCGAGCCGCGCGAGCCGGGCGCGCGGCAGTCCGGCGTAGAGGCCGCGCAGCACGATGTTTTCGCGGCCCGTCAGCAGGTGGTTCATGCCCAGGCTGGGATCGAGCAGGGCGTTCAGCGTGCCTTCGACGCGGACCCGGCCTTTCGCCGGTTCGTAAATGCCGGCGAGGACGCGGAGCAATGTGGTTTTGCCCGCGCCGTTGGATCCGATCAGGCCCAGACGTTCGCCGCCCTGGAGGCGGAAATCGATGTCGCTGAGGGCGCGGACAACGACACGGCGGCGCTGGTCTTCCGCGAGGCGGCCGGAGGCGGCGGCGAGCAGCAATCTTTTCAGGCTGCGGCCATTGCCGTGATAAAGCGGGAACAGGAGCGAGACGTCCTCGACCGCGATGGAAGCGCCGGAGGTCATGCGTCAGACCCAGAACGCGATACGGGCGCGGGCGCGGGCGAAGAAGATCCACGACGTCGCGCAGAGGATCGCGCTGAAGCCGAGGGCGCCGGCCCAGACGGAGAGTGGGGCATGGCCGCCCAGCAGCAGCGCGAGGGCGAGGGCGTCGACGATCCACAGGGGAAGGGCGGGCAGGATTTCCAGTGCGCGCGCGCCTGGCCATACGCCGAGCAGCGCGAATACGGCGGCGACGACGACGATATTGTGTCCGAGCACCAGCACGTTGCGTACCAGGATTCGGGCCGCGAACAGGAAGAAGGGCAATCGGACGGAGCGGATGACGGCTTCGGCGTCGGTGAAGACGGTTCCGGAGTCGCCGACCAATGTCGCGAGAAATGTCCAGAGCACCTGGGACAGGGCCAGGAATGGCAGGTAGTCGCGCAGCTCCATGTTGAAAAGTCTGGAGTATAACAAGCCCAGGGCGGCGACCATGGTGGCGGTGGAGATGGTGAGCCAGAAGGGGCCGAGGACCGAGCCGCGGTAGCGCAGGCGGATGTCCATCCAGCCTAGGGACCAGGCGAGGCGCCAGAGTGCCAGGCCGTCGCGGATATCGATGGCCGCGAAGTTCCGGCGCGCGGCCGGGGACATGCCCGCGGAGAATTCCTGGATGGGCGATTGTCCGAGGTCCGCGGTCCGCGAAGCCGTGTCCAGAGGGGCTTTCATGTCTGGCGGTCAGTATCGCATCGCGATCGGGGGGGCAACCGGAACAGGGCGTGACCGGTCGATTTGCGTCGCACGTGGTTGGGGGGGCTGAGTTTGCGCCGCGCGCGCGATCGTGTTCAACTCTTTCGGCCGGTCGCGCGGATCGCGTCGGACTTGCCAAGGACCGCGCTTCCGGGTAGTGGATTGGCGAGGAATGCTGACCGTCTGTCTGAGACGGCGAGGTGCGGCGTTGCCCGTCGCGGGCCGTGCAAACGGGGCCCTTTGGCCAGGCCAGGTAAGGGAGTTCGTAGCGGATGAGACGACCGCATTGGCGTAACGCCGTATTCACTGTGTTTTCGGGGGCCGTTGGGCTCGCCATTTTGGCGGGCTGCGCGAGTCGGCCGTACGGTGTCAGCTCTGGCGACGAGACCGCCCGGTATTTGCAGAATGCCCGGGGCCGGTATGCGATCCCCGGTCCGCCCGGCGATCCCTGGGGGCCGTATATTCGGGACGCTTCCAACAAGTTCGATATGCCGGAAACCTGGATCCGCGCGCTGATGCGCCAGGAGTCCGGTGGCAATCTGTATCGCAACGGCCGCCTGATCACCTCCAGCGCCGGGGCGATGGGTCTGATGCAGGTCATGCCCGGCACGTATCGGGAGTTGCGCGCGCGGTACAATCTGGGTCCCGACCCGTTCGATCCGCGCGACAACATCATCGCCGGTGTCGGCTATATGCGCGAGATGTACGACATGTATGGCGCGCCGGGCTTCCTGGCGGCGTACAACGCGGGTCCCAGCCGGCTCGACGACTATTTGGCCAATCAACGCGGTCTGCCGGACGAGACGCGGAAGTATGTCGCCGCCATCGGGCCGAATTTGCGCGGGGCGACGCCCAGGGTGCGTTCGCCGGCGGAACAGTATGCGATGAATCAGTTGCCGCTGCATATTCCGCCTGGTCCTCGTTACGGGTATGGCGGCGCGTCGGTGCCGTCGGTGCAAATGGCCTCGCTGGCGCCGACTTATACCGCGCCGGCCTATACCGCTCCGGCGCCCGCGCCCGTGGTGTATGCCGCCGCGCCGGTGCAGCCGCCTCGCGCGGTCGCCTGGTCCGAGCCGCCGCGTCCGGTTTACACGCCGGCGCCGGCCGTGGCGCAGCCTCGCGCGGTGGCATGGGCCGCGCCGGCCGCGGCGCCGGTGCCGCAGCGGCCGGTTATCGCGCAGGCTCAGGCACAGCCGACGCGGGTGGCGATGGCGATGCCGCCCGCGCCGCCGGTTCATCGCAGCGGTGGCAGATTGCATCTGATCTCCGGTGCCGTGGCGGCGGAAGCGGTAACGGCGCGTCACGCGAAGCGGCCGCATGCGACGCATGTCAACTATCAGCGGACCGACACGACACAGGCGCGGACGGCCGCGAAGCCGCGCAGTGCCAAACAGGCCCAGCAGGTGGCGTGCCGGAAGGACAACCGGGGCAAGACCGTGTGCGGACCGAAAGCGCTGTAGGTCCGAGGGTTTCGACGTGGAGGCCGGCCGCGTGGCCGGCCTTTTCGATTCCAGGGGCTGATTAAACGCGTCCGATCGCGCCGCTGAACGCGACAGCCAGGCGGTCGCCAAGGCCGCGCGGGCCGGGAAAGCTCGCGGTGCCGCGCCGGAGATCGCGGCGTGCGAGAACGGCGGGCAACGCCGCCGCGATCCAGGCGCGTGGCAGCCGGCCGGACGGCGCCTTGGCCAACCAGTCCCGCCCTTCCTGGATCAGGCGGCGCGACACGGCCTCGACTCCGGCCTCGGCCGGGGCGGCTTTGGTACTGGGCGCCGCTGCCGCGGAGATGGCATCCGCCACGCCAAGACCGGCCTCGGCGAGCAAATCCAGGGGCAGCAGGCAGCGGCCATGGGCGGCGAAGCTCCGGTTCCAGCGCACGACGCGCGCGGCCCCCTCGGCGGCGCCCAGCGGGCGAAATTCTTCCGGCGAGGGCGCCCCCAGCAGCGTGGCGGCGGCGACGGCGATTCCACCGGCCCCTTCCTGCAACCATTCGCGCCAGAGGGCGAGCGTGGCGATCTCCGGCTCGGTCTCGATTTCGCGCGCGTCGACAATACGGAGCAGAAGATCTCTGGGCAGGCGTCCGGCGTCGAGAAGCGCCGAGAGCGGAGTCGCGACCTCATGCCGGCGCGGGGCGCCTTCCACCACTTCCCGCCACCAGTGTAACCGGATCAGGGCCAGATGCGGTTCCGAGGCCACCGAGCGGGCGCGGCTGAGTTCGCGGTCGAACGCGTACAGGGTCAGAAGCGCGTCCCGGTCCGCGGGCGGGGCGAAGAGCGCGGTCAGAAACCGGTCCGGATCGTGGGTCCGGACCAGCGTGGCGAGGGAATTGGTGTCTTGTGTTGCCATGGGGACCGGAGGTGGCGCGAAACGCCGGGCCGTGCAAGATTGACCGCGCGCGAGGCGGAACATAGAGAACGCCGCGTCCCACCACCGTTTACCCCGGAGGATCCAATGGCTTTCGAACTGCCAAACCTGAACTACGCCAAGTCGGCGCTTGGCGCCAAAGGCATGTGCGAGGAAACCCTCGACCTGCATTACGGCAAACACCATCAGGCCTATATCACGGCGCTGAACGGCCTGGTCGCGAACGATGCCTCGCTGCAGGGCAAGTCGCTGGAAGACCTGATCAAGGGCAGCGCCGCCGCCGGCGGGCCGCTGTTCAACAACGCCGGTCAGCACCTGAACCACAGCCTGTTCTGGCTGTCGTGCAGCCCCACGGGCGGCAAGATCCCGGCGAAGCTGCAGGCGAAGATCGACAGCGATCTGGGCGGCACGGACAAGTTCAAGGAAGACTTCAAGCAGGCCGGTATCACCCAGTTCGGCTCCGGCTGGGCCTGGTTGATTCTGGGCAACGACGGCAAGCTGAAGATCGCCAAGACGCCGAACGCGGTCAGCCCGCTCTCGACCGGCGAAGGCAAGACGTTGCTGGTGTGCGACGTGTGGGAGCACGCTTATTACGTCGACTTCCGCAACCGCCGTCCGGACTTCCTGACGAACTGGTTGGACAACATCGCCAACTACGAATACGCCGAATCGCAACTCTAAGCGTTCCGGTCCAGGGACGGGGGGGCCGCGCGCCTCTCCGTTTCCCGCCGTCAGCCTCTTCGCGGAGAGGTTGACGCCGGGAATTGTTCCGAAATACCTCTCCCCTTTCGCACAAGATATTCGGCCGCGCGCGGTGTTTCGCGCCGCCGCGCCGGGCCTCAAGGTTGCTCTGACGGCAAAGCTGAGCCACCTTCGCCGCTGAAGCCGCGCGCAAGCAAGCGCGAGGGATCGTTCAGGGGAGAATATCGGTCCGATGGCGCAGGGGTCAGACCTCACATTGCGGATATTCGACCATGATCCCGGCGCCGAGGCGGGGGTTCAGACGTGGAAGGGCGGCGCGACCGACCTCTCGACGCGGACCGTCGCCGCCGATCCGCCGCGATGGCTGACAATCGCGGATCGCCGGCAGGGCGCGCCGGGTACCGGGCCGCTGCGGCAATGGGCGATGGAGCAAATCAATCCTGGCGCGATGCCGTCCCCCGAGACCGCGGGCGGCGTCATTCTGGTCTCGATGACCCCCGATCCGGCGCGAGAGGAAGAGTTCAACGACTGGTATAATTTGGAACATATCCCCCATTTCAATCGTCTGCCCGGCGTGATCGCCGCGCGCCGCTTCCGGGCGATCGAGGGGAACCCGAAATATGTCGCGTTGTACCATGTCGAAACCACGGATATTTATGCAACCCAGGGGTGGATGGCGGCGAACGAGACGCCCTGGATTCTGCGCATGCGCCGCTTCCAGCGAGACCGTACGTACTTCATGTTTCAACAAAGAATCGCCTGACCCGGAGGACTCCAAGACATGAGCCAATCGTTGCCTCTGACGCCCGACATCATCGGGCGCGCGCTCGATAACGCGAAGCTGACACCGCGGCTGAAATTCATCATCGGCGTGGCGGCGGCCGGATTTTTGTTCGATTCGTTCGACATCACGATCGTCGCCTACGCGTTGCCGAAGATTCGCCAGGAATTCAATCTGACACCGCAAGAGGTGGGACTCGCCGGGTCCGCCGCGCTGGCGGGCATGGGGGTGGGGTCCTGGTGCTGGGGCTGGGTCGCGGACAAATGGGGACGCCGCGTGGTGTTCGCCGCGACGGTGCTGATGTTCTCGTTATTCACCGGCGTGGTCGGGCTGTCGATGTCGCTCGGTTTCCTGGTCGGGGCGCGTTTTCTGACCGGGCTGGGTCTTGGCGGCATGGTGCCGATCGATCAGGCGCTGGTAACCGAATACGCCCCGGCGAGTATTAGGGGACGCGTCGCCGCGATGTTGCCGCTGTGCTGGCCCATGGGATATTTCTTCGCCGCCGGGTGCGGGCTGCTGCTGGTGCCGGAAATCGGCTGGCGCTGGCTGTTCGCGATCGGCGTGCTGCCCGCACTGCTGGTCGTCTTCATCCGCCGGGGCGTGCCGGAATCGCCGCGCTGGCTGGCCTCGCAAGGCCGTCACGAGGAAGCCCGCGCGTCGCTGCATTACGTGGGCGTCACCGACCCGGAGATCGAAGCCGCCCGCGCGCAGGTGGCGAAGGAACCGGTGAAGCCGAAAGTGGCCGACCCGACCTTCGCCGATTTGTTCCGCCCCGAGTATATCCGCCGGGTCATTCACACCTGGGTTTTGTGGTTCTGCGCGGCCTTCGCGGGCACCGGCTTCGCGGTCTGGCTACCGACGATTTATTCCACGTATTACCATATCGATCTGACCCGGACGCTGCTGTACACCTTCATCGTGGCGGGCACGCAGGTCGTCGCGCGGTTCTGCGCCTTCGCGGTGGTCGATAAGGTCGGGCGGAAGATGCTGATCGTGATCGCCTACGGCATGTCGGGCTGCGCGGCGTTGTCGTTCACCCAGGCGACAACGGAAATGACGTTACTGGCGGCGGCGATGTTCTTCTCGTTCTTCCAGGACATCGGCAATCTCGCGATGACCGTTTACACACCGGAGGTTTACCCGGTGCAAATCCGCGGCAAGGGCGCGGCGCTGGCGATGGGCTGGGGCCGGTTCGGCGGGATGATTTCGCCGCTGGTCGCGGGCGTGCTGATCAGCGCCAACAGCATCACTTACGTCTGGTGCATCATGGCGGCGTTTCTGTTCACCGCGTCCGGTTTGACGCTGTTGATGGCTTATGAAACGCGCGGCAACCTGGAACTGGTTTCGCGGGAAGCCTGATCCGGGCGATTGGCCGCTACGGTGGCCGTACATCCGCGGCATGAAAATCCGCCGTCTGGCACGCACTCTCCTCGTCATGGCCCGACCTGGTCGGGCCACCGGGAGTGCCAGAAAGGCGGGTTGTGCCGCTTCCGGTCCCCCGATCGAGTCGGGGGATGACGAGGAGATGTTGTGCCTGACTTCGAATTTTCATTCCGTGGATGTACGGCCACCGTAGCGGTTGGCCGGCGGGAGGGCCGCGCCTTCGGCCTCCCCCACAAACCGGTCCGGGGCAGCGCCCTGGGCCGCTCCCTTCCCCACCCAATGACCCCAGGAAAAAAGCGGAAGCGCGGACCGCTTCAGACTTTTAAGACCTCCATACCCGGACCCGCTTCCATCTCATGCGCGTTCACGGTCATGGCAAGCAGGCTATAGTAACCGATCGCGCCGGTCAGTTGGATCATCTGGTCGTCGCCGAAACGATCCCGCATCGGTTTGTCCATCGCCTCGGGAATACGATGTTTCCGCAGCAGCGTGCGCGTGTATTCGATAATCGCGAGGTCTTCCGCCGGCACCCCGTCGCTTCGGTTGTCCCGGATCGCGTCGATCGTCGTTTCCGGCACGTTCTGCCGCCGGGCGCTTCCGGTTTGCGCGCCCCAGACGTAAAGCGCCTCGAACTCCCGCGCCACGACCATCGCGGCGAGCACCCGGACCCGGAAGTCCAGCGTGCCCTCGAACCGCACCAGCGTGCCGAGATGGGCGATACGTCCGGCGATTTCGGGGCTGTGCAGGAACACCTGGAAGGGTCCGCCGAGCGCGCCGCGGCTGCCGATAATGGCGTCCGCGGTGGCGTGGTGTTCCGATGGGATTTGGTCTTTGCTGGTAATCAGTGGCACGCGCGCCATGGTGTCCGGTCCTTTCGGGTTTGTTCGAAGCGGCGATCAGTCGAGGAATTCGCGCAGCCGCGCGACGGCGAAATCGGGCCGCTCGCGCACCGAGGCATGGCCGGCTTCCGGCACGACCACGACCTGGCTGCCGGGGATCGCCGCGTTCATCCATTTCGCCGCGTCCTGGAACGCGGGTCCTTCGTTGGAGCCCAACAGGATCAAAGTGGCCGCGACGATTTTCCTGGTCTGCTCCCGCGTATCCAGCGTGGCCAGGGTTTCGCAGGCGAGGCCGTAGGCTTCGCCATCGCAGGCCTCGAAGACCTCCCGGACATGACGGACATTGGGGCCGTTTTCGACGATCGAACCCTCGGTGAAGAACACCTTCAGCAGCATCGGGATCAGGCTCGCGACGCCGTTTTGGCGCGCCGCGGCCGCGCGGACCGGCCAGTTGGCGCGGGCTTCCGGCGCGTAGATCGGGGTGCAGTCCGCCAGCACGAGCTTGTCGACCATGTCCGGGTAGGTGCCCGCGAAATGCTGCGCGACACTGCCGCCCAGCGAGATACCCATCAGGTGGAATTTGGTCAGCCCTTCCCGCAGCGCGACGGCGCGGAGCTGTTCGGTCAGTTCCTCCACCCCGTACTGGTGGCCCGGCAAGGGCGTATCGGCGTGACCCGGAAAGCTGTAGGCGACGAGTTCGTTGCGATCCATCAGCGGGTCCAGCACGTCCCAGAAGCGCCAGGACTGGCCAAGGCAATGCAACAGAACCAGGGGTTTGCCAGTGCCCCGGCGATGTAACGCGATCGTACCGGGATCGAGCGGCTTCGGGTTCCAGTTGTCCATGCTTTTGGGTCCTCCCATGGGATTTCGTGCCGGGCGCCACTCTACCCGCATCGGACAGACACGGGAAATGCGCGGCGGTGCCGTTGCCCCATACCGGCGGCCGCGAAAACAAGGCAGGGTGTGTCCCCGTCACAGGAGGCAAGCGCGATGGATATCCTCGAACAACTCTCTCAGGCCCTCGCGGATCGTCTGGCCCGCGCGGCGCCCGCGGTGGTCGCGGTCCTGGCGGGCGAGCGCCATGTCAGCGGCATCCTGTGGGACGCCGACGTCGTCGCGACCTCCGCCGAGGCCACCGGCGAATACGACTCGACCGCCGTCCGGCGCGGCGGCGAGACGATCGGCGCCAAACTGGCGGGCCGCGATCCCACCACGAACATCGCCGTGTACCGGTTGGACTCGCCGCTGACCGGCACCCTCCCCTCGCCTGCTTCGGCGCCACGGACCGGCGCGCTGGCACAGGTCATCGGCGCGAACGACAAGGGCGCGGCGACGGGACGGCTGGCGATGGTGCACGAGACCGGGCCCGCCTGGCATGGCATGGCGGGCGGCCTCATCGACTCGCTGATCCGGCTGGATGTCCGCCTTGGCGCCGACGAGGGCGGGGCCGTTGTCGATGCCTCCGGCGCGCTGCTGGGCATGGCCACCGCGGGGCCGCGCCGCCGCGGCCTGGCCATCCCCACCGCGACACTGGCGCGCGTTGTCCCTCGCCTGCTGACAGACGGCCGCATCCCCCGCGGCTTTCTGGGTGTCGGACTGCAGGGCGTGACGATCGGAGAAAAATACCGGGCGGCGGCCGGACAGGCGCGCGGCGCTATGGTGCTGCAACTCGTCGAGAACGGCGCCGCCGGCCGCGCCGGGGTTCTGCCCGGCGATATCCTGCTCGCCGTGGACGGACATCGGTTCGGACAGAACCGGCGCATTCCGGCGCTGACCGATCCGGACCTGATCGGCCGGAGGGTCCCGGTGCGGCTGCTGCGCGGCGCCGCGGTCCTCGCGTTGGACGTCGAATTGTCAGCCCGTCCCGGGTGAATCGCGCCCCGCGCGAAATCACCCCGAACCCGCCGAAATCGCGCCATATTCCGGGTCCACAACCCCGCCTGTCCAAGCCGGACACCATCGATTCACCCGGGGCACCACGCCATGCGTATCGCGCAGATTTCACCGTTGTTCGAAGCCGTCCCGCCCAAACTCTATGGCGGCACCGAGCGCGTCGTTTACTCCCTGACCGAGGAACTGGTCGCCATGGGTCACGACGTGACCCTGTTCGCCAGCGGCGACTCCCTCACCTCGGCCAAACTGGCGCCGATGCGCGACGAGGCGATCCGGCTCGACCCGACCGTGAAGGACTGGGTGGCGATTTATTACAAATACGTGGAAATGGTGTATCGCCGGAAGGACGAGTTCGATGTGATCCATTTCCACATCGATTATTTTCCGTTGTCGCTGTTCACCCGCCAGAACGTGCCGTTTCTGACGACGATCCACGGCCGCCTGGACGTGAAGGAATTCATCGACACGTTCGGCACGTTCAAGGACGCGCCCTTCGTTTCGATTTCCAACAATCAGCGCAAGCCGATCCCGCATCTGAACTGGGTGCGCACGGTGCTGCACGGCATGCCGCCGAAAATTCTGACGCCGCAACCGGTGAAGCAGGAATACGCCGCGTTCCTCGGACGCGTCTCGCCGGAAAAGGGCCTGGACCGGGCGATCCATATCACCGGCAAAGCGGGCCTGAAGCTGAAGGTCGCGGCCAAGGTCGATAACGCCGACAAGGTTTACTACGACACGGTGATCAAACCGCTGATCGACACCAACCCGCATGTCGAATTCATCGGCGAGATCAACGACCAGCAGAAACCCGAATTCCTGTCGGGCGCGCACGCGCTGATCTTCCCGATCGACTGGCCGGAGCCTTTTGGTCTCGTGATGATCGAATCGATGGCCTGCGGCACGCCGGTGATCGCGTTCCGCTCGGGCTCCGTGCCGGAAGTGATCGACGACGGTGTCTCCGGCTTCATCGTCGATAATATCGACGAAGCAGTGGCGGCGACGAAGAAGCTGCACACGCTGGATCGCGCCACCGTGCGCGCCACCTTCGACCGCCGCTGGACGTCGCGCCGGATGGCCGAGGATTACGTCGATCTTTACCAGGAACTGGCGCAACAGCCCGCGCGTCGCTTGCGGGCGGTCTGAGACTCAGTTGGGCACCGCGCCACCCATGGTGGTGCGGTGCATCAACCGCCGCAGCGGCATGTCGTAATCCTGGATGGCGCGGTGCTGCACCGTGCAATTGTCCCACATCAGCACATCGCCGGGCCGCCATTGGTGGCGATATATGTGCGAGGGCTTGATCACATGATCGGCCAGCGCCGCGATCAGGATGTCGGCTTCTTCCTGTTCCAGCCCCTCGATGCCCGTGCAATCGTCGCGCATGACATACAGGCATTTCCGCCCGGTATGGGGATGCGTGCGCACGATGGGGTGGCGCACCGGCGGATTGCGTTCGATTTCAGAGGCCGAGGGCGGAAAGGCGCGTTTGCGTCCCTTGAAATCGAAAATGGCCGTCCGGCCTTCGATCCGCTGGCGCAACGCCTCCGGCAATTCGTCGCAGGCCAGCGCGGCGCTGGCGAATTCGGTGTCGCCAAGGGGCATGCCGTGGAGGAGAGGGATTTCGATTGCGTGGAGCATGGTGCCGCGCGGCGGGCGAGCGGTGTAGCACATGTCGCTGTGCCAGTTTTCGCCGGCGCGTTTGATGCCGATCGGTTTTCCGTCTTCCGCGATATTCGACACGACGACGATCTCGGGGCTGCCGGGGACGCTCCAGCGCTCGGCGAAGATATTGAACTCGATGTCGCCGAAGCGGCGGGTGAAGGCGACCTGTTGCGGCGGGGTTATGTGCTGATCGCGGAAGAAAATCACGCCGTGTTCGTTATAGGCGCGCTCGATGGTCGCGAAGACGTTGTCGCCGAGCGGTTGAGACAGATCGACGCCGCGAATTTCCGCGCCAAGGGGCGCGCCGGTGGGGACAATTCCGATGGACATGGACGAGCCTCCTGACTTTCTGGGCGAATCCTAACCCAACCCGGCGCGGGCGCAACTTCAGCCTTCGGCGGCGTCCAGGATCGCCTGAAATGTTTTCGCGCCGTGCGCGCCGGGCACCGGCACGTGACCGCCCATGGCGATGCGGTTGCGCTGCGCGTCCTCCCAGTGTTTGCCGTCGAAAAACCGCGTGGGCTTCAGCGATGGGCCGTCGATTCCGTCCAGGCAGCGCGCGTTGACGGTGACGCGGTCGGGTTGCGAGCGAGGAATGTAAAAGGGATGCATTCCGCAATGAGAGCAAAACGGATGCCGCGCCACCCCCGTCTCGAAAGTATAGACGGTCAGGGACTCTTTGCCGCGCAGCAGCCGGAACTCCGCGAGGTCGATGGGAAGGTGCAAAATGGCCTTCTTCACGCAGACCGTGCAACTGCATTGCGACAGCAAATCCAGGTCCACTTTCGCGCGCAACCTGACCCGGCCGCAGTGGCATCCGCCTTCCCGTATCTCGAGCATCGCCGCCCTCCCCTTTTTTCTCCGGCAGGTGTCGCAAATCGGCCGCCGCCCGTCCATCCCGCCGGTGCGGTGGACAGGCGCCCCCGCGCATGGGATCGAAGCCCGATTGTAAACGGAGACTCTGGCGATGGACCTGAAACTCACCGGCAAGACCTGCCTCGTCACCGGCGCCAGCGCCGGCATCGGCACCGGTATCGCATGGGCATTGGCGCGCGAGGGCGTGCGCCTCGCCATTCTGGCCCGCCGAGGCGACCGGCTGGAGGCACTGGCGGACGAGATCGCCGCCGAGACCGGGGCCCGTCCGCTGGTCGTCGTCGCCGATCTGACGGCACAGGAGGCGCCGGCGAAGGTGCTGGAGGCGGTGGGAGGTCTGGATATTCTGATCAACAACGCGGGACTTTCGTCCAGGCCGGAGATCTCCGCCGCGGATGAGGTCTGGAACGCCGGATTCGATCTGAAATTCACGACATTGCGCCGGCTGACCAACGCCTTCCTACCGGGCATGCGCGCGCGAAAATGGGGGCGGATCGTCAATATCACGGGTATCGTAGAACCTTACGCCACCTCCGCCGCGCTGACCGCCTGCGCCGCCGTGCACGCCTGGTCGAAAGGCCTGTCGCGCGATCTGGCGAAAGAGGGGATCACCATCAACTGCATCCCGCCGGGACGCATTAACAGCGAACAGATCAGGTCCCGTCTGCATCCCGACCCGGCGGTGACGCAACGCTACATCGATCAGAACATCCCGATGGGACGCTTCGGCGAACCAGAGGAACTGGCGGATCTCGTCGCGTTCCTGGCCTCGCCGCGCGCGGGGTATATCACGGGGACGGTGATCCCCGTGGATGGCGGGATGTCGCGCTTCGCGATGTAAGCCGGCGCGCGAAAATAACCGGGCCGGCCGCCGGACACACATTTGTTCAAAATCGCACGCCAAGGAGAGGTGGGGGAGAACGGACGATGCGAAGATCCCTGGGGGAGAAAATCGGCGAAGGTACCTCGGCGGACATCCACCTCTGGGCGCGCGGCCGGATCGTGAAGCTGTTCAGGTCCGGCGTCCCGGAATGGTTCGGACGGCACGAGGCACGCATGACCCGCGCGGCATCCGCCGCGGGCGCTCCGGAGGTGTTCGACGAAGTCACCGTGGACGGGCGCTTTGGCATCGTGCTGCGGCGTTTCGACGGACCAACCTTGCACCAACTCCTGCTGACCGGCGCCATGACGCCCGAGCGAGTGGGTGCGATCCTCGCGAGCCTCTACCTGTCCATTCACAAGACGCCGCCACCGCCGCCAGATGTCCCCTCGCTCTACCGTTGGATCGATTTCGCATCGCGAGAGTCCCGCGACATACTGCCACAGCACATCGCCACTGGCGTCCTTACTCTGATCGATCGTCTGCCGCCGGGGGATAGGCTGTGTCATTCCGACCTCCACCCCGGCAACGTCATCATGACGGCGGACGGTCCGCGAAGCATCGACTGGGCCGGGGCGCTCCGGGCATCCGGCGTCTTCGACATCGCGCGCGTCCATATCAGCCTTTCCGAGCTCGTGCCAGACGACGCCAATCCGGAACCGCCGCGCGCGATCGATGCCACCGTGCGGTCCGAATACGCGCGACTGTCCGGCCTGTCCTCCGCGGCGTTGACGGAGGCGATGCAACCCTATCTGCCAATTCTTCGCGCCTTCGTCCTCTTGCAGCGGCGGCCAGCCACCCCTGCTCAGCGGCAGCGACTGATCCAGCGTGTCGAAGCAACCCTGCAAGCGGAGGGCTAGTTCTCAGAGGGTTTCAGATGCCACTTGCCTTTGAAATCGATTTTGAAAAAGATAATCCCGCGATTTGCCGCCCAATGCCCGCGTCGCGCAAACCCTCGTTTGCGAAAAGCCGGTTCAAAGCCGCCAATCGGCTTCGCATACGATTTTGAACAGATCGTGCGATGACCCCTTATTCTTGTGTGTCGCCTAACGCCGCCGGTTACCTCCAATGGCGCCTTGGCACGTTGTTCGCGGGGACTTCGGTGGATTTCACCATCGTCGAAACGAACAGCGGTGCCGTGCTTGCGGCGAATCTGGCGCAACCCCTGAATGTCGCGGAACCCGGGACTTTGGCGCTGCCGGGCTTTTCGATGTCATGCGCCGGGGCCGCGCGGCCATCTGAAACAGGTTGGGCCGGGACATGGCCCTCGGAGATCCCGAGGGCCGGTCTCAGTAATGCGAAACCCAGGGCGAGTTCAATGCTTCTTCGATCCGCCGGTGACGGGCCCGGATGACATCCGCCGGCACCGCGCTGACGAAAGCGTAAAACGTCTTCGTCCGGATCGCGTCCACCACCCGCTCCCCCACTTTCTTCGGATCGAGGCCGGTCGTCGCGAGCCGTTCCGCCAGCACCGCCTCGTCGTTCGCCTTCACGATCGGCCCGCCCATATGGTCCGGACGATTCCGCGCGCCGCGCGCGATGTTGGTGTTACTGGGTCCGGGACAGAGGACGGAGACACCGATATTTGTGCCTTCGAGTTCGAGTTCCAATGCCTCCGTCAACGACAACGCGGCATATTTGGTCATGGAGTACGGCCCCTGGTCGGTGCCGCGGCGGTTCTGAAACCCGGCGACGGAGGCGGTGTTGACGATATGCCCTTCCTCCCCGTGTTTCAGAATGGCGGGCACGAAATGACGGATCCCGTGAATAATGCCCCAGACATTGACGCCGATCGCGAATTGCCAGTCGGACACGGGCACATCGACCAGTTTGGTGCCGTGCATCGGCACGCCCGCGTTGTTGCAGGCGATATGCAGTTTGCCAAAATTCCGTTCCGCCTCCGCCAGCGCGTCCAGCACGGATTGTTCCTGTGTGACATCGATCCGCACCGGCATGACGCGCTTGTTGGTGCCGGACAGGCCATGCGCGGCCTGCTCGACCGCGTCTTTCTGAATATCGGCCATGACCACATTGGCACCGGCCTCGGCGAGCGCGGTGGCAATGCCCAGGCCGATACCGGACGCGGCGCCGGTGACGATGGCGGTCTTGCCGGAGATGTCCATCATGGGAGCGTATCCTTCCTGTTATGCGCCGCGAGACTGGCACGCCCGCGCCCGTGGCGGAATGGCGGCATGGGCGCCGCCGTTTCTTTCCTTGAACCTTGGGGCCGGGACACGTATTAATCGTCCGATGAGACTCGCCGTCTTTTTCGGCCAAGGGGAAAACACCATGCGAACGATCCTGAAACTGACGACGATCGTGCCCGTCGCGCTCGCGCTTCTGGGCGGCGAAGCCCGATCCCAAATGAGCGCCGAGGATATCATCCGCGGACTGAGCGGTTCCAGCGACATGACCACGCGCGGCATACGTCTCGGCAGCCCCACACCGGCGGCGCCGGCGGCGTCGCAGCCCGCCACGGCGAAAGCGGCCCCCGCCGCCACGACCATGCACCGGGCCGCCACTGGCTGCCCCAGCGCGGGTACCTCCGCGGGTGCCGCGGCCAATTCGGTGCAACTGATGGTGCACTTCACCACGGGTTCGGCCGGCCTCACGCCCGCCGCCCGCGCCTGCCTCGACGAACTCGCGAAGGCGCTTGGCAGCAGCGCTTTGTCGGCGTTCCGCTTCCGGATCGCCGGGCATACCGACAATGTCGGCTCGCCGGACGAGAACCGGAAACTCTCCCAGGCCCGCGCGGCCGCGGTGGTCGATTACCTGGCGCGCCAGCACGGGATCGCCGCGACACGGCTTGAAACCGCGGGCTTCGGGCAGGATCGTCCGCTGGTGGAACAGCCGGCGCAGACGGCGGAACCGCGCAATCGCCGCGTCGAGGTCGTCAATCTCGGTTCTTAACCAACGGCACGTGTGGGCGACGGCCTGAAAGTCAGGCCATCGCCCGGCATGTCAACGTAGCCGCGATCCCGGATCCATGCCCATCAGGGCCCGACCGGCGATCGGATACCACTCGGGTCCGACCGTCTGGGTCTGACCGACGACCTGCGCGTCGCGCCAGGCTTCGGCGAGGCGGCTTTCGGCCTTGAAGGACGTGCTGCCGCCCCAGCGATACACGTGGTCGAGAGCGGCGCGCGCGCCATCCGCCGCGTTGCTGGACGCCAAACGGCAACGGGCCCGTTGGGTCAGCGTGATCTCCTTGCCCGCCGCGAGCGTGTCCCACATCTCCCGGATGGTCTGGCTTCGATACACCCGGCCCGCGTTCAGGAGAGAATCCGCCCGGCCGATCGCGTCCTGCACCTGCTGGTTGTCTCGCAGCATCCCGGGCCGTCCGCGCAAATACTTTTCCGTGGTCAGATCGATCAGCGCATCGACCCCGCCGCGCGAGATTCCGGTCAGAATCGAACTGTGGTGCGGACCGATCCAGCATTGAATCGGCAGCGCATAGACAATGCCCGGCCAGCGCGCCCATTGATTTTCCAGCGGCGCGCCCGCGTGCACCATGGTCCGGTGTTCCGGCAGGAACAGATCTTTCACCGTCCAATCGAAACTGCCAGTGCCACGCATGCCCGTGACGTTCCAACTGCCGGGCACGACCTCGATCTCGTCCCGGCGGAACAGACCGCGCCAGAACAGCGCCTCGCCCGCCGGTCCGACGCGCGGCTTGCCGTCGTCCAGGATCTGGAAGCTGCTGAGCATCCAGGAGGCTTCCTGGCAGCCGCTGCCAAAACTCCAGCGTCCCGTGACCTGGTAACCGCCGTCCACCTGGACCGCGGTGCCGCCGCCCTGCACGGCGGTGCCCGCGATCACGGTGCCCTTGCCGCCGCCATAAATCTCCTGGATGCCGTCGTCCGACAGCCCGAGCGTCACCAACTGGATCACGCCATTATTGACGCAGTTCCAGCCGATGGAGCCTACGCTCTCGGCCAGGGTTTCCACCACCCGCAAAAAGGTCAGCGTGTCGGTTTCGAGCCCGCCGAGCGCGCGCGGGATCGTCATGCGGTAGAAACCGGCCTCCGTCAGCATGCCCTTCAGCTCGGGGGGGAAACGTTGCTCGCGCTCGATCTCCCCGGCGAACTTTCGCAGTTTCGGCTTCATGTCGATGGCCGCGCGCACCAGCGGTTGCGCCTCGATGTCGTATGGCAGACCTGTGCCGTCGCTTATCGTATCCATGGATACCTCCCGCGGCCCATCGGGCCGCCCTTCGCGCGATCAGTAGCTGGGTTTGGTGGAATACGGGGTGAGTTGCAGCTCGTGCGTCCAGCAAGATTTGTCCTGCGTGTGCAAATAGTAGAACGCTTCCGCGATTTTCACCGGGTTGATGATGAGTTCGGGCTGGTTCTGAATTTTGGAAAGCGCCCGCGTGCCCGGCGAGTCGATGGTGCCGTCGATCACGATATTGGCGACATGGACGCCGTGTTCGGAATATTCCTCGGTCAGCACCTGCGCCAGCGTGCGCATCATCACCCGCGGATAATACAGCGACTCGCCCGTGTAGCGCTTTTTGCCGCGCAGGGACTTGGAGTTGTTCGAGAAGAAGAACGAGCCCTCGCCCTTTTCCCGCATGGCGGGCAGGACTTCCTTGGCGACCAGGAACGGACCGCGGCTGGCGATGTGCTGGGCCACGTCGAACATTTCAACAGGGATATATTCCAGCAGATCCTGGCCCGGCGGCAGGTCGCGGCCTTCCAGATATCCCGCGTTATAAACGAGTACATCCGGATTGCCCGCGATGTCGCGGATCGTCGCGAAGGCGGTGGACACCGAATCCTGAGACGACAAATCCAGTTCCACGATCGCGCAATCGCCGCCCTGCTCGCCGATGGCCGCGGCCAGCGAGGTGGCATTGGACGCGGTGCGCGTGGTGAGGACGGTGAAAAACCCTTCCTTGGCGAATTTCTGCGCGATGGCGCCGCCGACGCCCCAGCGCGCGCCGACCGGAATGACGCTGTCGTCGAGTTCCTTGCCATGCGCCAGCCTGGTGTTGCGCCCGTCGGACTGCCACTTCGACGTGGCCCCCACGACGACGGCGACGGGTTTGCCCTTGGTGTTTTTACCGGTCATTTCCAAACGTTTCCTTTGTTACAGAGTTTCGGGCCGCGGCGCCGGTCAGCCCATGCGGTTCCAGCCCCACCAGGCGCACAACGCATCGCCCATGATCAGTTTCTTATCGGACGCGCTCAGCCACGGCATGTTCTCCGTGAACATCTCCACGCACATTTTCCAAGAGCACGGCATTTTCGAAATATCGGTGCCCCAGAACATGCGCTCCGGTCCGAAGGCGTCGAAGATCTGTTTCAGATATCCCAGCATTTTCGGAAACGGATAAGCTTCCGCCGAATACCCCGGCGCGCCGGTCGCCTTGACCGCGATATTGGGGAATTTCGCCAGTTTCAACAGCTCCGGGATATGCGTCATGGCGGCGTCGTCCTTCAACGTCGTCAGACCGCCTCGCCCGCCCAGATGATCGATGGTGATCCGCAGGCCCGGATGCCTTTGCGCGACCTCGCCAAAATAGCCCAGCAAATCGGTCGCGAGCACCGCGATCGGAACGCCGGCTTTCTCCGCCTCGGCCCAGACCCAGTCGTAATCGCCGTCGCGGGCTTTTTGGCGGGCGGGATCGTGCAGGAACGTGTAGCGCAGACCCAGCATGCCCTTTTGCTGACGCCAGGCCGCGATTTTCGCGCGCGAGGCGGGATCGTCCAACGGCACCGCGCCCATGATCGCGAAACGGCCAGGGAAATCCTCCACCGCTTTGAAGGCCATTTCGTTGGCGCCGGAATCCCAGCCCGGCGGATGGATGACGGCGGCATCGACACCGCCCATGTCCATCAGGGCGATCGCCTCTTCCGGCGTGAAATGCGTGACCTGCCAATGCGACATATTGCTCGGCAGACCCGTTCCCCATGTATGAATCTGGGCGTCCACGACCGCCATCGTCCATTCTCCCTGTCCTGTCGCCCGAAAGCCTAGCGGCAACCCAGAGGGCTGTCACTGCCAAGGCCATCCGCTCCGGCGGCGGACAGGGTCCTTCGAGTACAGACCGGGTACATGGCTAACACTCACCATGCCGGTTTGGAGGTGTACGAGATCGCGAGAACCCCGATGGACGATCGTCTGTGTATGCGTGGCGGTGCGTCGAAGAACGAACCGCCACGCTTTGGGATCGGCCGTAAAACCGGGCACGAATGGCTTGACCGGTATGCGGCCGGCGCGGCGGCGAGCCCTACAGCAGGGCTACGCCGGCGCGCGCGCAGTCCTCATCTTCTTGTGCCGTGCCGCCGCCGACGCCGCAGGCCCCCACGACAAGGCCGTTTCGAAAAATGGGCACCGCGCCCTGCCCCATGATCATGTGGCCACCTTCGGCCGCGCGAATCCCGCTGGGGGTGGGGAGGTGCGCGCGTTCCTGCAACTCCCCGCTGGGACGGCCGAAAGCGGCGGAGGCGACCGCCTTGCCCTGGCTGCCGTAGACCCCGGCCCAGGTGGCATTGTCCATGCGCTGGAAGGCGACGAGACGGCCGCCGGCGTCGCACACCGCGACATTAATCCCGATCTTCAGTTCCTTCGCCTTCGCGATCGCGCCCTGTGCGATCCGGTTGGCGTCTTCCAGGCTGAGTGACATGGCGGTTTCCCTTGTTCGATCTCGTTGGACCGCCGCGACCGTATCGCGAACCGCGCGCCGGGGGAAATCCGCCCCGCCAGGCCTGGTTACCGGCGGCGGCGAAACAGCTTCAACCCGAACAAACCCACGCCCAAAATACCAAACGAAGTGGGCTCCGGGACCGTTATCTGGGCGGAGAAGCCGGTGGAGTCGAAGAAATACGAGCCGTTACGATCGACCACGAACGACAAAACCTCGTTCGCGGCGAGTTCGATCGATCCAGAGGCCGAAACGGTCGCGCCATATGTCAGGGGCACGAGCGCGCGCGCGAACAACACCGCATTGCCGTCGTAGATGGTTACCCCGGCGCCGGTGTCGAAACCGTCCGCCGTGTCCACCCGCGTGAAGACCACATTATAGTTGTAATGCCCCGCCTCTGGCGCCACGAAGCGCACGATCGCGGCCTGGGCGTCGTCGTTGCCGGGATGCACGAACATCGTGTTGGCGGGGACAGAGATGGTGGTGGACGTCAAAATCGCGCCGGTGCGGTTCGCGATGGCCAAGGGCACGAGGAACGGACTGTTCCCCAGGAACCATCCGGGCTCATCGGGACCGAAGAAGCTCGGGGTGGAGTCCGGCATCGGGGTGTACGAAACGCCCGGCCTGCCATAGCCGTAACCCCAGGGGCCATTGGGATTGCTCGCGATGGAGAAATCGGAAAAGGCATCGTAGACCGTCGCGGACGCGGGAGCCGTGCCCAACGCGAGGATAACGAGACCAGCGAACAGAGGAAGTCTGGACACGGGCGCGATCCTTCAAGGTATGCCCCGTCAGAAAACGGCGGACGATCATGTCTCGCGCGTTCCGGCTTTTTTTTGCAATCGAAATGGCGCCGTCGCCTCAGGGTTCGATTGGGAGAGGGCCGGGTCCGGACGGCGTGGAGCGGTTCGACGGACGATCGCGAGGGCGCGCTCGCGATCGCCGTCATGCGAAAAACGTCCGGTTCGTTACGTTCCGATACCGCCAAGCGCCAAATACTTCACTTCCAGGTAGTCCTCGATGCCGTATTTGGATCCCTCGCGGCCCAGTCCCGACTGTTTGACGCCGCCGAATGGGACCTCGGCCGTGGAAATGATCCCCTCGTTGATCCCGACGATGCCGTATTCCAGCGCCTCCGCGACCCGGAAGATCCGTCCCATGTCGCGCGCATAGAAATACGAGGCCAGGCCGAAATCGGTGTCGTTCGCCATGCGGATCGCGTCTTCCTCGGTCTTGAAACGAAACAAAGGGGCGACGGGGCCGAAGGTTTCCTCGCGGAAGATCAGGGCCGCGGTGGGGACGTTGGCGAGGACGGTCGGTTCGAAGAATGTCCCGCCCAGGCGGTGCCGTTTCCCGCCGGTTAGGATGGAGGCGCCGCGGCTGACGGCGTCGGCGATGTGTTCTTCGACTTTCGTCACGGCCTCGGCGTTGATCAGCGGGCCCTGGCTGACACCGTCCTCCATACCGTTACCGACTTTCATGGCTTCGACGGCGACTTTCAGTTTGGCGGCGAAGGCGTCGAAAACGCCGTCCTGCACCAGGATGCGGTTGGCGCAGACGCAGGTCTGGCCGGTGTTGCGGAATTTGCTGCCCATGGCGCCCACGACGGCGGCGTCGAGGTCGGCGTCGTCGAACACGATGAAGGGCGCGTTGCCGCCCAGCTCCATGGAGGTTTTCTTGATCGTGGGGGCGCACATCGCCAGCAATTTCGCCCCGACCTCGGTCGAGCCGGTGAACGACAATTTCCGGACTTTCGGATTGGACGTCAGTTCCTCGCCCATGGCGCCGCTGGGGCCGGTCAGCACATTGCACACGCCGGGGGGCATGCCCGCGCGCTCCGCCAGTACGGCGAGCGCGAGGGCGGAGAACGGGGTCTGGCTCGCGGGCCGGATCACCCCGGTGCAGCCGGCGGCCCAGCCCGGACCGGCCTTGCGGGTGATCATGGCGGAGGGAAAATTCCACGGGGTGATCGCCGCGAAGACGCCAATCGGTTCTTTCAGCACGAGAATCCGCCGGCCCTTGGCGTTTTGCGGAATCGTGTCGCCATAGACACGGAGTGCCTCGTCGGCGAACCATTCGATGAAACTGGCGGCATAGGCGATCTCGCCCTTGGCTTCCACCAGCGGCTTGCCCTGTTCGGCCGTCATGATCGCGCCGAGATCGTCGGCGTTGGCCAGCATCAGATCGGACAACTTCCGCAGGATCGCGCGGCGTTCCTTCGCCAGCATCGCGCGCCAGGCGGGAAAGGCGCGGTGCGCGGCCTCAATGGCGCGGCGGGTTTCGGCGGTGCCCATGGCGGGAACCTCGCCGATCGCTTCGCCCGTGGCGGGGTTTTTCACGACGAGGGTTTTACCGGAATCGGCACCGATCCATGCCCCGTCGAGGTAATTCGACTGACGGAACAGCGTGGGGTCCTTCAGCGGTAACGGCGAGACGGGATTGAGCATGAGTCTGTCCTCCAAGACGGACTGCAATAGCATTTTCCGGTGGCGCTGTCAGGATTGGTTCGCGCCACGGCGCTGCCACGGCGCCATGGGGATCGCGACTGCCCGGTGCCGAACACAGCCTCGACGTTGGCCGCGGGCCCGTGGTAGCAGACGGCCGCCGCATTCGCCCCTTACACCCCGTCGAGGTTTCATGGTTCCCCGTTACAGCCGCCCGGAAATGGCCGGAATCTGGTCGCCCGAGAACCGGTATCGCATCTGGTTCGAGATCGAGGCCCTCGCCGCGGAAGGCATGGCGCGCGCCGGCGCGATTCCCGACTCCGCGGCCCGCAATATTCGCGAGAACGGCGGCCCGGCGCTCGCGGCGATCGGACCGGCGGATATCGAGAAGATCGACGCCATCGAGCGGGAGACCCGGCACGACGTCATCGCCTTTCTGACCTGGCTCGCAGAAAGCGTTGGCCCGGACAGCCGGTTCGTGCATTTGGGCATGACCAGCTCCGATGTGCTGGACACCTGTTTGTCGGTGCAACTGACGCAGGCGGCCGATTTGCTGCTGAAGGACATGGACGCGGTGATGGGGGCGCTGAAAAAGCGGGCCTTCGAGCATAAATTCACCATGACCATCGGCCGCAGCCATGGCATCCACGCGGAACCGACGACGTTCGGTCTGAAACTCGCGGGCCATTACGCCGAATTCGCGCGGGGCCGGGCGCGTCTGGTGGCGGCGCGGGAGGAAGTCGCGGTGGCGCAAATCAGCGGCGCCGTCGGGACCTTCGCGCATCTCGACACGTCGGTGGAAGAATTCGTCGCCGAGCGGCTGGGCCTGCAACCCGAGCCGGTGTCCACCCAGGTCATTCCCCGCGACCGGCACGCGGCGTTTTTCGCGGCTTTGGGGGTGATCGCCTGCGCCATTGAGCGGCTGGCCACGGAAGTCCGGCATTTGCAACGCTCCGAAGTGCGGGAGGCGGAAGAATTTTTCCATCCGGGCCAGAAGGGCTCGTCGGCAATGCCGCATAAGCGGAATCCGGTGTTGAGCGAGAATCTGACCGGCCTCGCGCGCATTGTCCGGTCCGCGGTCGTTCCGGCGATGGAAAATGTCACGTTGTGGCACGAGCGCGACATCAGCCACTCCAGCGTCGAACGCGCCATCGGGCCGGACACCACGGTGACTCTGGATTTCGCGTTGATGCGGCTGGCGGGGATGATGGACCGGCTTCTTGTTTATCCGGAACGGATGCGGGCCAACCTCGATAGTCTGGGCGGGGTCGTTTATTCCGGGGAAGTTCTGTTGGTCCTGGCGCGGTCGGGCATTTCGCGGGAGGATTCTTATTCGATTACCCAGCGTTGCGCGATGGCGACCTGGACGAAGCTGGGAACACCGGAAGGACGGTCGTTCCGGGAAAATTTGGAAGCCGATCCGGAGGTGATCGGGCGGGTTTCGGCGGCCGAACTCGACGCGGCGTTCGATCCCGGTCTGCATACGCGGGCGGTGGATCGGATTTTCGAACGGGTCTTTGGCGCGGCTGGTTAACGCCGATAAGGATTACCGCGCCCAGGCTTTCGCGGCCGTACTGAAGCGGGCGTCGAGTTGGCTCGCGCCCATCCTTGGGCTGGGAGTACTACATACGCGTGGATAGACGCGGATTGGGAAATTTGTTAACGCATTCGGGCTCCCGGCAGACAGCGTGTACTGCCCGCCGGGGCCGGTCGGAAACGCGTTACAGCCGAATCTTAATTCGAATCCGGATGTGCCGCTTTTTCCACCGGAGTGTGACGTCAATGCAAAGCATTGTGTCGTTCCTCCGTACGGCACTATTGCCGCGCCCCGATCCTGACGCGGAGGTTTTAACGAACCGTAAACGCCGGGATCGGGGCCTGGCGTCAAATCACCAATTGCGTCTGCGTGACCTTCGCCACCACCCTTCCGTCGGGCCGGGTCAGTTTCGTTTCCCAGACCTGCGTCCGGCGCCCCCGATGCAAGGGAATGGCCTCGGCCGTGAGCACCGTGCCGATCGGCGCCGCGGCGAAGAAATTCGTTTTGCTCTCGATGGTCGTGGTGTCCTGCCCCTCGCGAAGATTAACCCAGGTGCCGATGGCGCCCATGGTATCGGCGAAGGCCATGATTCCGCCGCCATGGATGGTGCCCGCCGGATTGCAATGTTCCTCCCGCACCACAATTTCCGCGACGACGACGTCCTTTTCGATACGCGTGAAGGTCATGCCCAAAAACTTCGGCAGACCCGGCAAATTCCGTTGGTACTCGGCGATATCCATTCGACTCTTCTCCCTCGATGCGACATTTTGCCGCGTATCTCCCATGCGCTTCAAGGACCCGGGGTATGGACACCACCATTGGCCGCATCATGAACAGCGACGCCTTCCGCCGCGCGGCGGAGGTGCTCGCCGCGGAACACGATCGCACCGTCGGCGACATTATCCGCCTGACGGAAATCGAGGCGCCCTCGTTCAAGGAAACCCGCCGCGCGGACACCTGGTTCGAAATGGCGAAGGCCCATGGCCTGTCCGATCTGGAGATCGACGCCGAGGGCAATGTCACGGGAATCCGCCGCGGCACCGGCAACGGGCATCTGATTTGCGTCGCCGCCCATCTGGACACGGTTTTTCCGGACGGCACGGACGTGAAAGTGCGGCGCGAGGGCACGAAGCTCTTCGCGCCGGGCATCGGCGACGACACGCGGAGCCTCGCGGTGCTGCTGGCCTGGTTGCGCGCCATGGACGCGGCGGGAATCGAGACGCGGGCGGATATTTTGTTCGTGGCCGATGTCGGCGAGGAAGGTCTGGGCGATCTACGCGGCGTGCGCCACCTGTTCCAAAAGGGACAATATAAAGACCGCATAGAACAATTCATCACCGTCGACAGTCCCGATATGACCCGTATCGTCACGGGCGGTGTCGGATCGAAACGGTACCGGGCGACCTTCAAGGCGCCCGGCGGGCATAGTTTTGGTTCCTTCGGCGTGGTGAATCCGATGTTCGCCATGGCCGACGCGATCTCTCGCCTCGGGCGCGTGCCTGTCCCGGCCGTGCCGAAAACGACGTTCAGCGCGAGTGTCACGGGTGGGGGGACCTCCATTAATTCGATCCCGAACGCGGTGTGGACCGAGTTCGATCTGCGGTCGGAGTCCGTCAACGAACTCGCGACGCTGGAACAACGATTTTTCGACATTGTCCAAGCCGCCGCGGCGGCGGAAAACGAAATGCGGTCCACCCGCAATGGGCCCGTGACGGTCGAGCTGCTTCCGATTGGCGACCGGCCGGCGGGCCATACCTCCGAATCTCATGAACTCGTGCGTTTCGCGAAAGAGGCGATTGAAGCGAAAGGGTTCGAGACACGGTTCGAGGCGTCTTCCACCGACGCCAACATTCCCATGAGTCTGGGCATTCCCGCCATCCGTATCGGCTCTGGCGGCACCGGCGGGCGGGAACATTCATTGGAGGAGTGGATCGACGTCGAGCGCGATTCGAGTCTGCGTGGCATGGAGGCCGGCCTCGCCACGCTTCTCGCCGCCGCCGGGATGGTCTGACGTTACGACAGACCGTAAAACCGGACGGCGGTACCGCACATGATTTCGTCGCGTTCCGCGAGACCGAAGCGGAACTGGAAGCGTTCGCAGATCGTGCGCCAGCGTTGATAGGGCGTGAACATTTCGACCAGCGGCCAGCCGCTGCCCCACATGGTCCGCGACGGGCCGAAGCAATCGAAGATGTGGTCCACGTAAGGGCGGACATCGTTCATCATCCAGCCCTCGCCGGCGACGGCGGGGAGGCCGGACAATTTGCAAAAGGCGTTGGTTTCACGCGCGGCGCGGTCGAGGTCGTCCGCCCAGCTGTCGAATTCGCGGGCGGCGATGGGCGGCCTGGCGGCATCGTCGAGGACGATTTTCAAATCGGGATACATGTTGGCGAACCGCGTAAACGCCGGCAAATGCCGCGCCTCGATTGGCGCGTCGAGGCACAGGCCATGCGCGGCCATGGCTTTCAGCGCGGAGGCCGCGGTTTCGCCGAAGAGCCAGCCGATGTCGCCGCCGTCCGGGCGCATCGGGCGGAGGCCTTTCAACAAAGGGTTTTTCGCCAGTGCCTCGATTCGCGCGACGGCGGCGGGGGATTCGAAGTCCACCCAGCCGACGACTCCGCGCACCAGACCATTCGAGTCCCGCGCGATCGCCAGCAGATCGTCCGTTTCGGCATCTGTCGCGGCCGCCTGGATCAGCACCGTGGCATCGATGTCGTCGAGCAACGGCCGGAGATCCTCGAGGCCGAAATCCCGATAAATGGACATATCCGGCGTTAGCCAGGGGTATTCGCCCCGGTCGAGGCGCCAAACATGGTGATGAGCATCGACACGGATCATGGCTGACAACAAACTCCGATTGCGCTGACGGCGAAGCACAGGAAGGCGATACGGGCCGCCGGGGTCAAGGCTTTTATGACGGAAAGGACCGCCACATCCACCCGCCGTCGACGACCCAGAGCTGTCCGGCGCACATCCGGCTGGCGTCGGATGCCAGCCAAAGGACCATGCGCGCGAGGTCTGGCGGGTAAAGTTTCTCGTTCAGGCATCGCGGTTTCAGAGGCTCCGCCTCGGCCTTCGGGGTCAGCCACGGATCGATCCGACGGCGCATCGCGATCCAGCCGGGGATGACCGTGACGACCCGGATTTTATCGGGTCCGAGATCGCGGGCCATGCCTTTGGCCGGGCCTTCGACCGCGGCTTTCGCGGCGGTACCGGCGGGCATGCCCCCGGGATTGGTATGCCACGAGATCGAGCCGCCACCGGGGAGGCGCGATCGCGGGCGGTTGGCCTGGCGCGCGCCTGACCCGCCTGTCGCCCTCCGGTCTGGGCCGGGCGATTCGCGATCGTTCCAATATCTTTCGTAACGATGACGTTCTTTATTCGCGCGTTCCGGTAACTCCCACGATTTGACTCGCGCCACGATTGGTGCTGCGCTGTCCGATGCTACCACCGGGACGACGACGTTCACACAAGAGTGGGAGGAAAGCATGACAGGTCACGCACACCAGACGCCCGCGCAAATACGCGCGAGTCTCAACCATCCGGTGATCGATGGCGATGGCCACTGGGTCGAATACGATCCTGTTTTCGCGGAAAAAATGCGCAAAGTGGGTGGCGATAAGGCCGCCGATGGGTTCCTCGCGGCGATGGGCGCGACGAAAACCGCGCTGAACATGTCAGTCGAGGAAAGGAAGCGCCGGCGGGTCGCGATGCCCGGCTTTTGGACGCGGCAGACCGGCAACACGCTGGATCGCGCCACGGCGATGATGCCGCGATTGTTCTACGACCGGATGGACGAATTCGGCGCCGACTTCGCCATTGTCTATCCGACGGCGGGATTGCGGCTGCCACGCATCAAGGACGACGAGACACGGCGGGCGGTGATCCACGCGTATAACGTGGTCTCCGCCGAGTATTTTTCGAAACTCTCCGACAGGATGACACCGGCCGCCATCATCCCAATGCACCATCCGGAAGAAGCGATCGCGGAGCTGGAATTCGCCACCAAACAACTCGGCTCGAAAGTCGGGATGTTCGGCAGCGCCTTCCCGCGCCAGGTACCCTCGGTCAAGGGCGACCCGGAGGCCGATAAATTCGCGGTTTGGTACGAGGTCTTCGGCGTCGACGGCCTTTACGACTACGACCCGGTGTGGGCCGCCTGCCGCGACCTGAAGATCGCGCCGACGTTCCACAGCACCGGGTCCAATCAAGGTCTGCGGAATTCGCCAACGAACTTCGTTTACAACCATATCGGCCACTTCGCCGCCGCGGGGCATGCCGCCTGCAAGGGCGTCTTCCTCGGTGGGATCACGCGGCGGTTCCCTGAGTTGCGATGGGCCTTCCTCGAAGGCGGGGTCGGTTGGGCGTCGCAATTGTTCGGCGATCTGATCGAGCACTGGGAGCGCCGCAACGCCAGGGCGCTGGAGAACATGCATCCGGACCGGCTCGACCGGAAGCTTCTCATGGACCTCGTCGAGAAATATGGATATTCCGATATTCTCGATGCCCTGAAGGAACGGAACGGGGTGCCCGATCCGGAACTGTTGGGCACCGGCGGTCTGGAGGAGCTCGACGACTTCGTCAAATGTAAAATCACGCGGAAGGAGGACTGGAAGGACCTGTTCTCGACCCCGTTCTATTTCGGGTGCGAGGCGGACGACCGGATGAACGCGATCGCATTCGGAAAGACCAATCCGTTCGGCGCGAAGCTGAACGCGATCTACAGTTCCGATATCGGGCATTTCGACGTGATCGACATGCGCGATCCGCTGCCGGAGGCGTTCGAACTGGTGGAGGATGGGTTCATAACCCAGGACGACTTCAAGGACTTCGTTTTCGGCAATACCGTGCGGCTCTGGGGCACGCAGAACCCGAACTTCTTCGACGGCACCCGTGTCGCGAATGAGGCGCGGGCGCTGCTGGCGCAAACGCCCACACGGATGGCGGCGGAATGAGTCGCGGCGGCGGGGCGCGGAAGCGCCTCGCCGTCAGGTCTTTTTGATCGGCGCTTCCGCCGAAAACACGTGCTCCGGCCCGGGAAAGCGCCGGGCCAGGACATCGGCGGCGTATTCCGCGACAGCCGCCTCGATGGCTTGCGCGGTTTCGGCGTAGCGCTTCACGAATTTCGGCCGGAACTCCGTGAACAGCCCGACGACATCGTCGATGACCAAAATCTGTCCGTCGCAGGCGACCGAGGCGCCGATTCCGATGGTGGGGATGCCGATCCGGGCGGAGATTTCGCGCGACAAAGGCTCGGCGGTCTTTTCGATCACGACGCTGAAGGCGCCCGCGTCCGCCACCGCGAGGGCATCGGCGAGAATGGACGCCGCCTCATCCGCGCCGCGTCCGCGCACGCCGTAACCGCCCAGAGCGTTCACGGATTGCGGCGTCAGGCCGATATGGGCCATAACGGGGACACCTCGGTGCGTGAGAAACCGGATGGTTTCCGCCATCTCCGCCCCGCCTTCCAGCTTCACCGCGCCGCACCCCGTTTCCGCCAGCACCCGCGCCGCGCTCCGAAACGCCCGCGCGGGCGATTCCTCATAGGACCCGAAGGGCAGATCGACGACGACGCAGGCGTGGCGGGCGGATTTCGCGACCGCGCGGCCGTGCGCGATCATCATGTCCAGCGTCACGCCGACCGTGCTGTCCATGCCGTAAATGGTCATCGCCAGGGAATCGCCGACCAGGATGAGGTCGACATGCGGATCGACGAGGCGGGTCATGGAGGCGGTGTAGCTGGTCAGGCACACAATTGGCTCGCCGCCCTTCCGCGCCTTGATCGCGGGGGGGGTGATCTGCCTGGCGCGCGGGGGTGCGGTCATCGGGGTCTTTCAATCTCTGTCGCGTCAAGGGTCCGTCCGGCCTGCTTTTGCCACGTCTTCGCGGCGGCTTCCATGACATCGCGGCCATTTTTCGCGCCACGGTTCAACCCCGCGGGAAACGAGGGTAAACAGCGCGGGACCTCACCGAGAAGGACCTCGTCCGATGCGTTTCGGCCTGTTTGGCGGCGCCCAGTCCACGCTTTCGGACCCGGCGCGCGGCTATCGCGATTATCTGGAATATCTGCTGGAGGCGGAAAGTCTCGGCTACGCCGGCTGCTTCCTCACCGAGCATCATTTCACAGGCTGGGGCCAGGTATCGGCGCCGCTACATTTGCTGTCTTACTTGGCGGCCCGCACCACGACCTTCCGTCTGGGCACCGCCGTCATGGTGCTGGCCTGGCACAATCCGATGCTGCTCGCCGAACAGGCCGCGACGATTGACGTGCTGTCCGGCGGACGGCTCGATCTGGGGATCGGGCGCGGCTACCGCCACAACGAATTTCACGGATTCGCGCTGGACGCGGAAGAAGCAGGCGAGCGGTTCGACGAATCCCTGGATGTCATGGTTCGCGCCTGGACATCCCGGGAACGCTTTTCCCACCGAGGAAAGTTTTGGCGGCTGGACGACGCGATCCTGGAGCCGCCGCCGATCCAGACACCGCATCCGCCGCTGTGGGTCAGCGCGGGCCGTCCCGACTCGATCCGCGCGGCGGCGGCGAAAGGGCTGCGGCTGCTGCTGGACCAGTTCACGCCGGTGGACATCGTCGCCGAACGCATCGCGCTTTACCGCGACGCCGCCGGCCCGGCCTTCGATCCATCCCATCTCGCGGTCGCCCGGGATGTCTATGTCGGGAACTCGGCGGCGGAGATCGAGGACGCCTTCGCCCGCCGCGACATGGGCCACCAACGCATGATCGAAGCCGCGCGGGCGCCAGGCGCGACGACGGGGTCGCATATTCTGGCCTGGCTCGACCGGCCGGAGGCACGGCGGGAGGCCGCGTTGTATGGGTCCGAGGAGGAGGTGGCCGCGAAGCTGAAAACATTGGCGGCGGCGGGGGTGACGACGGTGCTGGCGAACATCCTCGCGCAGCACCGGCCGACCTTGCGGCGATTGATCGCCCTTCCCGGCACCAACGGTTCCGTGGCACTCTGAGCCCACCCAAGGGAACACCCAATGATCGATAAATTCGTCCCCTCCCTCGCGGATGCGATGGCGGGCATTCAGGATGGCGCGACCGTGCTGGTGGCGGGATTCGGGCCCGGCACACCGGAGCTTCTCATGCAAGGCCTCGCCAACAGCGGCGCCCGCGATCTGACGCTGGTCATGAACGCGGGGGGCCGCGACGACGGGCCGGTGGCGGAATTGCTGGCGACGGGGGCAATTCGCAAATTGATCTGCTCGTTCGTTCGCCCCAACTCCGTTGCGGGCCGGCAGTTCGCGGCCGGAACGCTGGACCTGGAAATCGTGCCTCAGGGCACGCTGGCCGAGCGCATCCGCGCCGCGGGCGCCGGCGTGCAGGCGTTTTTCACGCCGACGGCGGCCGACACGATCCTGGCCGAGGGCCGGGAAACCCGGGTCATCAACAACCGTCTCTGTCTGCTGGAATATCCGATTTTTGGGGATGTGGCGTTGATCGACGCCTGGCAGGCCGACCGGTTCGGCAATCTGACGCATCGCGACAGCGCGCGGAATTTCAACCCGATCATGGCGATGGCGGCGAAGCTCACGATCGCGCAAACCGCGCATGCCGTCGATCTCGGCGCGATTCAGCCGGAGAACGTTCATACCGCCGGCGTCTTCGTGCAGCGCGTTCTGCATGTTCCGGTCTGAGGGAAGCCAGCCATGAGCGACACATCTTTCAAACCGCTGAACCGGGACGGCATCGCGAGGCGGATCGCCCAGGACATCCCGGAGGGATGGTTTGTGAATTTGGGGATTGGGATTCCGACGAAAGTGTCGGATTTCGTGACAGACCGGGAAGTCATTTTTCACGCCGAGAACGGTGTCATCGGCATCGGGCCGGCGCCGGACGAGGCCAATATCAATCCGTACCTCGTCAACGCGGGTGTCCAGCATATTTCGCTGATCACCGGCGCCGCCTTGGTCCACCACGCCGACAGTTTCGCGATCGCGCGGGGCGGACATCTCGACCTGTGCGTTCTGGGCGCGTTCGAGGTCGCTGAAAATGGCGACATCGCCAATTGGGCGCGCTCGCCGGACGAGCCCGTGAAACAGGTCGGCGGCGCCATGGATCTGGCTGTCGGCGCCAAACGCCTTTGGGTGGCGATGGAGCACAACACCAAGGGCTCCGGCGAATCCCGCATCCGGACATTGTGCTCCTATCCGTTGACGGCGAAGGGCGTGGTGCGGCGCGTTTACACCGACCTGGCCGTGC
This sequence comes from Acetobacteraceae bacterium, assembly GCA_947474705.1. Classification (GTDB taxonomy): domain Bacteria; phylum Pseudomonadota; class Alphaproteobacteria; order Acetobacterales; family Acetobacteraceae; genus Rhodopila. Next base: position 14,021 of record CANJJS010000012.1, on the reverse strand, counting down.
TGGACGTGACGCCAAAAGGCTTCGCGGTCGTCGACACGATCCCCGGTCTCACAAGAAAAACCTTGGAGGAGCGCACGGAAGCGGCGCTGATCTGGCCATGATCCATTCGATCGAGATTCTGAAGCGCGCACCGCTGGCGGGCGGCGCGGAATTCGGTGCCTCCGGTGCGTACGAGCGTATCGACGGCGTCGCCTTCGGGTCGCTGGACCCGGCGCATCCCGGCAACGCTTGCATCGCGCTACTGGACAAAGCCCAGCGCAACGCCGCGGGCCGCGTCGAATACCAGTCCGCCTTCGTGCTGTTCCGGCCCGCCGACCCCGTCCGCGGCAACGGCCGCCTGCTGTACGAGGTCAACAATCGCGGCCGCATCATGATGCTGGCCAATCTCTGCGCCGGCCCCGCCGGCAACGAGCCGAAAACCGCCGCCGATCTGGGCAACGCCCTCCCCTTCCGCCTCGGTTTTTCGCTCCTGTGGACCGGATGGGACCCCGCCGCGCCTAAAGCCACGGGATTGTGGCTCGACGCGCCGGTCGTGGAGGGCATCGTCCAGGCCAGCCGCGACGAATACGTGTCGGGGACGCGGTTGGGCGTGCATGAGCAGTTCCGGTTGTCGCACGAAGCCACCAAGGTCGACTCCGTCACCGTGCGGCGCACCCAGACCGGCGAACGCACCGCGGTGCCCTTCGTGCTCGCCGACAACCGGTTCGTGAAACTGGCTCCAGAGGGAACGAAACCCGTCACCGGCTCCATCTACGAAGTGCGGTATCAGGCGACGAAGCCTTGGGTGCAGGGGATCGGGTTCGCGGCGACGCGGGATATCGTCAGCCATATCCGCGCCAACGGGCCGGATTTCACGGGACGCGCGATCACGCATACGCTGGCGTTCGGGATTTCCCAGGCGGGCCGCTACCTCCGCGACCACATCGCGCACGGGTTCAACAAGGACGAAAACGGCGCCCGCGTGTTCGACGGCGTTCTTACTCATGTCGCGGGGATCGGTCGCGTATTTCTCAATACGCCCTTCGCGCAGCCCTTCCGCACCCGGACCTGGCACGAGGACCACGATTTCCCGGAAGTGGAATTCCCCTTCTCCGCCGCCACCGCGACCGATCCACTGACCGGCGCGACCGGCGCGTTGCTGCGCGGCGATGCCTCCGATCCGAAGCTGATCGAGACCAACACGCCCACCGAATACTGGCAGAAGGGCGCGTCGCTGTTGCACACGGACCCGATGGGCACGCGCGACATAGACCTTCCCGCCAATGTCCGCGGCTTTCTGATCTCGGGCACCCAGCACGGCGGCAAGGCGGGGATGCCGCGGGACAACGGCCCCTGCGTCAATCCACGCAACTGGCACGACCCGATGGGCGCGGTCCGGGCGCTGCTGGTCGCGCTGGACGAATGGGTGGTCTCGGACCGCGCGCCGCCGGACAGCCGCTTGCCGCGGATCGCGGACGGCACCCTGGTCCGCGACAAGGATGCCGCCTTCCCCGCCATTCCCGGCCTGACCCCGCCGCGCGCCGCGAACGACGTTTCTCCCCTGCCCTCCTGGTCCGATCCCCAACAGCCCGCCAAATCCTGGGGCGCTCTGGTCCCCCAGGTGGGCGCCGACGGCAACGAGACCGGCGGCCTGCTGCTGCCCGACATCGCCGTGCCCCGAGGCACCTTCACCGGCTGGAACCTCTACCGGGAACCGCACCCGGCGGGCGAGCTGGCCGATCGCGACGGCACATATCTCGCCTTCGCCGAAACCAAAGCGGCGCGCGAAGCCGCTGGCGACCCGCGCCCCTCCCTCGAGGAACGCTACGGCGACGGCACGGCCTACACCGCCGGGCGCCGCCAGGCCGTGGAGGCATTGCGCGCGGCGCGCCTGCTGCTGGCGGAAGACGCGGAAACCTTTTTGTCCGGAGGCTGAATTTTATGAAATCCAGGGGTTTGGCGCTCGCGGTTTTGGTGGCGGCGGCGGCGGGGTGGGGCGGGATCCCCGGACACGCGGCCGTCGCGATCGATACCGAGATCAAATTCGAACGCGTCGACTCCAAATGGATCGTTCAAACCAACGGCACCTGGGCTGTCGAAGCCGAGATCACCATACGCCCGCCCGCGGAAAATCCCTCGCGTATCGTCACCGTGCCCATCGGTTGGTCGAACACCACGGAGCGCCTGACCATCGTGCACGCGCGGGTCGAACGTCCCAACGGCAAAACAGTGGACGCGCCCCCCCTGGGGATTCGCGAGCCCCCCCCCACCGGCGACCGGTATTTTCACGAAATCTCCGACCAGCGCCGCTATACGATCACCTTCCCCGATGTCGGCCCCGACGATGTCCTGTCGATCCGGACCAAGCGCGAGGTGTTTCACCCCCGCGTCCCCGGCGGCTTCATGACCGCGCCCACCCTGGACCGGACCGTGGGCTGGGAAGACACCAACTACACCATCAGCGTCCCGCTCTCGATGGGGTTCAAAATGGATCTTCGCGGCTTCGAGCATCAGGCGGAAACCATCATCGACCGCCGGGTGCATTATCTGCGCGCGCCCAAAACCTCGAACCCGGCCCGCGACATCGGCGTGCTCAGCCAGTTCGACCGCTACCCCGGCTTTTCGGTCTCGACCTTCAACACCTGGAGCGATTTCGCGCGGGCCTACGAAACCGTGCTGCTACCACACGCGGCCGCGACCCCGCCGGTCAAGGCGTTGGCCGAAAAACTGACCGCGGGCGAAACCGGCAAACGCGAGCAGGCGCAAAAATTATACGAATGGGTGCGCGACAACATCCGCTTCATCCCGATTCCGCTCGAGGAAAGCCGCGCCGATCCGCGCGACGCCGCGGACATCCTGACCAACGGGTTCGGCGATACCAAGGAACACGCGGTATTGCTCCACGCCTTGCTGGGCGCCCGCGGAATCCCCGCCGAGTTCGTGCTGCTGAACGCCGCGGACAGCGCGACCCTCGCCGGTGCGCCGAACCTGCGGCCGATGAACCATGTTCTGCTCTTCGTCCCCAGCCTCGATCTCTATCTCGACACCACCCTAGGCGTCGCGCCATTCGGAGTCCTGAGTTTCTCCGAATACGGCAAACCCGCGATTTTCATGGGTGGCGCCGCGTCCGGACGGCGCGACATGCCGATGCTGGCGTCGGGCGCGAATATCTCCGAAAGCCGGACCATCGCGACGTTCGGCGACGACGGCGAAGTCACCGGAATCACCACCACCACCGCCCGTGGCGCCTTCGGGGTCTGGCTGCGGAGTTCCGCGCGCGCGTTTGGGCAGGCCAACCCGGCCGCCGCGGCGCAAACCCTGCGGGAGAACGGAACCCCCGGCAGCGGGGCATATTCGTTCGGACCGCCCAACTCCGCCTCGGCCGAATACACCGTGAGCGGCACGTTCCATCTCCAGAACCAATCTCCGCTGCTGACGCGCGGGTTTTTCGTGCCATGGACCGGTCTGCGAATCCTGCCGAGGCCGGGCGATTTTCTGGTGGGACCGCTGACGCTTGGACAGGAGGGGCGGAATGTCGCGACGTTCTGCTACCCAGGCATCCAGTCCGAGGAGATCGCGCTGACCCTGCCCGCGAGCCGGACTCCCAGTTCCCTGCCGCCAGATGTGAAGATCGAGAGCGAGCTGATCCGCTATTCCTCCCAATGGCGGATGGACGGGCGCAAGCTGACCATCGCCCGCATGTTTCAGTCGCTGGTTCCTGGGCCGGTGTGCGAGGGCACGCGGCGCTGGGAGAATCTGGAGATCATGGCGAAGATCCGCGCCGACCTTTCCAATCCCATCGGGCTGCGGCTGGACCAGGCCATCGCCCCCGGACCGGACCGGAAATAGCCGGTTCCGGCGGTCCGCCGGGCAGCGCCGGCCTCAGCCAGAGATACGGTCGATCTCCGCGAGGTCCTCCGCCGTCAGCTTCCACGTGCCCGCTTTGACATTCTGTTCGAGCTGTTCCGGCTTCGTCGCCCCCGCGATCACGCTGGCGACGGGGGGACGCGCGAGCAACCAGGAAAACGCGAGTTCCAGCAGCGTATGCCCGCGCGCCTCGGCGAAATCGGCCAGTTGCTCGGCGATTTGCCAGTTGCGGTCGGTCAGATACCGGTCGGCGAGCCGCTGGGTGCCGGCGAACCTTGTGCCCGCGGGCATTGGCGTGTTCCGGCGATACTTTCCGGTCAAGAGACCGCTGGCAAGCGGGAAATAGGGCAGCATCCCCATCCCCGCCGCGCGCGCCGCCGGCATCAGTTCTTTTTCCGCGCCGCGCACGGCCAGGGAATATTCGTCCTGGCAGGAGACAAACTTGTTCAGCCCCAGCGCGCGGGCAGTCCAGTCGGCCTCGGTCATCCGCCAGGCCGGGAAATTAGAGCAGCCGATGTAACGAACTTTCCCCTGCCGGACCAGATCGTCCAGGGCGCGCAACGTTTCCTCGATGGGGGTGCGCGCGTCGAAGGCGTGGACCTGATAAAGGTCGATCCAGTCGGTGCGCAGGCGGCGCAGACTGTCTTCCACCGCGTTCATGATATAACGGCGCGAGGCCCCCTGTTTCTCGCCGCTGTCGTCCATGGGATTGGCGAACTTCGTAGCCAGGACGATGTCCTTGCGCCGGTCGCCGAGCACCTGGCCCATGTCCGTTTCCGAACCGCCGCGCTCGCCGTAGGTGTCGGAGGTATCGAAGAAGGTGATCCCGAGGTCGATCGCCTTGTGAATGACAGAGCGTGTTTCTTCCAGCCCGATCCGGCCGCCGAAATTATTGCAGCCCAGACCGATCGCCGAAACGTGAAGACCGGACTGGCCGAGATTGCGGATTTCCATCGGTATTGCTCCCGTGATTTTCATCGGGAAACATGTCAGCGCCCATATCGTTTGTCCAATGGGGGGTTGTCCAATTGGCGCGTTGGACCGCGAGGCGTTCCACCGGCGGGAGGCCGGCGATCTCCGCGACCAGCTTGCGCGTCATCGCCTCGCCGAATGTTCGAAAATCCCGGATTTCCAGCACGAAGGCGCCTGGTCCGCCGGTGACATTCTCGCGATAATAGTTCGGTAGTCCGCCGGGCGGCTGGACATGCGCGAAGGTCCAGGACGTCGGGTTTTCGTTGACGATGGCGAGGCCGTTGACGACGATTCCCGCCGCCACCGCGTCGTCGCGGGCGGCGGCGACATCGCGGCCCGTGTTGTTGGTGCCGTCGCCGCAGACATCGATGACCCGGCGCGGTGTTTCGAACCCCGTGCGCGCCAGCATCGCCGCCGCGTGATCGATCCCCACGCCGATCGCCGTGCGTCCCCAGAACGAACGTGGCGCCGCCGTCAACCGCGCGACGAAATCGCGTGCCGAGGCTTCGTCGCGGATCGTGGTCCAGTCCAGCACCGTCCGTACCTCGAACGCGCTGGCGAATTCGACGTAGGCGACGGCGATCGCGCCCGCCGGACCGCCGCGAATGGCGGAGAGAACCTTGCCGCTGAGGAAGGCGGCCGCGTAGCCCTCTTTCTCCAGCTTGTATTCGGAATCGTCGATGCTGCGGGAGACATCGGTGACCAGGACCAGCGCGACATCGACATCGTCCGCCGCGCGGCATGGGCCGGACAGCCATAAAGCCAGGCCCAGGACAATCCAGAACGGCCGCGTCATCGCGCTTCCTCCCATGGAACGCCCAAGTGTTCGTCACCGGCGGCGCGCTGTCCAGTCAAAACGGAGGCTCGCTGCTGCCGCCGGGCATTGGAGGGTGTGTTCCGCATGTGGCCGGTCCGTGCTTTCGGACAAAGCCCAGGCGCCCGGCGCCGCTGAGGGGGTCGTGACTCGCGCCCACGGCCGGGGTAGGACTCGCCCGCGATCACCGGGCCCGCCGTTCGCGGGCCCATATCGGGGAGCGAGAAAATCATGACGATCAAAGTTGGCGACACCATTCCGTCGATGAAGTTGATGATGGCGACGGCGGAGGGACCGAAGGAGGTTTCCACCGACGACATCTTCAAAGGGAAGAAGGTCGTGCTGTTCGCGGTGCCCGGCGCTTTCACGCCGACGTGCAGCGCCAAGCATCTGCCGGGCTTCGTGCAGAACGCCGAGGCCATCAAGGGCAAGGGCGTCGACACCATCGCCTGCATTTCCGTCAATGACGCCTTCGTCATGGGCGCCTGGGGCAAAGACCAGGGCACGGGCGACAAGGTCGAGATGCTGGCCGACGGCTCCGCGGCTTTCGCCAAGGCGATTGGCCTTGAGATGGACATCACGGCGCGCGGCATGGGCGTGCGCAGCCAGCGTTACGCGCTGGTCGCGCAGGACGGCAAAGTGACGCATCTCGGCGTCGAGGCTCCCGGCGGCTTCGAAGCCAGCAAGGCGGAAACGATCCTCGGCGTTCTCTGAGATTTTTCCGGTACGGCGGCGCGGGGTTCGCGCCGCCGTTTCCTTTTCAGTTCAGCCCGGCGAGGAATTCGCCCAACACGCCGATAAACCCCAGCGTATTCTGCCCGTGGACGTTGTGCCCGCAGTTTGGCACCGTCGCGAGCCGCCCCTGAGGCAATGCCGCCGCGAACCGCTCGGCCGCGTCGGGCGCCAGAATGTTCGAATTTTCCCCGCGCACCAGCAGCACCGGCAGATGGAACGCTTTGGCATCGTCCAGCGTGATATTGTCCAGCGGCCCGGTGCCCCGCGGTATCCCCAGACGCCGCGACGTCGCATCGCACTTGCTGACGAATTTCCCGTCCGCGCGTTGGAGCATGTTGTATTTCACGGTGCGCTCGATGTGCTCGCGCGAGCGGTACGGATCGTATTTGCGAACGTTCGCGACGAAGGCTTCCAGATCCTCGAATTCCTGATTTTCCTGCACGAAGCCCTGAATGGCAATGCGGCCGCGGTCGGAAAGTTCCGGTCCGACATCGACGATCACCAGCGCCTTCAGACGCGCCGGGTTCTGTTTCGTGAGCAGCATGCTGTTACGCCCGCCCATCGAGTGGCCCATCAGGATCGGCTTTTCCAGCCCCATTCCGTCCAGGAACGCCATCGCGTCCAACGACATCGTGTGGTTGGAGTATTCGACGTCGCGCGCCCACTCGCTGTCGCCATGCCCGCGTTGGTCCAAGGCCAGAACGTGGTATTTCTGGGCCAGATGCAGGCTGACCAAATCCCAGGAATGCGCGGACTGGTGGCCGCCGTGCAGCAGCACGATGGTCTGGTTCCGCCGGTCGCCCCACTCCAGATAATGGAATCTTTGCCGCCGCATCACGATATTGGCGGACGCATAGGCAATCGAGGGATCGTGCGGAATGCCGAGATCGCCCGCGCTCGACAGAAGACTGCGGAACTCGTCCGTTCCGGTCATATCCTCGGGCGCCGAGCCGTCGGCGAATTTATTCAGGTACATACGAAAACCTCAGTCCAGGGCCACGAAGATGGAACGGCGCATCGCGCCGCCGACGAATTTGGAAATGTGGCCTTTTCCCGTGGTGTCTTCGACAAGCACGATTTCGCCGGGACCGATGTAACGGGTCTCGCCGTCGCCGGCGGTGATGTGCACGGCGCTGTCGAGATTGATCACATATTGACGCCGCGGCGCCGGATGCCAATCGACCGTGTAGTCCTGGGTTGTCTCGCGGAAAATAATGCCGGACGCGTCCTGGCGCGGCGAGAACTTGTTGGCGCCGCGGATTTCTTCCCACGCGACCTCTATGTCGCGAAAATGCGATACTCCGGCGGCGTCTTCGTACAGGTTGTGAATGCGCATGGATCGATCCCCCTTTCCGGCAGGGGATCAGACCGGCGCGAAGGGGTCAAGGGTCGGGACACCCAGAGCGGCGAAATCCCGGACATTGCGCGTCACCAGGACCAGCCCGTGCACCTGCGCGGTCGCCGCGATCATCGCATCCGCGATCAGGCCGTCGGGCTGTCCGTGCATCAAAACCGCCCATCGCCGGAAGATTTTCGCGTCCATCGGCAGGACGTTCCAAACGCGGGAGATCTGGTCAACCCAGGCCTCAATGTCGGCGGCTCTGGCCGCGTCCCGCGCGCGGAGATTTTCGACGCCCGCCTGCAACTCCCCGATCGTCACCGCCGACAGAAACAACTCCCGGTCCGGCACCCGGCTCAGCCATGTCGTCGCGAGCAAATGCGGCCGCGGTTTTCGTAACTCCGAAACCACGCAGGTGTCGATCAGGTTCATCGGTCAGTCGAACACCGGAGCCGGCCGCCAGCGCGATCCTTTGCGCGAGGGCACCGGAATATCCACCCGCGCCTCCTCGGAGAGCAGAAGCTGTTTCAGCGTCGGCGCATCGCCCCGCAGGCGGCGCCATTGATCGATCGGGACGAGCACGGCCTCGGCGACGCCCCGGCGGCTGACGGTTTGCGGACCGTCCTTCAAACAGACATCGAGCATCTCGCTGAACCTCGCTTTGGCATCCTGGACCGGCCAGGTGGTCATGGTCTTATCCTCCGAAACCTTCTGTTCCGCTAATGCCGCCATTCATCTTTTGGCAAGCATCTGACTGGTCAGATAACTGGTCATCCACCAAACCACAAGCCCAAACGAAAACGCCCTCCCCCGGTTCCCCGGAGGAGGGCGCTGCTCGAACCCAACGAACGCGAAAAATTCAGCCGCCGCCGTTGATCGTCAGCACCGTGCCGGTCGTGTAGCCGGACAGAGGGCTCGCCAGGAACGCCACCGCGTTGCCAATCTCAGCCGGGCTGGCCGCGCGGCCGAACGGCATCCCCGCCGTCAGTTCGCGCCAGCGGTCCGGATCGCCAAACTTCTGTTGCGCCTCGGCGCGGCGCAGCATGACCAGGCGGTCGGTTTCCACCGGCCCCGGATTAATCGCCACCACCCGCAGCCCATCGGCCGGCGCGCCCCTGCCCAGCGCGCGCGTGAACGCCATCAGCGAGGCATTGCCAGCCGCGCCCGCGATGTAGTTGGTCGGAAAACTCTCGCCCGCCGCGCCAATCACGTTGACGATGACACCGGCCTTCTTCGCCTTCATCTGCCCGTACATCACCCGGCAGAAGGAGATATAGCCGAACACCTTCAGGTCCCACGCCGCGCGCCATTTCGCGTCGTCGATGGACAGCACATCGCCCGGCGGAATGGCGCCGGCGTTGTTCACGAGAATGTCGAGTTCTCCGGCCTCGGCCGCGACCTTCCGCACCGCGGCGTCGTTCGACAAATCCGCCGCGATCGTGCGGACATTCACCTGACGCTTGGCGCGGATCGCGGCCGCGGCCTCGTCCAATGTCGCCTGATCCCGCGCCACGAGAATGACGTTAACGCCCTCGCTGGCGAGAACCTCGGCGGTGGCGCGTCCAATGCCTTTGGAACCGCCGGTGATAAGCGCCGTTTTGCCGGCGAGTTGAAGATCCATGGTTACGCTGCCTTTCCTGGACTCTGTCGATACGCGCGGCAGGCTTCGCCAAACGCGCGGAAGATGGCGACACTCGCGGGTTGTTCCGCCCAGCGCCACTCCGGGTGCCACTGTAAACCAAGCACGAACCCTTTGGCAGTGGGCAGCGACACCGCCTCGATCGTGCCATCCTCGGCCAGCGCTTCCACGACCAGCCCTTCGCCGGGACGGTCGATCGCCTGACCATGCAGGGAATTCACCATGACCTCCGACGCGCCCACGATGCGCGCCAGGGCTCCCGCCGCGGCGATCGTGTGCTTCGGGCCATAAGCCTTGTCCAAAGAGCCGCCGCCATTGCCGCGGTGATCCATCCGGCCGGGCATGTCGTGGATGTTCTGCAGCAACGTGCCGCCCATGGAGACGTTCAGTTCCTGAATGCCCCGGCAAATCGCCAGCACCGGAATCCCCCGCGCGATCGCCGCCCGGATCAGCGGCAGTGTCGTCGAATCCCGCGCCGGATCGTGTTTCTCGGGTGTCAGGCTAACGCTCACGCCATAGTTGGAAGGATGCACGTTGCTCGGGCTGCCCGGCACCAGCAGCCCGTCCAGACGGTCGAGCAAGGCCAACTGCCCCTCCCCCATCGGCGGCACGATCAGCGGCACGGCGCCAGAACCGCCGATCAGGGCGTCGGCATACCGCGCCGGCGTTTGGTGGACGGGCCGTTCGTTGGCGACGGTGGCGCAGGCGGGAATACCGACGACAATGGTCATGCGATCCTGTGACTTCCGGTGGGAACCGAAATTTACACGCGGACGGACCGCGAAGTCGAGCCGCGCCTCATACCCTTTTCGCGCGGACAGACCCGGCGCGGCCGGCTTTGGGAGCGGAAAAAGATCGAGGCCCATGGCCAGCGGGATCGCCGCCATGCAAATCGCGGCGACCGCGATCGTGTCCCGCGCCGGCGCCGAGGGTCTTTCCAGGCGGCGTCGAGGCGGCATTGCCCGGACTGGCCAATCGGCGGGGGCGCTTGTTCCCCATGCGCGACAAGCTTCGTTCGGCGCGGCGCTGGGCCCTCCGGGTGGCTCCCGTGGCGAAGAGGCATTATTTCATCGGCCAGGAAACACATTGCCACGAGAGGACAGCACCATGACCACCGAGGGACGCGTTGTATTCGGAAAAATGGAAGAGGTGATATACGGCAAACCGGCCGCCGCCGCCGTCGCGGAACAGGCGACCCGGCTGGGCGCCGAGCGGGTGTTCCTGATGGTCAGCGGCACGTTGAACCGCGAAACGGACGAAATTTCGAAAATCCGCGCGGCGCTGGGGAATCGTTGCGCGGGCGTGTTCGATAAAATGCCCGCTCATACACCCCGATCCGCGGTGGCCGCGGCGGCGGCGATGGCGCGCGAGGCGAACGCCGATCTGATCGTGACGGTGGGCGGCGGTTCCGTGACGGACGGCGCGAAAGCCGTGCAACTTTGCCTCGCCAACGATGTTTTCACCGTCGAGGGGATGGATGCGCTGCGCGGCGACGCCGTGTTCAAACCGCCCATTACCCGGCAAATCAGCGTGCCCACGACCTTGTCGGCGGGAGAATTCAGCGCCCTGGCCGGGGTGACGAACGAAGCCACCAGGGTGAAGGAAATGTTGAAACATCCGCTGACGATCCCCGCGGCTGTGATTCTCGATCCGGCGTTGACCGTGCACACACCGGAATGGCTGTTTCTGTCGACCGGCATCCGCGCGGTGGATCATTGCGTCGAGGGCATGTGTTCCCTGGAAAGCAACCCTTTTGGCGACGCGCAGGCATTCCGGGGACTGGGCCTGCTGACGTCGGGTCTGACCAGGGTAAAGCAAAACCCTGGCGATCTGCAGGCGCGCCAGGATTGTCAGGTTGGCGCCTGGCTGTCGATGGGACCGCTGGCCGCGGGTGTGCCCATGGGGGCGAGCCACGGCATCGGCTATGTGCTTGGCGCGGTGTTCGGCATTCCGCACGGGCATACGTCGTGCATCATGTTGCCGGCGGCGATGCGGTGGAACAAATCCGCCAACGCGGACCGGCAGGCGATGGTCGCGGCGGCGATGGGACATGCGGGCGAGGACGCGGGCGATTTGCTCGACAGGTTCATCGGCGGGCTGGGCATGCCGCGGAGTCTGGGCGCGGTGAAAATCGGGCGCGCGGAATTCCCGCGGATCGCGGCACAGGCGATGGGAACGCCGTGGATCCCCCGCAATCCGCGGCGAATTTCCTCGCCCGCCGAGGTCGTCGAGATTTTGGAACTGGCGGCGTAGGCGGCAATGCTTAGCGGATTGTTAACAATAAAAATTTCGGCCCTCGCGATTCTTCGCTTGCGCCATGGGGCGAATCGCGCGCAGTCTTCGGATGTCGATGCAACAACTGAAAGGAGGTGATCTGGTGTCTCATTGTTTGGTGGCAGTTCTTGCCAAGACCAGGATCGCCGGCGCGAACGCGGCGGCGTAATATACTCCGGTCCGGCAACGGACAGTCATAGCAATGCGAAGGCTCCGCGGGCGACCGCGGGGCCTTTATTGTTTCGGGAGTTTTCGTCATGAGTTGTTCATGGGCGTTGAACGCCGGTCCCGTCATGGAGGCGTATCACGACACGGAATGGGCGGTGCCGCATCGCGACGATCGTGCCTTGTTCGAGTTGATTTCGCTGGAAGGCGCCCAGGCGGGACTGTCGTGGCGGACGGTGCTGGCGCGGCGGGCAGCCTATCGCGCGGCGTATCATGGGTTCGATATCGCGCGCGTCTCGGCGATGACCGATTCGGAGCTGGAATCGGTGCTGACCGAATCGGGCGTGATTCGCCACCGGCTGAAGGTTTGGTCGGTCCGGGGAAATGCCCAGGCGGCGGCGGAAGCGGCGGCGCGGCATGGGAGTTTGACGGCGTGGCTGTGGTCTTTCGTGGACGGGACGCCCATCGTTAACCATTGGACGGAACCCGGTCAGGTGCCCGCGTCCACCGAGACATCCGAACGGATGAGTAAAACGCTGCGAAAAGCGGGGTTCCGCTTCGTGGGCTCCACGATATGCTATGCGTTCATGCAGGCGAGCGGGATGGTCGACGATCATCTGACGACATGCGCGGTCAAGGGGAAGCAGCGATGAAAAACACCGAGGAAATCTGGCGCCTGGTCGATGCGAAGCAGGACGATTTCATCGCCCTGTCGGACCGGGTCTGGGAAATACCCGAGCTTTGCTATGGCGAATTCAAATCCTGTGCCGAGCATACCGCTGTCCTGCGGGCGCAGGGGTTTCGGGTCACGGAAAATGTGGCGGGCATTCCGACCGCCGTGATGGGCGAGGCCGGCGAGGATGGCCCCGTGATCGCCATTCTCGGGGAATACGACGCTTTGCCTGGACTTTCGCAAGAAGCCGGTGTCGCCGAACCCCGGCCGCTACCCGGCGCCGGTTATGGACACGGATGCGGACATAATCTGCTGGGTTCGGCGTCGTTGCTGGCGGCGGCCGCGCTGAAAGATTATCTGACCGCCAACAGAATGAAGGGACGGGTCCGGTATTATGGCTGTCCGGCTGAAGAAGGCGGCGCGGCCAAAGGGTTCATGGTGCGGGCCGGCGCGTTCGCCGACGTGGATATCGCGGTGTCCTGGCATCCCAGCGCCTTCGCCGGGCTGAACGATCCGATTTCCCTGGCGAACACACGGATCGATTTTTCCTTTACCGGACGGGCCTCGCACGCCGCCTCCGCCCCGCATCTGGGACGGAGCGCGCTGGACGCGGTGGAACTGATGAATGTCGGCGTGAATTATATGCGCGAACATATGCCGTCGGACGCGCGTATTCATTACGCGATGCTCGACTCCGGCGGGATCGCGCCAAACGTGGTGCAGGCTTTCGCCAAGGTACGATATTTGATCAGAGCCCGGAACCTGCCGGAACTGACCCAGCTTATCGCCCGGGTGAAGAAAATCGCGGAGGGCGCGGCGCTGATGACCGAAACAGCGGTGACATCGGCGACGATCAGCGCTGTGTCAAACCTGTTGGGCAACACGCCCTTGGAACGCGCATTGCAAGACAATCTCGAACGTTTGGGCCCTCCGCCCTTCGACGACGCCGACCGGGCGAAAGCCGCGGAATTTCAGGCGACCCTGTCGCTGGAAGATATCGAAGCCGCGTACCGCCGCGTCGGCATGCCATACAAGCCCGGACAAACCTTGTGCGACGCGGTCGTGCCGTTGGATACGAAACGGGAGCCGATGGTGGGGTCGACCGATATCGGCGATGTCAGTTGGGTGGTGCCGACGGTGCAGGCGCGCGGGGCGACCTATGCCATCGGAACGCCCGGTCATTCCTGGCAATTAACGGCGCAGGGCAAATTGCCGGCGGCGCATAAAGGCATGGTTCACGTGGCCAAGGTCATGGCGGGCACGGCGCTGGACGCGATGCGGGACAGCGATCTGCGGGAAAAAGCCAAGGCGGACCTTCAGGCCCGCACCGCACGCACACCCTACGTTTGCCCGATCCCGGAGGACGTGCAACCGCCATTGGGCATGTCGTCGTAGCTGGCACCGGGGCGCTGCCCGGTACAAACCGGGCACATGGTTAACACTCTGGACCGGGCACATGGTTAACACGCGTGCGTCCGGCGTCCGGAGGACCCCCCGATGCCCTGGACCGAGCGAAGCGCGATGGATTTACGTTTATGTTTCATTGCCGCGCATACGCGCGACG